>JAZRMU010000066.1:0-33953 GCA_045647785.1 Acutalibacteraceae bacterium
TTTCACACGAAAGTCCCTGCCGATGAAAGCGAGGGGAGCGAAGCTTGAATCGAAACCTCGATAATATGTAGCTTCATTAGAATCAGCATACCAAGCTTTTTTGCTAATACTGGTGGACCAGCAGGGACTCGAACCCCGGACCAACCGGTTATGAGCCGGTTGCTCTAACCAACTGAGCTACTGGTCCGTATCAGCACTAAAATATTATACCATAAATTTTTATATTGTCAATAACTGATTTGTTATTTTTTTGAATTTTCTAAAACCGTTATTCCGTCAGCTATCGCAGCGAATATTGGAGCGGCGGTATCCTCCTTGCCCTTTGAAGCTTCAATTAATACTGCTACTACATATTTTGGGTTATCCTTTGGGAAAAAACCGCAAAACCAGGAGTTTTCAACTGCCTCCCCGTTTTTGCGCCAGCCCGTTTGCGCAGTTGCGGTTTTGCCGGCGGCGGTTACATATTGAGGCTTGGCAGCAGTACCTGTTCCGTATTCAAGCACTGCCGAAAGGTCGTTTTTAATGCGGTTAGCGGCAGCGGTACTCATAACTCTGGTGGGAGGTTTTTGAAGGAACGCTGTTGTTGCGCCATTTTTAACAGTACCCTCAACCACAGTTTGAGGGCGGTATATGCCGCCATTCGCTATTGCCTCATAGAGCGATAAAATTGAAACAGGGCTCAACATTAAATCACCCTGTCCTATGCTTAAATTAACAAGAGCACGCTCGTTAGAGCGCAAAACAGAAATATCGGTGAGCTGTGCAGAGCAGCTAATACCCGCACCAATTTCGTAGCCTTTAGAAAAGCCGAGAGATGAAGCCATATTAAATACACTGTCCGCCCCAAGGTTTACTGCGGCATTATAAAAAAACACATTACAGGAATATGCCAGCGCATTGGTTATATCAAGAGTTCCATGTCCCGATAATGTGTGGCAACGGAAGCTGTGCCCCGAAAACTCCGCAACGCCTTGACAACTGCAGGTATAACTGCTTCTCCCGCTTTCAATGGCTGCAGCGGCTACGCACGGCTTAAAAACAGAGCCCACATTGTATGCTGTAAGTGCACGATTTATAAAAGGGGAATCCTCGTTATTCAAATAAAGCTCCACCTGCTTTGCATTAAATTCAGGCATACTCACCATGGCGCGAATTTTACCGCTGCCAACCTCGCTCACCACCGCCGCTCCGCATTTGACAGATTGCATGCAACGGGCAACAATTTGCTGAATATCACCATTAATAGTGAGCTTTAGTCCGCTGTTTATAATACTTTTATTGATAATCTCTGTGAATTCTCCTCCCGCTAGCGGCACACCGAGACCATTAGTGGCAACTAAAAGAGAGTGGTGCTCTCCCGAATATAACAGACTGTCATAAGCCTTTTGTATTCCCGAAACACCGTGTCCGTCGGCATCCAAGTAGCCGATTAGCTGCGGGCAGAGCATATTATCGGGAATATTAGCGTAAACGCTTGTGGAGTATACACCGTAATTGTCTATAGCCCTTTCTGTAATAGAAAAATCCGGTAATCCCTTTTTTAGGGAGGCTAACACACGAGCTGCATTATCCTTATCTAGACCGGCGGCAGCCAAGGCGGCTGATTCGTTCGGCAAAAAAGCCGAAACGGTATAGGTTGCGGAATTAGTAATCGGCTGCATATTGCAATCGAATATTGTGCCGCGAAGCTTGGAGAGAGTTATTCTATAGCTGTTGTTTTGCTGCTGCACCTCGGTGTAACCCGCACTATTCACCATAAAAATTCTTGTCGCACACAAAAAAAGAAGTGCACTAATTAAAGCAAAGCATATTACCACTCGGTATTTTTCTTTAAGCTTAAGCAAAAAAATCACCCTTTTTAGTATTGACTAAAGGGTGATTTTAAAACATATTAAAGCGATTTAATTCGAAGCAAGGAACCTGTTTTAATTTCGCGCGGATAAGGGATTTTAACCGTCATCATCGGGCTTGGGGCTACCTCGATTTTTTCTTCCTTATCGTTATAAAGCTCGGTAGCAGTAAAAGTAAACGGTACACTGCCTGCTTCTAAACAGTCAAATTCCTGACCGATGGAAAATTTATTTTTAAGCGTAGCCGTTACCATTCCGTTTTCATATCCACTAACTACTGCTGCAACGCTATAGTCTCGGATATATCCCGCGTTTTTATAGGTCTGTTCGTTTTTCGGCGTGCCGAAATAGAAGCCCGTGGAATAGTTGCGGTGGCTAATTTTATTAAGCTCTTTGCTAACCCACTCGGGTAATTGCCAATTATCATAATTATCATTCAGCGAATCAACTGCGCCGCGATAAGCGTTTGTAGTAACTGCAACATAATAGTGCGATTTCGCTCTGCCCTCGATTTTAATACTGTCGATGCCCGCCTCGACCATTTCTTTTAGGTGCTCTGCCATACAAAGGTCGTTAGCATTGAGGATATATGTGCCCTTATCGGTTTCGGTGATATCAAAATGCTGACCGGGACGCTTTTCCTCTATTAGAGAATAACTCCAACGGCAGGGCTGCGCACAGTCGCCGCGATTAGCATCGCGACCGGTCATATAGCTCGAGAGCAAGCAACGCGCCGAAAAGGAAACGCACATAGCACCGTGTGCAAACGCCTCAAGTTCAAGCTCTTTTGGAGTTTTCGCCCTAATTTCGGCAATCTCTGCAAGACTTAATTCACGGGCGAGCACCACGCGCTTTGCGCCCATATCATAAAATGCATTTGCAGTTAAATAATTAACTATACCCGATTGCACCGAAGCGTGCAGTTCACATTTGGGTGCATATTTTTTTACAAGACCCATAGTGCCTATATCAGCGGCTATAACCGCATCAACACCGATATCATTTAAAAACTCTAAAAAATCAGGTAAGCGTGGAACCTCATCATTATGCGGCAGGGTGTTACAGGCAACATGCACCTTAACAGAATGCGCGTGTGCATATTCAACGCCTTTTTTAAGGTCATCGTTGCCGAAATTGCTCGCGGCGGTACGCATACCAAATTCCTCGCCCGCAAGATAAACCGCATCAGCGCCGAAATCAACCGCCGCATAAAGTCTGGTTAAGTCGCCGGCGGGACATAAAAGCTCGGGCAATATAATCTTATTTTTTGTTAAAATACTCATAAATCCATTTGCCTTTTTGTTTTAGTTGGTTGATGGTCGTGTTCTGTTGTGCCAAGGTTTTATGGAAATAGAACTTGCCATCACTATCAGTAACGAAATAATAATATTCGCTGTTTTCGTTTGGGTAGAGCGCTGCCTTAATTGCAGCAAGTCCCGGTGAACACATTGGTCCCGGCGGCAGACCCTCCACATTATAGGTGTTATAGCGTCCGTCATCGGTGCGGAAGGAGTCGCCATAGTAGCAGGTAGGTGAAGAACCGAGCGTTTTAAACTCGCTGCTCTTTAATCGGTTGTGAAAAACAGCCGCAACATCTGCCATACTATCGGTATTTATACCCGATTCCATCTGAACAATAGAAGCGAGTGTTAATATCTCATTAACGCTCATATTAAGCTCGGCTGTACGAGCGAGCATATCTTCAGTAAATACTGTTTCAAGTTGTTTTAACATCTTTTCGGCGGCGAGCACAGCACATTCCTTCGAGTCGAAGCAATAAAAATTGTAGGTATCGGGGAATAGATAGCCCTCGAGAGTATAATAAGTGCGAGCTTCATCAGCGGAGGACAGCACAGCGGATTTTCTCACAATTTTATCAATAGCATCAAGAAAATCTCCACGAGAGCAAACTCCCGCCTCTTCAAGTATAGTGGCAATGCCCTTAACTGTAACATTTTCGCCATTTACATTTTTAACATAATCGTTAATACCTGTGCCTTCGGGGATAGTAACCGTAACTGTTTCGGCTTTAGCTCCCTCATTCATAAGCTTGCGCGCTAAATCGTTATAGCCAATCTCGTTATTAAAGGCATAAACACCGTAGGAATATTTTCCATCGTATCCCTTAAGCTTCGAGAAAACACGAAAAGCAAGGGAGTTGTTTATAGCTCCGCTCTCCTTAAGCTCTAAAGCAATCTGCCTAGTAGACATACCCTTATCAATTTCCACAACAACCTTAACGCCGCGACCCGGACCGATACCCAAATATTCTGCCGTGCCAACAATTATGACGGTGGAAACAGCAACAGCACAAATGACTATAGATAGAATCCAAATAGTCGTTTTTAGCCAAAACGGCATACGCTTTTTGGATTTTTTCTCGTGCTTGGGGACGCGCACTTTGGAATCAACAGCAGTCTCGGTAGTCTCTGCCGACTCGGAGTGCTCCGGCATAGGGTTATTTTCAAAATTTTCGTTCATATAAAACCTCTTAAATATATTTCATAGCTTTGCGAAGCTCTGTCGCCACGCTTTCAGATTTTAGGTAGCTTAAAATGGAGAAACCGAATTCAGCAGCAACTCCTGCTCCACAAGCGGTTATTATGTTGCCGCTTTGGCATACAGGCTTTGTGCTGATAATAGCGCCCTTCAGCTCGTTTTCAAAGCCGGGGAAGCATATAGCCTCGCGTTCGGCAAGAAGCCCAAGGTTTCCTAAAATCATAGGTGCAGCACAAATAGCAGCAATAAGGCATTCATTCTCACTTGCCTTGAGTATAGCTGTTTCAACATCTTTATTGCTTTGCAAATTGAGCGTGCCCGGCATTCCTCCGGGTAAAATAATGGCTGTCATATCGCTAAAGTCAGCGCATTCGGAAGAAATATCAGCAACAACGGGAATTCCGTGTGCTCCCACTATTGTTTTTCCTCCAACTCCTACGGTTTTAACCGCTATATCTGCGCGACGCAAAATATCAAGCGGTGTCAGTGCTTCAATTTCTTCAAAACCATCTGCTAAAAATAAGTAAATCATTAAAAAAGTGTCAACACCTTATCTAAAATTTCATTTGATATATCCTCAATAGTGCGAGGATTTTCTCCATTTGCACAGTTGATAATTTGCCAATTTGAAAATTGCGCAGTGAACAGCGCTGCCTCACGGCAATGATTAAGGTATTCGGTGTCGCGCTCGTGAATATCCTTTTTACTGTTATCGCCGCAGTAGCGATTTGCAAGCAGCTTTTGCGAAACTGAAGTTGGCATATCAAGAAAAATTACCATATCGGGTTTCGGAATGCCGATTTTATTGTATTCAAAATCATAAAGCCAGGAAAGAAAGCTTTCCCATTCGTTTCGAGGCAGCTTTGATGCCTGATGAACGGCGTTAGAGGTTGTATAGCGACCTGCAATGACAGTACCGCCGTTTTCATAGAATTCACCCCAAACGCTCTTGAAAGAAGCGTAGCGGTCAACCGCATAGAAGCAGGATGCCGCAAAGGCATTGACATCACTTGGATTCTTTCCGAATTCACCCGCTAAATACATTTTAACGAGTGCGCTTGAATCGCTTTGGTAATTCGGGAAGGATACACTTTCCACATTAATTCCGCGGTCTTTGAGGCGCTTCGGCAGCAATTCCAGCTGGGTTGACTTGCCGCAACCGTCAAGCCCCTCAATAACTATAAGCTTACCCATATTATTTCTTTTCCCTCATATTTTTATAAAATTCGCGTATTTCTTTGATTTTGCCGCAGGTCATTTTACCTTCAGGGCAAGCGCCAACCAAGCAGGATGGACCTGCATTTTTAAAGATATTGGGAGCTACTTCCAAAACGAGGGCGAGCATTTGATTAGCGACATCTCTGATTTCCCACTGCGCGCGGTTGCAGCAGCGGTGGTGGAAATAGTTCATAAGACTGCGCGCATTCATTGTAAGCACCATTTTGGTCTCACACGCGTTGGGCAGCACGAAGCGAGCGTCCTCAATAGCCTTCTTTTCTGCCATTCTGTCGGCTGTCTTCTCATCCTTGCTGGCGGCTAAAAATTCTTTTTTATGCTTTGCCTTTAAAATATCGGTAAGCGCATCATATTTGCGCTGGTCATCCTCCATAGCGGCAATAAAGAGAGCCTTTGCCTCGGGGTCGGCAGCAATTTCGGGCGGGGTAACATACTCAAAGTGTGCCTCGGCAACATAGCGCTGGCTCTGCACCGAGAATGAAGCCATTCTGTGTCTTGTAATCTGCGCCAGAAGTGCGCGCGATACACCCTCAATTCCAAAGGTGAAGCTTGCGTGCTCGATTGGGCTTTCATGCCCGATTTCGGCAAGCATTTCAACAAAAGAGGACACCTTTTCGTCGGTAAGTCCATCGTGAATATTTTCAATGGTTGCGTTGCTGTAGCAAAGCTTGGCTGCGCAAGCTACGGTGCGCTCGGGCTCGCGTGTGTAATTTAGTAAAGTAACTTTAGCCATTTTAGCCACTCCTTAAAGATAAATACAATATAACAATTATATTATAGCAGAACTAATAATGCTTGTAAATTAAAAAATTTAAAATATTCTTCATTTTTTGCAAAAAAAGGCTTTATTATGTCGCAAGAATATGTTATTATATGTACAGCAATATTTTAGGGAGTTGGTAAACAATGGCTTCGGTAGATTTCAAACACACTCCTTATGGCGACCTTGCTATTATCAGCATGCGTGGCTGTGAGGACATTTCATCAAAGGTGGATTATTATTTAAAGCAGTGGAGAAGCGCTTCAGAAGATGAAAGCTTTGTAATTCCTGCTAATTGCCCGCGTTTTGGTACGGGTGAAGCAAAGGGCGTGCTTAATCACACCGCTCGCGGATTAGATGCTTACATCATCTGCGATTGTTTTAATCACGGTGTAACATATAAAATGTACGGACAAACCGTACCTATGAGCCCTGATGACCACTATCAGGATTTAAAGCGTGTTATTGCAGCATTTGGCGGCAAGGCTCGCAGAATTACAGTTATTATGCCTATGCTCTACGAGGGAAGACAGCATCGCCGCACTAAGAGAGAATCTATGGACTGCGCCTTAGCTCTTCAAGAACTTGTGAATATGGGTGTAAAGAACATTATCACCTTTGATGCACATGACCCGCGTGTTCAAAATGCTATCCCGCTTGATGGCTTCGATAATGTTCAGGCAGCTTATCAGATGATTAAATCTCTGCTTCGCAGCGTTCCCGATATTCATCTCGATCGCGAGCATACTATGGTAGTATCTCCCGATGAGGGCAGTATGGGTAGATGCATTTACTATTCATCTGTACTCGGTCTTGAGCTCGGTATGTTCTACAAGCGCCGCAACTATTCAATAGTTGTAAACGGTAAGAACCCCATCGAGGCACACGAATTCCTCGGCGCCGATGTAACAGGTAAGGATTTAATTCTTGTAGACGATATGATTTCTTCGGGTGAATCAATGCTCGACATCGCCGAGAAACTTAAAGAGCGCGGCGCAAAGCGCATATTCATATTCTCTACCTTTGGTCTGTTCGTTGAAGGCTACGATAAGTTCGATGAATATTACGAGAAGGGCTATATTGATAAGATTTTCACAACAAACCTTATTTACAACGAGCCCGAATTGCTTGAGAAGCCTTGGTACTGCAATGTTAATATGTCTAAATACATAGCATTGCTTATCGATACCATTAACCTTGATAACTCTATCAGCAAGCTGCTTGACCCCGCCGATAGAATTAAGAGACTCGTTGAGGAATACAACGCAAAATAGTTTAAAAAGCACCCGAAAGGGTGCTTTTTTTGCGGCTATTCTTATTGACAAATTAAGGTAAAAACTATATAATTATATCAATATAGTATAAGGAATGATGTTATGATAAATTTGGCAGTAAAAAAGCTTGTTTGCTACGGTCTTCGCAAGGGCTTTTTTGAGGAAAGCGATAAAATTTATATAACCAATCATCTGCTTGAGGCACTAGGTCTCACAGATTATGAAGAGCCGAGCGATGAGTGTGTAGTCAATGATTTAGAAAAGGTGCTTGCCGATATTTTGGATTATGCAGTGTCTTCAGGCTTAATAGGCGACAGTATTACCGAGCGCGACCTTTTCGATACAAAAATAATGGGTATATTAGTGCCGCGTCCCAGCGAGGTTATTAAGACCTTTTACGAAAAATACGAGAAAAGCCCCCAAGAAGCTACAGATTATTACTATAATCTTTCCTGCGACAGCGACTATATCCGCCGCTACCGCATAGCTCGTGATGTTAAATGGGTAACCGCTACAGAGTATGGCGAGCTTGATATAACAATAAATCTTTCAAAGCCTGAAAAGGACCCCAAGGCTATTGCCGCTGCAAAAACAGCGCCACAATCGGGATACCCGAAATGTCTGCTCTGTCGCGAAAATGAGGGCTATGCGGGACGTATTAATCACCCCGCAAGGCAAAATCACCGTATAATCCCGCTTACTATAAATGAGCAGCCTTGGTGTATGCAGTTTTCGCCTTATGTATATTATAACGAACATTGCATCGTGTTTAATTCGGCGCATACGCCCATGCAGATTAACTGCGATACCTTTAAAAAGCTGCTTGATTTTGTTACGCTGTTTCCACACTATTTTGTCGGATCTAATGCCGATTTACCGATAGTTGGTGGTTCAATTTTAAGCCATGACCATTTTCAGGGAGGTCGCTATACCTTCGCTATGGAAAAAGCACCCATCGAAACCGAGCTTTGCTTTGATGGCTTTGCCGATGTCAAGGCGGGTATTGTAAAGTGGCCAATGTCGGTTATCCGACTCACAGCCAATAGCAAGGACCGATTAATAGAGCTTGCCGATAAAATTCTCAACAAATGGCGAAGCTATACCGATGAGTCAGCATTTATATTTGCCGAAACCGATGGAGTTCCGCACAACACCATAACCCCCATAGCTCGCCGCAGAGGAGAACTGTTTGAGCTTGATTTGGTGCTTCGAAATAATATCACTACAGATGAGCATCCATTCGGAGTTTATCATCCACACAGTGAGCTGCATAATATTAAAAAGGAAAATATCGGCCTTATTGAGGTTATGGGACTCGCCGTTTTACCGGCAAGGCTTAAAAACGAAATGGCAGACCTGGCAGAGGCACTTGTGAAGGGCAGCGATATAAGCCAAGATGAAACCCTTTCCAAGCATTATGAATGGTCGGAAAAGATTAAAGTGAAATACAGCGATATAAACAAAGAGAATGTAGATACCATTTTGCAAGCTGAAATCGGTATTGTGTTCGCTACCGTGCTTGAGCACGCAGGTGTTTATATGCGTGATGATGCGGGTAAGCAAGCCTTTAAGAGGTTTGCCCAATATATTAATAAATAAATTTAAAAAAAGACTTGATTTTTCAGCTGCCAATATGTATAATGTATTGGTAGCTAAAATTTGGAGATGTCGCGTAGCTGGTCGAGCGCGCACGATTGGAAATCGTGTAACTGTCAAAAGCAGTTCGAGGGTTCGAATCCCTCCATCTCCGCCAAAAATCGACAAGGTTCAACAGGGCCTTGTCGATTTTACTTTTTCACTATTCACTCTTCACTTTTCACTATTCTCTTTTTGTCGATTTTGGCAAGTAATAAGTAATAGTGAATAGTGAAGAAGTATATTTAGCAAGGCTTTGCCTTGCTTTTAATTTTGCCAAAAGTATAATTGTGATATAAAATTTTAAGAAAACACTGTGAGGTTTTGGGTTTAAATTTCGTGTAATAAGTGAAAGGGCAAAAAATAGTTCCTTTCGGAAAGGAGAAGCGCATGGACAACGGTGCAAGTAGCTACCGCCGTTTCCGCGAAGATGGTGATGAAAGCGGCTTAATAGAAATCATTAGGGATTACAAAGACGGTCTTATTCTTTATCTTAACAGTTTTGTTGTCAACATACATACCGCCGAAGAACTTGCCGAAGATACCTTTGTGCTTTTCGGTATAAAGAAACCGAAAGATAAAGGAAAAAGTTCGTTTAAAACTTGGCTTTATACAATCGGACGGAATGTAGCAATTGATTATTTAAGACGAAATTCTAAACAAACTTATATTTCTGCACAAGATTTTCCGGAACTTGTTAGCGAGGAACAAAATCTTGAATTAGCCTACATTAAGGAAGAAAGAAAAATTACTGTTCACCGCGCAATTGGAAAGCTGAAATCAGAATATAGACAAGTGTTATGGCTTATATATTTTGAAGATTTCAGTATAAGCCAAGCGGCGTTAGTAATGAAGAAAAGC
Organism: Acutalibacteraceae bacterium; assembly: GCA_045647785.1. Classification (GTDB taxonomy): domain Bacteria; phylum Bacillota; class Clostridia; order Oscillospirales; family Acutalibacteraceae; genus SIG565. Next base: position 10,116 of record JAZRMU010000066.1, read on the forward strand.
GTACATAGCATTGAAACCCTTGTGTATCGCGCTCGTAAATCACTTAAATCACAACTTGAATTGGAGGGCTTCGTTTATGAAGAACTATAACGAAATGGCAAATGATGTTCTCCGTCGAATTGGAGAGCACGAAACTTTACAAAGAAACAGGAGAAAAGTTATGAAAAAAGCAATAATACCGATTTGTTGTTTTTGTCTTGCAGCACTTCTTGGGCTAGGTTTATGGCAGGGTGATTTCTTAAATAGTACACCGCAAATCACATTAGATGATTCGACCGTTGTTGGCGAACAAGATTATATAGAACCCGAAACAAACATCCAATCAGGCGGTGTAGTTGATGTTATTGGAGTGGTTAAGTATAACGGTGCTTATTATGTGCAATGTTGCTCAAGCACCAAAGTCTACACACCTAATAAATATTTAGGAGAATCCTACGACTTTGAAGGCACTTACCAAACATATTGTAGCGAGCTTGCGGGCGGTCTGTATACGACAAAGGAAGACCCTAATGTTTTAATGGTTGAGCTAAAGCGTGGCGAATGTGTTGATTATGTAATTTTGGTTAAAGATTTAAATCAGAGTAAATATCAAGACTAAAATGTGAAAAAAGATTTGTGTGTGGGCTCAAATCCCTCCGCATAATTGGACAAAAACATCTTTTTTGTAGTGTCTTGCCATAAAAAACGACTTGTATCACACAAGTCGTTTTTTCATCGATATAAATTTCTATAGCGCTAGCGTAATTCTACCTATAATGCAACAAATAATAAATAAAAAAACGATAGCGTTGGCTATCGTTTTTTATTTCTTTATTTTAACTCGGAATCTAATATACAAGGTTAAAACTACAAAGAGCATTGAACTTGTTACAGCCAGCAGCTGCTGTGCGTAAATCGGAATGCTGAAAATGGAATTATCATTTCCTTGAATATAGCTTAAGAGCGGACTTGCCGAAATGGTAGCAAGGAAACCGATTAAGCCTGAAATGGCTTGTGTAAGAACTAATGCATCGGAACGGGATTCCCTTGGCGCATAATCGAAAATAATGTTGGAAAGACCACTGTTTATGCCACCCATAGCAATTCCATGTAAAACGGCTCAACTCCGTTTTCAGTAAAGCGCTCAAGTAGCCATTCGGTAAATGCAAAATCATAGTTGGCGGGATCGGTCGCATCCTTGGTAAATTTGCTGAAAAATACGGGGAATATCTACATATAATTCACTGCATGTACCACCTGTATCGTCAAGACGGTTGTAGGTATGCAGCCTCCTTTAGATACCGAGTGAAACGGTTTTATCGGTCCTGTTACTTTGTTAAAATAAACCTTAATATTTCCTTTGTAGCTCATTTTAATTTCTCCTTAAAAAGGTAGTTTAAATTAGATTTTACATCCTTCTACACATTTTAACCTAACTCTTTTTGGCTTTTAATATAAAAACTTACGAAACTTTTTTGAAATGCTTGACCTTTTGGCAATTTCGTTTATAATGAATATTGGTTGGAGGGATTCCAAGGACAATGAAAGGGCTGGCCAAACTTGCCAATGTGTCGGTTTCGTAGTATATGGAAAGGGCGCTCACAACGGTCGACGTTAATAAGGATTTAATTTGCAATACCGTTTGGGAGCTGCTTCAAAAAAGATAAAAAACAAGTACTATAAATCAAAGAAAAAAGTATGTTTACCCGGCAGAGTTAGTTGTTCGCGATTCGGTGGGTAAGGCAAAAATATAGGAAGGAAATGAATTATGAAAATTGCATTAATTGCACACGATAAGAAAAAGGATGATATTATAAAGCTTGCTATTGCCTATAAAGAGGTTTTGGTGAACCACGAGCTTTACGCTACTGGCACTACGGGGACACTTATTATGGGCGAAACAGCACTGCCGATTTTCAGAATGAAAAGCGGACCTCTTGGAGGCGACCAGCAAATCGGTGCTATGATAGCCGACGGCAATATGGATTTAGTTATATTCCTGCGCGACCCGCTCACAGCCCAGCCGCACGAGCCCGATGTTTCGGCACTGCTTCGCCTTTGCGATGTGCAGAAAATTCCGCTTGCAACAAACGGTCATTCGGCAAAGGTTATGCTCGAGGCCCTTAAAAACGGTATAGAATTCTAATATAAAACACCCGAGATTATCTCGGGTGTTTTTTTTGTTATTATCATATTATTTATGGCTGTGTGTTTCTGACTTTTTGCAGCACCTCTACCGCATTGTTCGAGGCGGTAACAGCGGTTTGGTTATTTTCCATAACAGTACCCTTAAGCACACGGCGACCGATTATCATTCCCTCTGGGAATTTAAAGCCCTGGTCATCCTGAAGCTCGGCCACAGCTGCGGGCAGTTCGGCGCTTTCGATTAAAAATCCGCCGTAGTCGTCAGCCACCTCGTCAAGCTGCTTTAAGGTCTTTTGGTCAAGAATATAAAGCTGTGTTTCAAAGCCGCTTGCTATAGTTGCGTTAAGTTTGCTCGCATAGGTGCTCGTTTGGTTGCTGTCGAAGGTGCTGTCGGTAGTGTACGAGCAGTCGCTTATAGCTATTTTAATCTCGCCGTCGCCGTTTGTGTCGGCGAAAAACTGCTCCATATAATCGGTTAATACCTCTACCTGATTAGCGGTAAAATAATTGCGGGTATATAGCAAAATTTGTGCATCGTAATCGGGTCTTGTAGCGCATTGGGATATGCAAATCGCAATAGCTAATGCTGCAAATAAGGAAAGCACCGTATGCACCTTATAGTGATACCAAAAGTTTTTGAGTTTTTCAGAGAAGGTGAGCGGGATTTTTTCTTTTATTTCCTCGGTAGCAAGAACCTCGCCCGCCTGCATTTTCTTAAGCTCAATAAAATCCCTTTGAGCTTTTCTGCGTTGAGCAAGAGTATCGCTTTTGTTATCACTCATATTTAATTACCTCTTTTTTTAGACCAAATAGTGGGGGAGAATGCAATTATCAGCGGAAAAATTTCAAGGCGACCAAGCAGCATTGCAAATGATAAAATAATCTTTGAGAGATAACTGTAGTCCGCATAGCTTGCCATAGGTCCAACTGCATCAAAGCCGGGGCCTATGTTATTAAAGCAGGCAACCGCTGCTGTGAAATTTGTTTCAAAGCCGAATTTATCAAAGCTTAACAGTAAAAATACTGCCACAATGCAAACGAAATAAACTGCAAAATATACAGCAACGCTCGAAAGCACCGATTCCTCAACCCTTTGGTTATCATTTTTCACTACATTCACCGAGCGAGGGCGCAGCAGTCTGCGGAATTCTCGGGCTATCATTTTTGCGAGTAAAACTACGCGCGAAACCTTGAGTCCGCCGGCAGTAGAACCCGCACAGCCACCCATAAACATAAGCAACAATAGAATAGCCTTGGAAAGAGATGGCCATAAATTGAAGTCGACGGTTGAAAATCCCGTAGTTGTGATAAGGGATGCCACCTGAAATGCCGAATGGCGAATAGTATTATTTATCGAATTGTAAATAGAATATGTGTTTACGCCAATAGCCGCAACAGCCACTCCGATTATGCCAATGTAAACCCAAAGCTCGGCGCTGCGGAAGGCATCTCTGGCTCGGCGAATGAGAATCAAGAAATACAGGTTGAAATTTATACCGAATAATAGCATAAATACGGTTATTACCCATTGAATATACGGTGAATAGCTGCCAACACTGTCTGCCTTAATTCCAAAACCGCCCGTGCCCGCTGTGCCAACAGCGTGAACAAGGCTATCGAATAGCGGCATACCGCCCGCAAGCAGGAAAACCACCATAATTAATGTGAGCGCAATGTAAATGAGGTATAGGATTTTTGCGGTATCGCGAAGCCTCGGCAGCAGCTTATCAACCACAGGACCCGGCATTTCGGCGCGCATAATGTGAATGGAGCGGTCGGAAACATTGGGAATAATTGCCATAACAAGAACAAGTACACCCATTCCTCCAATCCAATGCGAAAAGCTGCGCCAAAAAAGCATACCGTGGCTCAAGGCTTCAACATTTGTCAGGATAGAAGCGCCGGTTGTTGTAAAGCCGCTTACAATTTCAAAAAGAGCATCAATATAATGCGGTATTTCACCGCTTATTCTAAAGGGCAGAGCGCCGATTAGCGACATTAAAATCCAAGCAAGACCAACTATAACAAAGCCGTCTTTAGCATAAATAATCTGATTTTTAGTGCGGCTTATCAGCAAGAATACAAGGCTTATAAGGGCGGAGACGACGATTGTAGCCGCAAATGCCATAAGTGCTGCAGTTTCTTTATAAAAAACGCAAATCGCTAAAGGTAAAAGCATAAGCGCCGCTTCAAGCAGCAAAATTCTGCCTAGCGTGTTAAGCACCATTTTTTTGTTCATTACAGTACCTCTATTTCAGTATATCGGTTATGTCGTTCATTCTATGCCCGCTGCAAAGAACGACAACTCGGTCGCCCGATAAAATCATATCATCACCGACAGGAATAAAGGGGCGGCGTTTCCTTATAATACCCGCAACAAGCACATTCTTTTTAAGCTTTAAGTCCTTAAGCGGAATATCGGTTGCTCCGTTCTTTGATTTAATAATAAATTCAAGCAGTTCAGCCTTGCCGTCCATTAATTTATATAAGGTCTCAACCTGACTGCTCTCAATAGAGTTCTCGAGTGCTCTTGCATATCGCACAATAACATTAGCTGCAAGAGTTTTAGGCGTCAGAACGCTGTCAAGCCCGAGCTTTTCGGCAACTGTGGCAAATGTGGGACGATTTACTTTTGAAATTACCTTCCAAACATTGTGGCTATTAGCCGTAAAGGAAAGCAATATGTTTTCTTCGTCAATGCCTGTCAATGCTACGAAAGCATCGGTGTTTTCAATACCCTCCTCAAGCAAAACATCGCTATCTGCGGGGTCGCCGCAAATCACAACTGCTTTTGGTAGGTTTTCACACATTTCCTCGCAGCGCGCGCGGTCAATATCGATAATTTTAACGCTATTGCCTGCGGCAAGCAGTGTTTTTGCAAGGTAATATGTGGTGCGAGACGCACCCGCAAGCATAATGCTCTTTATCTGACGCTGTGCGGGTATAATTTCTTTAAAAAGTCTATGAAGCTCGGCAGGGGAGGATATGATTCCAATTTTGTCGCCCGCTTCAAGGACAAAATCACCGCTTGGGATAAACACCTCATCGCCGCGCGATACAGCGCAAACCAAAAACTTTGCATCATAGGTCTTTCTCATTTCGATAAGACTTTTGCCGCAAAGAGTGGACTGCTCCCGCAGGGTGAATTCCACCATTTCGAAGCTGCGGTGTGCAAAGGTCTCGGTCTTGGTGGCAAATGGGAATTTAAGGAGGTTGAAAATTTCGTGCGCCATAAGTCTTTCAGGATTTATGGAGAGCGAAATATCAAGATTGTGCCTTAAAAAACCAAGACTTTGGTCGTTATATTCGGGGTTGCGAATTCGGGCTACAGTATTGGTGGCACCCATTTTTTTAGCAAGGAAGCAGCTTAACATATTGAATTCATCAGAACCAGTTGCCGCAACAAACAGGTCTGCTTTTTCTGCAGATGCTTGCTGCAAGGTGTTGCAGTCGGTACCGCTTCCGCAAACACCGATAACATCATATACAGTACATATATTGTTTAGGATTTGTGCGTTAGAGTCCACAGCCGTAACATCGTGGCCTTCATTTATAAGGCTTTCAATGATAGTTTCGCCTATTTTTCCGCAACCAACAACAATAATTTTCATAATATTTTCCTCGAATTAAAGTTTTTCAGCGAGTGATTTAATATAAGCGGCAAGCTCGTTCTTTGTTTCGGGGTGTTTAAGACCAACATCAATATTCGCTTTAATCATACCGAATTTATTACCCATATCGTGGCGCTCCCCCGAAAATACAACACCTATCATACCCTTTTCGGTGGCAATCGATTTCATAGCATCGGTAAGCTGCAATTCACCGCCGACACCATACGGTGTTTTCTCAAGAATGTCAAAAATTTCGGGTTCTAAAATGCAGCGTCCAAGAATGGAGTAATTAGAAAATTTATTGGAAACACTCGGCTTTTCGATCATATCCGATACCTCGAATTGGGTATCGGTTATCTTATCAACCTTCAGTGAGCAATATTTAGTAACCTGCTCGTCGGAAACCTCTTTAATACCGACAACACTCTTGCCGTATTTTTCATAAGCCTCACACATTTCGCCGATAGCAGGGGAGTCGCCTATAATAACATCATCACCGTAAAGCACGGCAAATGCATCGTCGCCCACAAACTGCTTGGCGCGAAGCACAGCATCTCCGAGACCCTTGGTTTCCTTTTGTCTTAAAAAGTAAATATTTGCAAGGTCGCAAACAGAGGCAACTTCTTCGAGTTCCTTTTCCTTATTTTTAGCCTTGAGCATACCCTCAAGCTCTATAGAATGGTCGAAATGGTCCTCGATAACGCCCTTTCCACGGTTTGTGATAATCAAAATATCGGTAATACCTGCAGCAACAGCCTCTTCAATTATGTACTGAATAGCAGGCTTATCAACTATAGGCAGCATTTCCTTCGGAACAGCCTTTGAAGCAGGCAAAACTCTTGTACCAAGTCCCGCTGCGGGGATAATAGCTTTAGTAATTTTCATTTTAAAACCTTCCTTTTAGAAAAAAATTGAAATAAAGGGTATCATAGATAAAATGTTGCTTGCCGCAATATAAATTATAACGGCAAAAATAGCCATACCCACGGTTGTTCCGCCGATGGCGGAAAGGCCGTAGTTATAATAATCGCTCTCGCTGTTAGCGGCGCGATAAGCTTTGATTTTAATATACGCGTGCTTTTTGTATAGATACATACCGAAAAGTCCGTAGAAAAAAGCAGCAATATAATTTGCGGTTTCGTTTATGAAGCCGGCGATGTTCATCTGATGGCTTGAGGCAAGCTGATTTAAGGCGTTTTCAAAAGCCGGTTCAATAGAAGTAAGGTCAGCGCTGTTCATTACCTCAATAATAATTTGCTGTACCTGTTCGGCAAACAGGAGAGCGGGCTGATATGTAACAGCTGTGTTAATTCCAAGAACTAAAAAACCGATAGCCAGCGCAATTATACCGTAGCGGTACATTTTGCGATAGAAAAGCCATATAGCCGAACCAAAAAAGCCGAATAGTATGCTTAAAATAACCGCAGGCCAGCACCAAGCCAGTTTAGAGCCCGTAAGGCTCATTTTAGCAAATTTATCGAGAATTTTATGCTGATTATTGCCAACAAAAAAAGAATAATCCTCCGACGGAATGCCATCAATTTCAGATGGAATTTTGTCGGCATAGTGGTTATAACTGCTTTTGTAGCTGTTAGTTGCATTTTGCTCGGTGGCGCGAAGCGGCGTGCCGCAATTTTTGCAGTAGGAATATTTATCCTCGTTTTCGGTGCCGCAGTTTTTGCAATAAATACTCAATTTTATCACCTTATAAACATCGATAGTAATTCGGGCAGATAGGTTGCGGCGAAAACACCGATTAAAAGCGCAAAAAGGCTGATTCCGCCATGCTTGCGATCTTTTATATCATCCTCGCTGTCCTCTTTAATGGCGTCGACGCGGCTTTTAACAAAGCTTTTATAAATGCTGTCGCCCTTGAGTCCTGCTATAATTCTGGTGGCAAGCATACCCGCTGCGCCAAGAAGGGCTATATAAAGCGGAGCGTTGCCTGTGATGGTGAGCTTTTGCATAATTTGCTCAATGATTTCGGGGTAGGTAGTGCCCGTTGCCCCTGCCGACAGTCCAAACAGTGGCATTATCAGCATTTCGCAAGCGATAACTATAGTCGCAAAAAGTGCGCCGACCTTATACATTTTACGGGATAAGAACCAGCCTTCAGGCAATAAAAATGCCGCCCAATTCCAAGAAAGCTTGCTGCTTTTAAGAGCAAAAAATTTAGGAATATAGCGAAGGGTATTAATCTTGATAAACTGTGCAGCTTCGCTGGCAGTCATTCCGCCTAAATCCTCATCTGCTTTAATGCCGCCAAGCGGGTCAAGAGTAAAAACCTTTGATGCTCTGGGTCTGCCGCAGTAAGGGCAAACGAGCATATCCTCCTTTAAGCGGTTCTTGCAGTTAGGGCAAATCGCCTCACTTACAGGCGTTTCCTGTGCCTCGGGCTCTGCTTTTTGCTCTGTGCTGTTTTCCTCGGCAGCACCATACTGCTTGTCTGTGCTGTGCAGCTGCTCAAGCGCACAATGACCGACCGCGCTGTAGCAGTCGCGGTGATGCGGTGCGCCGCAAACTGGGCAGAAAACTATATCATCTTCAGGGAATAAGTACGAATTACAAACGGGGCATTTCTTGCCCTCAATGTTAAGTGCCATAATATGTTAAACTCCAACTGTTGCTCTTTTAATATTATCAAACACAACCGACCAATAATAGTTACCATAGTTGTGAAAGCTGCCGTTTTTAATCATTTGTTGCAGCGTGTCCTTATTGACCCAACGCGCGCGTTCAACCTCTGACTCCTGTAGGGTTAAATCCTCAATAGGTGTATCACAGTTAATGTACCACACATCGACAAATGAATTACGGCGTTTAATTCTTTTAATGAATTTTAGTGAATTTCGGTCCGATTCAATTCCCAATTCTTCCTTGAGTTCTCTCGTGGCAGCCGAAAAAGAACTTTCCCCTGAAAGCGCCGCGCCTCCGGTAGCTGCCCATTCACCCGGCATAAGCCTTTTTAGGGGAGAGCGCTTTTGAATTAAGAATTTCCCGTCGCTCGATACTATCCAGATGTGAACCACCAAATGGTACTCCTCACTAGACAGCACCGTTTCACCTCGCAAGGCAACGCGCCCTGTGGGCTTACCCTGCGAGTCTAAAATATCCCATTTTTCCATTTTTATCTCCGTTTCACAACTTCGCCCGCGCGCTTGTAAATGCTGTTTTCTGCAACAAAGCCGCGAACACTTGATAACGGATAAACACTAGCCCCTTTGCCGATAACTGTGCCTGGGTTGAGCACGCTGCCGCAACCGATTTCTACACAGTCGCCGAGCATTGCGCCGAATTTTTTAAGTCCGGTTTCAACTTTTTCGCTACCGTAATTAATAGTAACAGGTGTTTTATCCGATTTGACATTTGAAGTAATAGCACCCGCACCGGTATGTGCACGATAGCCTAAAATGGAGTCGCCAATATAATTGTAGTGCGGCACCTGAACATTATTGAAAAGAATAACATTCTTAAGCTCTGTCGAGTTGCCCACAACGCAATTTTCGCCAATTAGGGCGTTGCCGCGAATATAAGCGCAGTGGCGAACCTCGGTATTGGCACCTATAATGGTAGGCCCTGCAATAAATGCGGTGGGTGCGATTTTGGCAGATTTAGCAACCCATATATCATCTGCTAATCTGTTGTATTCATCGCTCGATAGTGTTGCCCCAAGGCTTAAAATGAAAGCACCTATTTCGGGAAGCGCTTCCCAAGGGTAGGTCTTGCTTTCGAGCAGTGGACGAGCCAAAGTGTGTTCTAAAGAATATAGCGAACTGATAAGTAGTTCTTTCATAAAATCACCTCAAAATATAACTATACAAGTCTATTATAACTCCAAACCTCAAATTTTACAATAAAAATTTTATAAACAAACTATTGATATTATGCGAAAAATATTATATAATATTCTTGCAGCCAAAAATAATTGCGTATTTTGGTGTGCGAACGGGCGGGTCCTGTGCGACGGGAGGCTATGAACCATGTCAGGCGGGGAACCGAGCAGCATTAAGTAGTTTATTCTGTGCGCCGCAGTAAATCGGTTCGTTCGTGCATCAGAGTACGCAACTTTTTTAATATTGATTAGCTGGGAGAAAATAATGGCATACACCGCATTTTATCGCAAATACCGTCCACTAACATTTTCGGATGTAGTAGGTCAAGAGCATATTACAAAAACGCTCGCCGGACAGTTGTCCTCGGGCAAGATTTTCCATGCCTATCTTTTTACGGGTACGCGCGGCACAGGTAAAACAACCTGCGCAAAAATTCTTGCAAAAGCGGTTAACTGCCAAAGCCCTGTGAACGGCGACCCCTGCGGAGAATGTGCCGCATGCCGCGCTATTCAAAGCGGCGAGGTTATGGATATCGTGGAGATAGACGCTGCATCCAACAATAGCGTTGATAATATTCGCGAGCTGCGCGAGCAGCTGCAATTCACTCCGGCAAACGCAAAGTATAGGGTGTATATTATCGACGAGGTACATATGCTTACAATAAGCGCATTTAATGCGCTGCTTAAAACACTGGAGGAGCCGCCCGCACATGTAATATTTGTGCTCGCAACTACCGAGGTGCATAAGCTCCCCGCAACCATTCTTTCGCGTTGCCAAAGATTTGATTTTAAACGAATTGAACCTAAAAAGATAACTGAAAGAATAAAAACGGTTGCCGAAAATGAGGATTTTATGATTGCCGACAATGCCGCTTTTATGATAGCATCTATTGCGGACGGCGGTATGCGTGATGCACTTTCTATTCTTGATTTGTGTGTAGCAGCCTCGAAAAATGTAACCGAGGATGTGGTAACCGAGGTTTGCGGAATGGCGGGCGATGAATATCTGCTTCGCTTTGGCGATTTTATTGCTGATAATAACTCTGCAGCGGCGCTATATCTTGTTAATGAGCTTTATAATAATTCTGTGGATATGCTCCGTCTTTTGTCCGATTTGGTGGTGCATTTCCGTAATTTGCTGGTTGTCAAAACGGTTGAGCGGGCAGAAAAGCCTATTGTTTGCTCAAGCGAGCATTTGGTGAAGCTGGAAATGCAGGCAAACCGTTTTACTATTGCTGAAATTATGCGTAATATGCGTCTACTTCAGGATACAACACTTAAAATGCAGTCGGGTAATCGCCGCTGCGAGCTTGAGCTTGCACTCATAAAACTTTGCTCGCCGCAGCTTTGCAGCGATTTTGAGTCGCTGGCAGCCCGTGTAGCGGTTCTTGAAAAAGGAGGAGCGCCTAGGGCAGTTCAGCCGCCCGCAGCACCAATAATATCCGAAAAAACCGAGGAAATACCTGTTCGTCGCAAGAGCGAGCCCGCGGTAACCCCCACAGTAAAGTTAGAACAAGTAGCTTCCGCATTAAAGGAAGTTGATGAAATCCCGCTACCGACCGAGGCGGACGAGGCAGCCTACTCCTCGGAAAGCGCACCCTTGTTCCAAGTTGAGCCCGAAGCCGAGCAACCCACAACAGTTGAGCCCATACCCGCAGAAAGCAATCTGCCTGCAGGCGGCAAACTTGAGCCTACTGTTTGGAAAAGCGTGCTTGCGGAGCTTGCTAAAACAGCCCCGCTTATAAGCGGAATTTTAAACGGCTCATCGGCGTATGTGAACGGTCAGTTCTTGCTGATTGATACGAGTAATACACAGTTCGGCGAGCTTATAAACGGTAAAAATAATGTTTATCGCGAAAAGCTTCGCGGTGCTATAGAAACAGTGCTTGGTCAGTCTTATAAATTAGGTCCTTATCGCAAAAAGGCCGAGGCAACCGCAGAGGACCCGCTTTTGCCATTTAAGGAGAGACTAAAGGCACTCGAAATACCTAAAAATTAAGGAGAAACTATTATGAAATGCAGAATTCCCAATTCCGGTGGCGGAAACAGAAACGATATGATAAGACAGGTGCAGAAAATGCAGGAGGATATGGCAAACTTGCAGGCCGACCTTGAGGCTAGAGAGTATACTGCTACTGCAGGTGGCGGTATGGTAAGCGTTACAGTTGATGGCAAGCATCTGGTAAAGCAGATTAGCATTAACCCCGATATCGTAGATCCCGATGAGCCCGAAATGCTTGAGGATTTATTAACAGTAGCCCTTAACGAGGCTATCAGCAATGCTATCAAGACCTCTGAAACCGAGATGGGTGCTATTACATCAGGTCTTAATATGCCGGGACTTTTCTAATTATGGCTTATAATATAGTATCCTTCAATGCACTTGCCGCGCAGTTTGAAAGGCTGCCGGGAATAGGCAAAAAAACAGCGCAGAGATTAGCTCTTTTTGTGTTGTCAGAGCCGAAGGAGTATGCCGAAAAGTTTGCTGTCGCTTTGACCGATGCCAAGGAGAAAATCCACTATTGCAAGCAGTGCGGCACATTTACCGATGGTGAGCTTTGCAGCGTTTGCGCCGATGAAATGCGCGACCGCAGTGTTATCTGTGTTGTTGAAAGCGCAAAGGATGTTATGGCGTTTGAGCGTATGCGCGAGTTTTCGGGTCTTTATCATGTGCTCGGCGGTGTTATCTCTCCGCTCGACGGCGTAGGTCCTGATAAGCTGCGCGTGAAGGAGCTGCTTTCTCGCCTTGCCGACGGCACAGTAACCGAGGTTATAATGGCTACTAACCCAACGGTCGAGGGGGAGGCTACTGCCAGCTATCTTTCTCGTTTAATAAAGCCTATGGGTGTTAAAATTACCCGCCTTGCATACGGTATCCCCGTTGGCGGCGATTTAGAATATGCTGATAGCGTAACCCTTTCGCGTGCGCTTGATGGCAGAAATGAGATTTAGTGTATGACTGAAGAAAAAATTAACCGAATTAATGAGCTTGCCCGCAAGCAAAAATCCGTTGGTTTGACCGAGGAGGAAAGAGCAGAGCAGGCGGTGCTTCGCCGCGAGTATATTGACTCCTTTAAGCGCAGCCTTGAAGCGCAGCTTGATAACACAACTATAGTTTATCCCGATGGGTCAACCAAAAAGGTGAAAAAACAATGAAAATGTTAATTACCGAAGCCGCCGTTTTATCCAAAAACGGCGATGTTTCTTTTGATGGGCTTAAAGCCTTTGGCGAGCTGACAGTGGCTCAAAATATGAGCTATCAGGAGCTTGAGAGCGTTATTGAATATTACGATGTGCTTTTTTGCAATAAGCTTTCTATCGATAAAAATATATTAAACCGAGCCAAAAACCTTAAATATATAGGTGAATGTGCAACCGGCTACAACAATATCGATATAGAATATTGCAAGGAGAAGGGTATAACTGTTACTAACGCGGGAGAGTATTCAACCGCAGCTGTAGCGCAGCAGGTTTTTGCCTATATTTTGGCACATTACAGTAAGGTAGCCCAATATGATACCTTTGTTAAAAACGGCGGTTGGATTAAAAGCCCCGTTTTTTCACCCGTTATCACAACAACTGATGAGCTAGCCGGCAAAACGCTTGGCATTATAGGCTTTGGCAGTATCGGCAGACAGGTTGCGAAAATTGCCGAGGCTTTCGGAATGAATGTGCTCGTACACACCCGCACTATCCGGGATAACAGCGCTCATTATGTAGGATTTGATGAGTTGCTCGAAAAAAGTGATATTATATCGCTGCATTGTCCTTTAACGGCGGTAAACGGTGAAATGATGAACGAGACCACATTTGCAAAATGCAAAAACGGTGCATATTTCATTAACACCGCGCGAGGCGGACTTGTAAATGAGCAGGCTCTTTTTAATGCTTTGAATAGCGGTAAACTTTCGGGCGCTGCGGTAGATGTAATAGCCGCCGAGCCAATGAAGGCCGACTGTGTTTTAATGAATGCACCAAATATTATAATAACACCCCATTCAGCGTGGGTGCCTGTAAGTACGCGTAAAAGACTTTTGGGTATTGTTGCTAATAATCTTGAAGCATACTTAAAGGGCGCACCGCAAAATAAAATAGTATAGGTGAAAAAATATATAATCTTTGGTATTCTATGTATAGCGTTCGGTACGGTTTTTCAATATAATTCTATAACAAACAAAACACCCGAGGGTAACCCTCGGGTGTTTTGAGTTAAAAAGAAAGGAATAGAAATGGATGAGTAAAGTAAGAGTAGGGCGGGCGCCCCGAATAAAGCTTTCGCCTTAACAACTATGCGCAATGCTTGTGGCAATTATTGCCGTTATCAACAATCTTTAAAGCCTTACGACGAACAGCGCAGGCAATACGCTCTTCAAAGCGAACAAGCTTCTGCTCATTAAAGAATCCCCAAATAACAAAGCCTACCGCAATAACCTCTAAAACAGTTTGTATAGTAAAGAGAAAAGTCATAATTTTTACCTCCCGAACATTTGTTCTTTTTTCTACATTTCCTATTATAAAGCCTATATTGACATTTGTCAACACATTTTTTACGTTTTTTATTATAATTTTTTCGCTGTACCAAATGTGGGACTTTACTAAAAAATGTTTCCTGATAAATTAAATGCGGCGGCGCGGACAAATATTACAAAAAATCCCCCGTTTTTTAAAACGGGGGATTAAGTCTAATCTTGCTTAATGTAAATTTTTATCAGTTCAAAAAAATCATTATCGGGTTCTTCACTTTTTGCGGTTACGGGCTTGGTCAGGTCGAGGCTGAAAACACCCATAATCGATTTTGCATTGACAATATACTTACCTTGAGTCAGTTCAATATCCTGCGTGCGCGTTTGTGCTGTAGCAACGAAGTTATTAACCTTATCAAGTGTATCTAATACAATTTCCATTTCCATATAAGTAAACTTCCTCTCCTTTTGCTAATATTTTACTATTTTTGACCTTTTTTGTCAATGCTTATCTTATGGTGTGATTTTTAAGGTATAATCCTTGACTTATCTACTATATATAGTGTATAATATCTATATGTATTTATTTTGCAGGAGTGAAATTATGGCAACAAAAAAACCTGTATATGATAACGAAAGTATCAGCCAGCTTAAAGGTCCCGACCAGGTGCGAATAAGGCCCAGTGTAATCTTCGGGTCTGATGATCTTGAGGGCTGCAAGCATTCGGTTTTTGAAATTATTTCAAACTCTATAGATGAGGCGCGCGAGGGCTATGGTAATAAAATTGTCGTAACAAAATATACCGACGGTTCTATTGAGGTGCAGGACTTCGGTCGCGGCGCACCGGTTGATTTTAATAATAAGGAGCAGCGCTTTAACTGGGAACTTATTTTCTGCGAGCTTTATGCAGGCGGTAAGTATAACACCAATATGGGTGCTAACTATGAATATTCTATCGGTCTTAACGGTCTTGGTTTATGTGCCACACAGTTTGCCAGTGAGTATATGGATGTTGAGATTAAGCGCGACGGATATAAATACAATCTTCATTTTGAAAAGGGCTTTAATATAGGCGGCCTTTCAAAGGAGGAGTATGCCGGCAGAGATACCGGCACTAAAATTAAATGGAAACCCGATATTAAGGTGTTTACCGAGGTTGATATTCCGTCTGCCGACCTTATGGATACAATGCGCCGCCAAGCAATAGTTAACAAGGGGCTTTTATTTGTTTTCCGCGACCAAAAGGGTGCGCGCTTTGAAACGAGCGAGTTTATTTATAAGGACGGTATTACCGAGTATTTAACCGAAACAGTGGGCGACACCAATTTAACATCTGTTCAGACCTGGGCGGGCGACCGTAAAGGACGCGACCGAGAGGACAGGCCTGAATATAATGTTAAAATCAATGTAGCGTTCTGCTTTTCAAATAAATCGAGGCTGCTTGAATATTATCATAACTCGAGCTGGCTTGAAAACGGCGGCTCTCCCGATAGAGCAGTTAAAAGTGCCTTTACCGCACAGATAGATTCTTATATTAAGCAGACAGGTAAATATAAGGGTAATGAAAGCAAAATCACCTTCTCGGATATCCAAGAAAGTCTTGCGATAATTACCAATTGCTTCTCATCTGTTGCATCATATGAGAACCAAACAAAAAAATCGGTAACCAACAAGTTCATCTATGAAGCGATGAACGAGTTTATCCGCCGTCAGCTTGAAATTTACTTTATTGAGAATAAGGTAGAGGCTGATAAAATTGTCGATCAGATACTCATAAACAAGCGCTCCCGCGAAAAGAGCGAACGCGAGAGGCTAAACCTTAAGAAAACGCTTCAGTCAAGCGGCGGTATGGTAGACCGTGTGCAAAAGTTTGTTGACTGCCGTACCAAGGATATTAATGAGCGTGAAATATTTATAGTTGAGGGCGATTCGGCTTTAGGTTCTTGTAAGCTTGCTCGCGACCCCGACTTTCAGGCAATAATGCCTGTTCGCGGCAAAATTCTTAACTGCCTGAAGGCGGAGTATGATAAGGTTTTCAAGAGTGAGATTATAACCGATTTATTAAAGGTGCTCGGCTGCGGAGTTGAGGTTAAAAGCAAGGCGAATAAGGATTTATCCACCTTTAATCTGGATAATCTGCGTTGGAATAAAATTATAATCTGTACCGATGCCGATGTCGACGGCTTCCAGATTAGAACGCTTATTTTAACAATGATTTACCGCGTTATGCCCACACTTATAAATGAGGGTAAGGTATATATCGCAGAAACCCCGCTTTATGAAATAAACACTAAAGATATGACCTATTTTGCTTATGATGAGAACGAAAAGAACGAAATTCTCGCCAAAATAGGGGACAAAAAGTATACGCTTCAGCGTTCAAAGGGACTTGGCGAAAACCAGCCCGATATGATGAACTTAACAACAATGAATCCTGCAACACGCCGACTTATAAAGGTAATGCCGAGCGAGGCGGAGGCTACCGCCAATATGTTCGACCTGCTGCTTGGTGATAATTTGCAAGGCAGAAAAGACTTCATCGCGGATTATGGATATATGTATCTTGATGAAGCAGATTTGAGCTAGGAGGTAATAAAATGGCACCGAGAAAGAAAAAAGAAACAGCCGAGAAAGTATCTCCTAAAACCGATAATACCTATATTGCGGGCGCAGGACTGACTGTTGAACAGCCGATAGTCCGCACTCTTGAAACCAACTATATGCCCTATGCTATGAGTGTTATTGTATCGCGTGCAATCCCTGAAATCGACGGATTTAAGCCCTCGCACCGCAAGCTTTTATATACAATGTATATGATGGGGCTTTTAAACGGCGGCACCATAAAGTCAGCTAATATAGTTGGTCGCACAATGCAGCTGAACCCACACGGTGATGCTGCAATTTATGAAACCATGGTGCGCCTTTCGGAAGGCTATCAGGCGCTTTTGCACCCGTATGTTAAATCAAAGGGTTCGTTTGGTAAGGCGTATTCGCGCGATATGGCATATGCTGCCTCTCGTTACACCGAGGCAAAGCTGGCCCCCATTGCAGGTGAGCTTTTTGCCGATATCGGCAAGGATACAGTTGATTTTGTAGATAACTATGATGCAACGCTTAAAGAGCCGACCCTTTTCCCCGTAACCTTTCCGAGCGTGCTTGTGAATGCGAACACAGGTATCGCTGTTGGTATGGCAAGCTCAATTTGCCCTTTTAATCTTGCAGAGGTCTGCAAAACCACAATTGAATTTATTAAAGATGAGGATATCAATGTTGCCGACACTCTGATAGCACCCGATTTTCCCATCGGTGGTGAGCTGCTCTATAGCCGCGAGGATATCGAGAAGATCTATGAGACGGGTCGCGGCAGCTTTAAGGTGCGCGGAGTATATAGTTATGATAAATCGCAAAACTGTATTGATATAACCGAAATTCCTCCCACCACTACGAGCGAGGCTATAATTGAAAAGGTGATTGAGCTTGTAAAGCTCAAAAAGATAACCGAAATCAATGATATCCGCGATGAAACAGGTCTTCAAGGACTTAAAATCACAATAGATTTAAAGTGCGGTGTCGATGTCGAAAAGTTTATGAAAAAGCTTTTCAAAATGACACCTCTTCAGGACAGCTTTTCTTGCAACTTTAATATTCTTGTTGCGGGTTCGCCTCGAGTTATGGGTGTTAAAGAGATTATCAGCGAGTGGGTAGCATTTAGGATTGAATGCGTGCGCCGCAGAGTCTATTTCGATTTATCGAAGGCAAAGAAAAATTTGCACCTTTTATTAGGTCTTCAGAAAATACTGCTCGATATTGATAAAGCTATCAAAATTGTGCGCGAAACCGCTGAAGAAAAAGAGGTTGTGCCTAATCTTATGATAGGCTTCGGTATTGATGAGGTACAGGCGGAGTATGTAGCTGAAATAAAGCTGCGCCATTTAAACCGCGAGTATATTTTAAAGCGCTTGGACGAAATTGAAAATCTTGAAAAAGATATCGCCGAAATGGAGAGTATTTTCTCAAGCCGCTCAAAGGTTAAGCGCATTATTATTAACGAGCTTGAAAGCGTAATAAAAAAATACGGTCAGGAAAGAAAAACAAAGATTATTTCCGCTGCCGATGAGGTTGAATTTGCCGAAGCAGAGGAAATCGATGAGTCGCCCGTAACCTTCTTCTTTACCAAAGAGGGCTATTTCAAGAAAATCACACCGCAGTCGCTCCGTATGAGCGGCGAGCAGAAACTTAAAGAGGGCGATGAAATAATCCTAACCGAGGAGGCAACCAATGCTCACGAGCTTATCTTCTTCACAAATAAGTATCAAGCGTACAAGGCGAAGGCTTCCGATTTTGCCGATAGTAAGGCAAGTGTGCTTGGCGACTTTGTAGCGAGCAAGCTCGGCTTTGATGAGGGCGAAACCGCTGTTTATATGGTAGCAACTCGTGATTATAAGGGTAATGTTCTGTTCGTGTTTGATAACGGCAGAATTTCCAAGGTTGCTCTCACGGCATATCAGACAAAGACCAACCGCAAAAAACTAGTTGGTGCTTATTGCAATAAGTTCACGCTTCATTCTATTATATATATGGCACAGGAGGGCGATGTTCTGCTAACCTCAACCAATAATAGAATGCTGCTTGTATCCAGTGCGGCGCTGCAGGTTAAAACCACTCGCGATAACAGCGGTGTGGCTGTTATGACGCAAAAGAAGGGACAGCGTATATTCTCGGCAGAAAGGTATGAGAATGGAACACTGCCTAATGAGCACCGTTATCGCACTCGCAATCTGCCCGCCGCCGGCTCGTTCAAACAGGCAGATACGGCAGAACAGCTGACTATATAAAATTAAAAAACCGCTTCGCAAAAGCAAAGCGGCTGTCAGTTAAGCGGACACAAACGCACACTCCTATTTAACTGACACTATTGTTATTTGAAAAAATATGCCGAATATTTAAGGAAAAGTTTGACAAATCGGCACATTTAATATAATATTAATCTGTTTGTAAGATTTTTCATTTGGAGTTGATATATAAATGAATAAGGAATTAGCCAAGCAGTATGATCCGCGCGAGGTGGAGGACCGAATTTATAAAACCTGGCTCGACGGTAATTATTTCCATGCTAAATGTGAAAAGGATAAGGATACCTTCACAATAGTTATCCCGCCACCGAACATCACAGGTCAGCTGCACATGGGACATGCCCTTGATAATACCCTGCAGGATATTTTAATCCGCTTTAAGCGTATGCAGGGCTTCGATACTCTGTGGCTGCCCGGTACAGACCATGCATCCATTGCTACAGAGGCCAAAATTGTTGAGGCTATGCGTAAAGAAGGCATTACCAAAGAGGATTTAGGCCGTGATGGCTTTTTAGAGCGCGCTTGGAAATGGAAAGAGCAGTATGGCGGCAGAATTATCGAGCAGCTTAAGAAAATGGGCTCATCGTGCGACTGGGAGCGCGAGCGCTTTACACTCGACGAGGGCTGCAGCGATGCCGTTAAAGAGGTATTTATAAAGCTATATCAAAAGGGGCTTATCTATCGTGGTGAGCGTATCATAAACTGGTGCCCCAAGTGCTTAACCTCTATTTCCGATGCCGAGGTTGAGTACGAGGAGCAGGCAGGCCATTTTTGGCATCTGCGCTATCCGCTAGTGGATGGCAGCGGATATCTGGAACTCGCAACTACCCGTCCTGAAACACTTCTGGGTGATACTGCAGTTGCAGTAAATCCCAAGGATGAGCGCTATGCACATTTAGTTGGCAAAATGCTTGATTTACCGATCGTTCATCGTCAGATTCCGATAGTGGCAGATGATTATGTTGAAATGGATTTCGGTACAGGTGTTGTTAAAATCACACCTGCGCATGACCCGAACGACTTCGAGGTAGGCCTTCGCCATAACCTGCCCGTAATTAATGTAATGACCGACGATGCTAAAATCACCGCCGATTATCCGAAGTATGCAGGTATGGATAGATATGAGGCTCGCAAAGCAATCGTTGCCGATTTAGAGGCAGAGGGCGCACTCGTTAAAATCGAGGATTATAGCCATAATGTTGGTACCTGCTATCGTTGCTCTACAACAGTTGAGCCGCGCGTTTCAAAACAGTGGTTCGTTAAGATGAACCCACTTGCTACTCCGGCTATAGATGCCGTTAAAAACGGTGAGACTAAATTCGTTCCGCAGCGTTTTGAAAAGGTTTATTTCCATTGGCTTGAGAATATTCGCGACTGGTGCATTTCTCGTCAGCTTTGGTGGGGTCATCGCATTCCCGCTTGGTACTGTGCCGACTGCGGCGAAATTACAGTATCAAAAGAGAACGCAACTGTCTGCGCTCATTGCGGCAGTAAGAACATCGAGCAAGACCCCGATACCCTTGATACATGGTTCTCTTCAGCCCTTTGGCCGTTCTCGACACTCGGCTGGCCTGAAGAAACGGAGGATTTCAAGCACTATTATCCCACTAATACACTCGTTACAGGCTACGATATCATCCCGTTCTGGGTAATGCGTATGATGTTTTCCGGTATTGAGCAAACAGGACAGGTGCCTTTCGATACCGTTTTAATTCACGGTTTGGTAAGAGATAGTCAGGGCAGAAAAATGTCTAAATCTCTCGGCAATGGTGTTGACCCATTGGAGGTTATTGATGAGTATGGCGCTGATGCGCTTCGCTTCTCACTTGCTACCGGTAACAGCCCGGGTAATGATATGCGTTATATTCCCGAGCGTGTTGAAGCAAGCCGTAATTTCGCTAATAAACTTTGGAACGCAGCAAGATTCTTGCTTATGAATTTAAATAGTGATGAGGTTATGCCGCTCCCCGCAGCGCTTGCTCTTGAGGACAAGTGGATTATCTCTAAATATAACCGCTTGGTAGGCGAGGTTACTGATAACCTTGAAAAGTACGAGCTTGGTCTTGCTATCCAGAAACTTTATGACTTTATATGGGATATCTATTGTGATTGGTATATTGAAATCAGTAAGGCAAGACTTGGCGGTGAGGACGAGCAGTCAGCAGATGCTGCCCGCGCAGTTCTCCTCTATGTGTTCGACGGTATTTTAAAGCTTCTGCATCCCTTTATGCCGTTTATAACCGAGGAAATCTGGCAGTCTATCCCGCATAATGGCGAGGCTATTATGATTGCCGAATGGCCCAAGTTTAGCAAAGAACTTGATTTCGAAGGTGAGGAAGCAGAATTCGAAAAGATTATGTCGGCTATCCGTGCAATCCGCAACCGTCGAAATGAAATGAATGTGCCTCCCTCTAAAAAAGCAAAGGTATGTATAGCAACCTCTTTTGCCGATATATTCAAAAAGGGTGAGGGCTTTATCTGCCGATTGGCGTCAGCATCAGCCGTAGAGGTAGCAGACGAATTCAATTTACCCGATGCCGTTTGCGTTATTACCGATGACGCTAAAATCTACCTGCCGCTTGCAGAGCTTGTAGATTTTTCTGCTGAAATTGAGCGTCTTCAGAAGGAACTCGAAAAGGCGAATGTTGATAAGGACTTCTTTGAAAAGAAGCTAAACAACCCGAACTTTGTTGCAAAAGCTCCCGAGCAGCTTGTTAAAACACAGCGCGAACAGCTTTCAAAGGTGCTCGAAAAAATCGAAATGATCGAAAATCAAATCGCAGAGCTTAAGGCAAAAATTTAACAATAAAGAAAATTTTTCTTTAAAACCAAAATACGACAAATTATTTAAGGACAAGCATCTATTATATAATAGGTGCTTGTCTTTTTTATGCCGTTGATATTGGTCGATATTTTCGCTTCGCGAAATCGATATACTTGACCGTTGGTCAAATTAGATATGTCCGCTTATGCGAACACGATATGATATAAACCCCTGTTATTGTGCCTTTAGGTACATATCGAGCGCGTCAGCGCATATAGAGTGTGAAACATATATCGAAAATCCCGACAGGGATTTATATCGCTGCGGCATTGCCGCAAGGTGCTTGTGTTTTTTTATAATAATTTTCCCTTTTTAGCCTCCCTTGTGTAAAGGGAGGGGGACCACTTGTGGTGGAGGGAATGAAAGGAGTAATAACAATGTCAGTGAAAATCGATACAACGGGTCAGGTCGTAACCGCCTACATTGAGGGCGATATCGACCACCACACCGCTCGCGAAATTCGTGAGCAAATCGATAAGGAAATAGAACTGAATATGCCAACGCTTTTAGTGCTTGATTTTTCCTCTGTCGGTTTTATGGATTCATCGGGCATCGGTCTTGTTATGGGAAGATACCGAGTGCTCGCCAAAACGGGTGCAGAGCTTGCAATAACAGGATGTTCACCAAGTATATATAAGGTAATGAGATTGGCGGGTCTTGAAAAGCTTGCCCGAATAACCGAAAGGAGTAATATATGAAAACCGTAAATAAATTCACATTAACTTTTCCCTCCAAATCCAGCAACGAGGCCTTTGCCCGCGCAGCGGTAGCTTCCTTTGTGCTGCAGCTCGACCCCACTATCGACGAGCTGTCCGATATCAAGACCGCAGTAAGCGAGGCGGTAACCAACTGCATAGTTCACGGCTATCGTGATTCGATAGGAAAAGTCTACATAACCGCCGAAATTAGAGATGACCACAGCCTGCAGGTTAAGGTGCGTGATACAGGTGTTGGTATCGATAACGTCGAGCTTGCGATGCAGCCCTTATATACAACCGGTGGCGAAGAACGCGCGGGACTTGGCTTTGCAGTTATGCAAAGCTTTATGGATGGCGTTAAGGTTAAGAGCACAGTCGGCAAGGGCACTACCGTAACAATGCAAAAAAGAATTAGTGTAAGAGTTGGAAAGAATGCTGTTATATAAAGATGAGGAATTTATAAAAAATAATTTTGGGCTTGTACACTCCTGCTGTAAGCGCTTCGCGGGCAGGGGAGTAGAATATGATGACCTCTTTCAAGCGGGCTGTATGGGTCTTGTAAAGGCCGCCCGAGATTTTAATGAAGATTTAGGTTTTGCTTTTTCCACTTATGCCGTTCCTGTGATATTGGGAGAGATTAAGCGCATATTCCGTGATACAGGTGCTATTAAGGTATCGCGCAGCCTTAAGGAATTGTCGTTAAAGGTCGCTGCCGTGAGCGAACAGTATGAAAAACTGCACGGAGAGCCAATAACAGTAGCTGCCGCCGCCGAGCAGCTTGGCGTATCGCCTGATGATGTAAGCGAGGCTATGAACTCCGCAAGACCTGTATTATCGTTAACCTACGACGATGATGGTGAAACCTGTGAATTCGACCTGCCTTGTGTATCCGGCGAGCACGCTATATATAACAAGATATTTATATCCGAAATTTTATCGCATCTCACTGCCGAGGAACGCAGGGTTTTGCTGCTGCGGCATTTGGTGGGGTTAACACAGAGCGAGGTGGCAGCAAAACTAGGTATGTCCCAAGTGCAAATTTCCCGAAAAGAACGCAAAATACTCGAAAAAATTAACAAAATATACAAATCTACCGAATAATGAAAAATTTTTCAAAAAAAATAAAAAAAAGTGTTGACAAATGGTTTGCCTTTTGGTATTATAGTTAGGCGCTCTAAAAACGGAGCCGCAAAATGAACCTTGAAAATTAAACAACGACGATAATAAGGACCCGACAATTCCGAGCGAGAAATCGCTTGGTAAGTCAAGTACTTTTTAAAGTAAACGGACAAAAAGAGACAGAAATGTCAGAGTTTAGAAAATGAGCTAAAGAGCTTATCTAAAGAGATTTTAACACGGAAGTGTTGAGATATAATTTTTTAGAGAGTTTGATCCTGGCTCAGGACGAACGCTGGCGGCGTGCCTAACACAT
>JAZRMU010000067.1:0-33711 GCA_045647785.1 Acutalibacteraceae bacterium
AGCCTTTTGCATCCACTCGGGTGAGGGCTTAATGCGTAGATTCTTAACATCTCTGCCTACATAGCGCGGACAAAGCTCATAGTTTTCAACATCGATTTTAATATAATCGTTAATTTCCTCGCCTACTGTTTTATATGCGGGTACGGGTGCTTTAAATTCTGTGCCGACAACAACACCTATTTCCTTTGCAACACCCATAAAGCAGTTGCAATCGGGACGGTTTGCCGTGATTTTGAAATCGATTATATAATCATTAAGACCAAGCACATCGCGCATATCTGTACCAATAACGGTATCAGGCTTTAATATCAAAATACCGTTAACCGACGCGCCCTCGTAATCAGCTTCAGTGAGGCACAGCTCCTCGCCAGAACAGAGCATACCATTTGATTCTACACCGCGAAGCTTACCCGCCTTAATGTGCATTCCATTGGGAAGATAGCTGTTATCCAGCGCTGCGGGAACAATATCACCAACGGCAATATTATTAGCACCTGTTACAATTTGCACAAGCTCGCCTTTGCCTATATCCATTTGGCAAATCTGCAAATGGTCGCTGTTTTCGTGTGGGGCGAGCGCTGCAATTTTAGCAGCAACAACATTTTTAATGCTGTCGCCTGTATTTTCAATAGACTCTACCTCGAAGCCTGCCATAACCATTTTATCGCAAAGCTCTTGAACGGGCACATTTATATCAACATAGTATTTAAGTGCATTAAGTGAAATTTTCATCGTTTTCTCCCCCTTTCTTAAAACTGCTCCAGAAAACGCTTGTCGTTTTCAAATAGTAAACGGATATCGCTGATTTTATAGCGAGTTGTTGTCAGTCGGTCAAGACCGATGCCGAAGGCAAAGCCCGAATAAACCTCGGGGTCGATGCCACAGTTACGAAGAACATTCGGGTGCACCATACCTGCGCCCAAAATTTCTATCCAGCCGCTGCCCTTGCATACACGGCATCCCTTGCCGCCGCATTCAGAACAGGTTACATCAACCTCAACGCTAGGCTCTGTGAACGGGAAAAAGGAGGGACGGAATTTAACGGCAGTATCCTTACCGTAAATCTCCTGAGCAAACTGCTCAAGCACGCCTTTAAGGTCGCACATTGTAACTCCCTTATCAACTACCAAGCCCTCTATCTGATGGAAAACCGGAGAATGGGTAGCATCCACCTCATCTGCACGGAAAACGCGACCGGGGCAGATAATACGAATGGGCGGAGTGCGGTTTTCCATTGTTCTGATTTGGGCTGCCGAGGTCTGCGTGCGAAGCAACAGACCTTCGCCCAGATAAAATGTATCCTGCATATCACGGGCGGGATGGTCGGCAGGCACATTAAGTGCTTCGAAATTATAGTGATCGGTTTCTACTTCCGGACCGTCAACAACATCAAAGCCCATTGACTGGAATATATCAATCATATCGTCAAGCACGGTATTAAGCGGATGCAATTTACCGGTTTCGCGCTTTTTGGCGGGCATTGTGATATCCAGAGTTTCCGCCTTAAGCTTTAGCTCTGTTTCATAAGCCTTAAGCTCAGCGTTTTTTTCATCGATTAATGCTTCGAGTGCAGCCTTTGCCTCGTTCACAAGCTGACCCATAATCGGGCGCTCCTCGGCCGACAACGAGCCCATCATTTTAAGTATCGCAGTAAGCTCACCCTTTTTACCAAGGTATTTTACCCTTAATTCATCAGTTTCCTTAAGACTTTCGGCAGCGTTTAATGCTGCTATAGCCTCACTTTTAATGTTTTCTAACTTCGCCTTCATAAATTCCTCCAAAAAAATAAGCTTCGCCCCTATAGAAAGGGACGAAGCTAAAAAATCTAAACTCCGCGGTACCACCCGCATTTCCGCCTGAAGCGGACACTTAAAAGGCTTTAACGGACCAATCCGACAGCACCTACTTTTTAGTTCAGCGCTGCTGCTCAAAAGGGAACTTCGCATTTACACTATGCTTCGCGGGCTTTCAGCCGATGACCCACAATCTCTGTAGCGGTTATAAATACTACTTTACTTTTTCTCTGCATTTATAAATATAATAATTACTTTATTAATGATATCATAGAAAACTTGTTTTTGCAAGCCTTATTTAAAGTAATTTACAAGACCAATTACGAATAAAGCTGCAATAATTACGGGCAGAATATAGGTTAAATAAAAACTCATCCATTTTTTAACCTTATAGCCCTTGCCTGTGTTAGCTTCCTCCATAAAATTCTTGAAGCCCCAGCCGCGTTTGCTTGTGCAGAAGAGTACGAAAATAAGCGAGCCTAAAGGCAGCAGAATATTACTTACAATAAAGTCCTCTAAATCCATAAAGGTATTGCCAGCCTTTAAAGGCTGGAATGCCGACCAAAGGTTAAAGCCGAGCACGCAAGGAACCGATAGAACGAACATTAAAATACCGTTTATAATACTTGCCTTTTTCTTTGAAACACCTGTTAAATCAATGAACGAAGCGTTAATATTCTCGAACACTGCAAAAACCGTGGAAAGTGCTGCAAATGATAGGAACAGGAAGAAAAGGCTTCCCCAAATTCTGCCGCCCGGCATATTGCTGAAAACGGTTGGCAGAGTTTCGAAAATAAGAGGGGGTCCGGCATTAACATCTACATTATATGCCGAGCAAGCGGGGAAAATTATAAGACCCGAACAAATAGCAACAAAGGTATCAAGGATGCTTACATTTACTGCCTCACCCATTAAAGAACGCTCTTTGCTTAAATAGCTGCCGAAAATAGCCATTGAGCCAATACCGAGGCTCAAGGTGAAAAACGCCTGATTCATAGCCGCAACAATAACATTAAACGGACCTGCAGCCTTAAAGTTCTCAATACTGGGAAGCAAATAAAACTTAAGGCCATCTGCGCCGCCCTTTAAGAATACGCTATTCATAGCAAGCGCTACCATTATAATTAAGAGAGCAAGCATCATATATTTTGTTATTCTTTCAAGTCCCTTTTGCAGACTGAAGGAGCAAACTACGAAGCCAATAACTACAACAAAGCCCATATAACAAAGCATTGTTATGGGGTCGGATACCATAGCGCCAAAGGCAGCCTTTGCACCCGCAGCATCAACATTTACATACTTGCCGCTTGCGGTATCAACGAAATACTTCAACAACCAGCCTGCAACCGATGTATAGAACATCATAAGCAGATAGTTGCCCGCTACAGCCAAATATGAATGCCAATGCCATTTAGAGCCCGCAGGCTCTAATTCTTTATACATTTTAGCGGGGCTTTTCTGACTTGCTCGACCAAGGGCAAACTCCATTGTCATTACAGGGATACCCATTACTACAAGAAAGAACAAATAAATAAGTACAAATATTGCACCGCCGTTTTGACCGGTTATATAAGGGAATTTCCAAACATTACCAAGACCTATAGCGCAGCCTGCACTCAATAGAATAAAGCCTAAACGGCTGCCTAGCTTTTCTCTTTCCATTTTATCCTCCAACACGCTTAATTTTGAGTATTATTATCGTTGTTGTTTTCGCTGCCCTCTTCGGTATCGCTACCGCCTTGAGCGCCGTTTTCCCCATAATAAGCATTTATATAGATTTTAACTGCCGAATCGGTATCGAGCTTTGTGCCTGCGGGGATTTTGGTGCCAAGTACCTCATAATTTTGATTCTTGGCAGTTTCCTCATGCACAACCTCAGTATGAATATTTTCAAACAGGAAGCCCTGCTTCATGAGTGCTAATACCGCTTGGTCCTTGGTCATACCCGTTACATTGACAAGCGATACCATACGAGGTCCAAGGCTCAAGGTAAGCTCAATTTTTGTTTCCTTTTTAACGCTTTGGTCGGAGGTGGGTGTTTGCGCTATAACATATCCCTTCGGATATGTATCGCTAAACTGCTTATCCTTAACCTCAAACTCAAAAAGAATTGTATAATCTATGTTTTCAATAATCTCTGCATAGGGTTTACCTATAAGGTTGGGCACCTGATGCAGTTTTTCTCCATCTGTCGGAGGCTGCGTTGGTACGGGATTATCGTTCTTATCGTTCGGTACAACAATGCTGCTGCCGCCTTCATTACCTGCGGGCTTATTATAGCCGCCGCCATCGCTGGGCTTGCCTGTTAATATGAAGAAAATTACAGCAATAACAATAAATACCGCTGCCGTTATTGCAGAGGAGATTATCGCATATTTTTTACCCGAATTATTCTTTTCCTTTTTAGGCTTCTCTTCCTTTTTTGGCTTTTGGGATACCACAACAGGTTCTGCATTTTTAGGTGGAGCATTAAAGGTTACTGTAGCATCACTCACAACGGGGGTGAGTCCAATACGGAAAGCTTCCATATCGGCAATACGATTATTTGGCATAATCTGCAGACCGTTTGCAAGAGTGGAAAGCACATATTTCGGCAGGGTTTCAACAAATCTTGCGGGAATTTGCAGGTTATCGTTAGAAATTCTTTCAGCCGCATCGGTAGGCGCTGCGCCCATAAGCACACGGAAAAGTGTTGCCGCCATACCATAAACATCGGTGTGTTTACCGTCCTTCAATTCTAAATCAAAGCCATACTGCTCGGTCGCCGAGAAGCCAGGGAAAAGCTGCATTGATATGCTACTTTTTGCCATTCTGACGCTTCTGATGCAAATGCCTGTAAGCCTTAATTTACCATCGCGACCAACTATAACTGTTTCGGGTGAGATGCCGCGATGAATAATACGCGCATCGTGAAGCCCCTGAACGGTTGTTATAAGCGGCAAAAACAGGGGGCGTGCCTGCTCCCAACTTAAATTACCGCCATTGCGGATTAAGAATTCTCGCAGAGTAATACCCGAAACGGATTTGCAGATGCTGTACGCAGTGCTGTTATCCTCAAACACCTCGATAACCGGAAGCAAGGCAGGCAAATCGCCAAGCGCTGCCAGAGCACGATGCAGCTCTAAAAAGTTCATTATACCTTCGTTGAAAATGAACTCTTCGCCCGATTTTATACCGACTGTTTTATCGCTGTTTCGCTTTGCCGCATCAAGCGGAAAATACTCTCTGATATTTACAATTTGGTCTTCAATGTTATCCCAACCGATATATGTAACGCCCTCGCTGTTGAAATCGGTTACACGGCCTATTAAGTACCTATCCTTTAACCAATAGTGAGTGGGAAGATATTCAGGTGCGTTCTGAATAGATGAATCGTAGCCGCAAATGGAGCAAACCTTTTCGCCGCCGTTATCGTTCATACAACCTATACATAATCTCTCTGTATTAAGCATAACTACCTCCAAATTAGTAGATTATTTGTACATTATACCATAAAAAAACCGAAATGTACAGTTTTATTTGCCGCTTGCCTCGCAATAGTTAATGGGCAATATCTTACCAAACACGCAGGTGTGCTTGGGGGTTACCAACCTATCCTCGTGCATCGAACCAAAAAACCAATGCTTATAGCTGCAGCTTTCATCAATCTCCTCAAAAAAACCGTTCAGCTTATTTACGCCCTCTGACGCGCCGCTGCGAAGTAGCATTGCACTCTTAACAAGGCTTGGCGGCTCGTGGGTGATGATATAATCAACCTCGAGTTCATTATCGTCAAGCCGCCTTGCGGCATCTGCAATTTCGGCGGGTGTAGGCATTTCCTCGCGCCACCAAAGTCCCGCCGGCACGCGCATATCCTTATCGGCGCTCTCTCCGCCACCAAAGGTGAAAATGCTGTCGCCCTCGATATTATAAATCTGTCCGCGCATCAGGTGCAGCAAATTATCGCGAATGCGATGCACCATGCCGCCCTTCCAATAGGTAACGCGCCCCATACTTATTTTATCGAGGTTATCGTGAGTACCATCTAAAAATGCTACGGTAAATTTGCGAGAACCCAAATATTTAATATACTCGCGCTCCTCCTTGCCGCCTGCCCAAAGGTAACCAAAATCACCGCAAACAATGAGTGTATCACCTTTTTTCAGCTTACGCCACTCGCGGTCATAAAGCCGCTCGGGTGCGCCGTGCATATCGCCAGTTATATAAACCAAATGCTTCACCGCCTAAATTTCTCTTTACTTTACCGAAAGATATTGTATAATTATATTGTAACATCTTTTCGAGGTAAATGCTATGATTAAAAAACTTACTATCTTTATTTTAACATTTTTATTGATAATTTCAACACTTTCTTGCAATGCTTTTGCATATCAAATAAGCGGCTTTGAGCTTGATGCACATACGGCGCTGCTTATTAGCCTTGATACCGATGAGGTTTTATTCAGCCAGAATGCAGATGATAAGGTGTATCCTGCATCGCTCACCAAAATGCTGACCGCGGTTATTATGATAGAAAACACCGAAAATCTTGACACCGAGCTTATAACCTATACTAAAGAGGCAAACAACGAAATACTTGGTACAGGCTCGGTAGTTCTAGGACTTAAAATCGGAGAGCAGGTTACCGCGCGCGATGCGCTGTACGGACTGCTTGTGTCCTCGGGCGGCGATATCGCCTACGCTATCGCCCACCACTACGGTGGAAATACTGCAGGCTTTGTGGAGCTTATGAATAATAAAGCCAAGGAAATAGGTCTTGTGAATTCTCATTTCGGCAATCCTGTGGGACTGCACGACAGCGAAACCTACACAACGGGTAATGATATTGCAAAGCTTGCTAAATACGCTCTGCAATATGATATTTTCAAAACCGTTACCTCTACTGTAAAATATACGATTCCCGCAACCAATATGTCGGGGGCTCGCAGCTTTACTACAACAAATTATTTAACCAACCCTACCACAAACTATTTTTACAAGTATGCAAGCGGCATTAAAACGGGCTTCACAGACGAGGCGGGTCGCTGCGTTGTCAGCACCGCAAGCTATGAGGGCTATAACTACCTTTGTGTTATCATGGGCTGCAAAAACAAAAATGGAAAGCGAAACGAGTTTTTGGACAGTTCCAACCTTTACCGCTGGGCATTCAATAATTTTGAATATAAATCCATTTTGGATACGACCAAGCCCGTAACCGAAATAAAGGTTAATTTATCCCTTGATACCGACCACATACCGCTTTACGCCGAAAAGAATTTAACACAGCTTTTCCCGAAAACCGCCGATTCCTCAACCATCACAATTAAACCAACGCTAAACTATGAGGAAATTGATGCGCCTGTTACCGCAGGTACAGTGCTCGGCACTGCCGATGTCATCTATTCCGAGCAGGTTATAGGCACTGTAAACCTCGTTGCAGGTGAGACGGTGGAATCTAGCTTTATACTCGTTGTTTCCCGCGCACTTAAAAATATTTTCACCTCCACCGCATTTAAGATTATTATTGCGATAGCGATATTGGCGCTGCTTATTTATATAGCGCTTATTATTAAGCTTAACTACGGCAAGAAAAACCACCGCAAGGTGAAATATATTCCGATGGATAAAAACAAGAAATAGGCATTATTTAACCCCCGCGTTAAACGCGGGGGTGTTTTTTTACTGCTTTATTTCCACTTCAATATATACAATAATTAAATCCAATAATCCTACCCATAAGATTTTGTGTGGGTTAGCTTACATATTCGGATATTCGCCGTTATCTATTTTCTTGCCTATGGCATCTACTACAGCCTCTTTATCCTCCTTATAGGTTACACCGTACCATTTATCCTCTGCCACGAGCACCTTGGCACGCTTTTCGCCCGATTTGATAAGAATATCAACTACACTCGGGAGATAGAACTCGGCTTTGGGTGTATCAATTTTTTCGGCAAGGAATTTATTAAATTCTCGCTCTAAATACGAGAAAATGTCGGGTGTAAAGCCCCACATATTCATTGATACAACCGTATCGGGAGAAAGAGCAGTCCAGGTTTCGCCATCATCCTCAGTAAATCGGCAATCCACAATTTTGGTGCGCTCGGTAATATTGGTTAAAAATTCATTATCTGTCTCGCACACGCCGCGCGACACATAGCCGTTTTCGGTTAAGGTATTAGCAAGGCGGAATCCTACCATACAATAGTTTTCGGTCTGCTCGCTTAAATACTCATAAAGCTTGCAAAAAGCACTTTTGCCATAGAAATCGTCGGCATTTATAACCGCAAACGGTTCATTCACTACGCCTTTGCAGCATAGAATCGCATGACCTGTACCCCAAGGCTTTTCACGCTCCTCAGGACAAACATAGCCCTCGGGCAGATAGGTTTTTTCTTGAAATACATACTCTACCCTTACCCTTTTTTCGATTCTTTTGCCTACTAGCTCCTTGAAATCCTTTTCAATGCGGTGATTTATAACAAATACAACCTTATTAAATCCGGCTTCGACAGCATCATACACCGAAAAATCGAGTATAGCCTCGCCGTTTCTGCCAACGGGAGCAATCTGCTTAAGCCCGCCAAATCGGCTGCCCATACCTGCCGCCATTACCACCAGTGTTGCATTAAAATTACTCATTACAATTCTCCTTATCTTCTTTTGTTTTTTGCTGTGCATCCTTGAATCCCTCGGTGCTTTCGCGCATAAACAAAATTTTAATTGTCATTAAAATAAGTCGTATATCCAACAATATTGAATATCGCTCAATATACATAAGGTCCATTTTAAGCTTATCTTCAGGGCTTGTGTTATACTTGCCGTAAATCTGCGCGTAGCCCGTAAGTCCCGCCTTTACGCGGTGGCGCAGATTAAAATCGGGATAGCGCTTTGTATATTCATACACATTTTCAATTCTCTCGGGGCGAGGGCCCACAAACGACATACTACCAAAAAGAATGTTGAAAAGCTGCGGCAGCTCATCGAGGCGCAAGGGTCTTATCACCCTGCCGACTGCCGTTATGCGCTTATCCTGCTCGGCTGCGGTTCTGCCGCCGAATTTATCAGCATTCACTATCATCGAACGGAATTTAAGCACATTAAAAATCTCACCGTTTTTAGTAACACGGTTTTGCTTAAAAAAAATCGGTCCACCATCGCAAAGCATTATAGACAAAGCAATAATAAACATTATCGGTGAGGTTATTATTATACCAAAAAGCGAAAGAACAATATCAAAAATACGCTTAATTGCTTGCTGCTCGGCGGTAAGTCCGCGGTTTCGGCACATAAGAACAGGTGCGTCGGTTATCTGAATCGGGTAGCTGCTGCCAAGGATTATATCGCTGCTTGACGGCAGCACATAAACTCTTTTCGTATTAATATAGCAATACCTTAAAATATCGTGCTTTATGTTTTTATCAATATCGCAAATTATAACGCCATCATACCCACCTATCAGCTCTTTTATCTCCTCAACGCTGTAGCGAAGCAAGGAAACACCGCGCGATACCTCAAATCTTTCGGGAATCTTTGACATTTTGCGGATAAGTGCACCACCCGATGCCTCATCCTCAAATACCGCTATTATGCGGCGAGTCGGATAGAGCTTAAAATAGGACATATTAAGGCAGTAGCCGCCTACAAACACAATACCTATCTGCATTATTAGACTCAAAAGCATCGGCGACACCGCAGTCATACGGCGGTGCAGTAGGCACAGCTCGAAATACACTATGAGATTAGTGAACAGCACAGCCAGCGACTGACTGTAGATAATCTCGTGCAAGCGGTTTATACCTATGAGATAACCGCCATAAAGCATATTAAAGGTTATTAGAAGCACTAAATACGATATCAGCAAAAGACTGCCTGTCATTGTGCCAAACAGGGGCAATGAATAAAACACCTCAAGCACACTGGCAAACGAAAACAGCATTGCCGCCGTTAGCGCCAGCTTTAGAAAAAGCATTATACTTTTTCTGAATTTTTTAAAAACTTGCATTTTTTCCTCACGCAATTTAGCGGAATAGTTGCAGCTAAATCACAATATTATATTATGTGTGCACAAGGCGCAC
The DNA here is from genome assembly GCA_045647785.1 of Acutalibacteraceae bacterium. Classification (GTDB taxonomy): domain Bacteria; phylum Bacillota; class Clostridia; order Oscillospirales; family Acutalibacteraceae; genus SIG565. The sequence goes on from JAZRMU010000067.1 coordinate 9,851, forward strand.
ACAGTTAGTATATATAATTTTGATATGATTTGTCAAGTGGGGTAACTATGTTCACAACATTAAAAATAACAATAAGGCCCAGAAAAAGCCTTTTAGAACGACTGCATTTAGTTAAGAAAAGAAAATTTATAACTACCGAGCACAAGCTGCTCGATACCACCTTTTACACCACCGTTCTTATAAGCTACTGCCAAGATAACAGTTCGGCTCTGCGCACCTTTCGGCGACGCGCAGATATGCCCGTTATCACCGAAAAAAGCGAATGCTACAAAAAAATGGAATACATAGCCTATGCTAATACAGCATTTTTGCTTTATCCGCTAACAGCCAGCGTTGGAATTTATGACCCTAATGGCGAGCTACCGTTCTTATTGCCCTACCTTGCCTGTAAAAGCAACAGCATAACGGTTTTCACAAGGCGGGAAGGCGAATACACGGCTGCCGCCCAAGAAATGTATAAGGATTACGGTACACCTGTTATTTTTGTGCCGAATGCAGGGCTACTTAAAAAAGCGGATATACTTTTCACTGCGGCTGCACTTCCCTTTCACTTTAACAATCCATCCTTCGGCAATAAAAATATAAGCGATTTTAAACCGACACTGCCTTTTTCAGTTCCCACGCTGCAGCCTGATGCTGATATTTTAGCGGTTTCGGCAGGGCTTTACTTTGTGGAAAATATAAAGACTGCAAAAAATGTGTTTTTCTCAAAATAAAAACTCGATAAATTTCGCCACATACTTTAAGGGAAATTTATCGAGTTTATTTTTATTGCATATTTTTAAGCTCTGCTTCGTTTATTACGCGAATACCGAGCGACTGCGCTTTCGCAAGTTTACTTCCCGCATTCTCTCCGCATAGCAATATATCGGTTTTACTTGATACAGAACCCGTTACTTTAGCGCCGAGTGCTCGCATTTTATCGCCAAGCTCCTCGCGCGAATAATCAGCAAATGTGCCCGTTATAACAACTGTTTTGCCCGAAAACTCGCTGTCTGTTTCTCCTACCGCCTCGTATTCCGCAAGCGTAACGATTCCGCACAGGTTTTCAAATTCAGCCTTGTTTTCGTCGATGCCAAACCACCTATAAATTTCGGCATTTATGGTGTCGCCAAAGCCCTCAATACTGCTAAAATCGAACCCTTCCGAAAGAGCAGCCAAAAGCTTTTCAGCGCTGCCCTTAAATTCCGCCTCGATTATTCGCGCAGCGTTTTTACCGAGCAAGGGAATATTAACCGCAACAAGCAGATTAGAAAGCGATGTTTTCCGCGCCTTTTCTACCGATTCAATAAGATTATTATACGACTTTTCACCGAAGCCCTCGAGGGCAATGATTTGTTCGCGGTAGCGGTCGAGTGAAAAAATATCGGAAAGATTGTTTATAAACCTAAGCGCCACAAATTTTTCGAGGGTAGACTCACTCAATCCCTCAATATTCATTGCAGCCTTACTTACAAAATGAGTGTATTTTTTTATTTGCTTACCTGCGCAGTTGCTGTTGCCGCAATAGAGAACCCGAATTTCACCATCGGCATTCTCATTTGTTTTAATGCGGGTCGGTTCACCGCAAATCGGGCACACGGCAGGATAATCTAGCCTATATTCGCCACTTAAATCAGCAGTTAAATTCTGCTCAACATGGGGAATTATCATATTGCGCTTTGAAACTAAAATTTCATCGCCCTCTTGAAGCCTTAAATTTTCAACAAAGGTCATATTATGAAGGCTTGCACGGCTAACCTCGGTGTTATCAATTTCCACAGAATCGAAAACCGCAATTGGGGTTAACTGTCCTGTGCGGGATATATTCCAGATAATATCGCGAAGTGTCGTTTTAAAATGCGGGTCGCCGAACTTAAAGGCGATTCCGTCCTTAAAATGGTGGCTTGTCTTACCCTGTGCCGCGCAAAATGCGACATCATCAAACGAGAAAACAATACCGTCTATCGGGTAGCCCTTTTTATTTGCCATTTCTTTAAGCGCCATTATTTTTTCGGTAGTGGTCTCTATCGTGTCCTCTCCGCCAAGCAGCTTTATATCTATCATTTCAAAACCCATTTCGGCAAGCTTTTTAAGGCGCTCTGTCTTAAGCTGGATATCTTCCATACCCCCCAGCACATTAAACGGAATAAACTTAACCGACCTTCCGGCGCACACCGCCGAATCGAGCTGCCTTACCGAGCCCGCAGCTAAATTACGGGGGGTTGAATATTTTTCCTCATCATTATCAATACTTTCATTGATACGGTTAAAGGTTTCAATATCTATAAACGCTTCACCGCTTACCACAAGAGTGCCGCTATAATTAATCTTTTTAGGAATATTAGAGAACACCTTGGCGTTATGGGTAATAACCTCGCCCTCATTACCGTCGCCTCTTGTAGCCGCCTCGGATATCTCCCCGTTTCGATACGTGATTTTAACGGTAAGACCGTCTAGCTTTAAAGCCAAATATCCGTTTTCACGCTTTGCCATAGCCAGCACATCGGCCGCATTTTTAGTTTTTGCGAGGCTTAACAGCGGTATATCGTGAGCAGTTTTTTGCAGCGCACTCAAAACCTCATAGCCTGCACGCTGTGTGGGCGAATTAGGCAGAATATACCCTGTGCTTTTTTCAAGCTCCGATAATTCATCAAAAAGTGCATCAAACTGCGCATCGGATATACTTGGGTTATTCTTGTTATAATACTCATCCGAGCATTTGTTTAAGAAAGCAACAAGCTCTTCAATTCTTGACTTTTGTTCCATAAAAAGCCTCCAAATTTTATTACAAAATCATTATACCACATTCCCGCTAATAAAAAAACTAACTTTTTGAAATATTTTCTAAATTTAACCAAATATTCATAATTTTATGATATAATAACTTTGAATTAAGTAATATGAGGTGTAATATGCTTAGACTTAAAAAGATTACAAAGGACTACAAAATCGCTAACACTAGCGTGCGTGCACTCAATAAAGTGAGTATTGATTTTCGAAGTAACGAATTCGTATCGGTGCTAGGTCAATCAGGCTGCGGCAAAACGACGCTACTGAATATCATAGGCGGACTTGACGCTTACACGAGCGGCGACCTTGTTATCGGCGGAGTTTCAACAAAAAAATACCGCGACCGCGATTGGGATATTTATCGCAACCACAAGGTTGGCTTTATTTTCCAAAGCTACAACCTTATCCCCCACCAAAGCGTGTTGCGCAATGTTGAGCTTGCTCTCACACTTTCGGGAGTATCAAGAAAGGAACGACGTGCAAAAGCCATTGAGGCACTGACCACAGTAGGTCTTGGCGACCAGCTGCACAAGAAGCCCAATCAGATGTCGGGTGGTCAGATGCAGCGTGTTGCGATAGCGCGAGCACTTATCAATAACCCGCAAATCCTGCTCGCCGACGAGCCGACAGGTGCGCTCGACTCGGCTACAAGTCTACAGGTAATGGAGCTTTTAAAGCAGATTGCCAATGACCGACTTGTGATTATGGTTACCCATAACCCGGAGCTTGCCGAAGCCTACTCTACCCGTATTATCCGTCTGCTTGATGGCGAAATTATAAGCGACTCTAATCCGTTAACCCCCGAGGAGCTGGACGAAGCGGAGGCTATAGAGGCGGCAGAAAAGCCGAAAAAGAAAAAGAGAAAGGTTAAAGCGGCTTCAATGTCGTTTACTACCGCCCTTTCCTTAAGCTTTAATAACCTTATGACCAAAAAGGCAAGAACCTTTATGACCTCCTTTGCAGGAAGCATAGGCATTATAGGTATTGCACTTATTTTATCACTTTCCAACGGCATTCAGCTTTATATCAACAAGGTGCAGGAGGATACTCTTTCCTCCTACCCGTTAACCCTTGAGGAAACTACCCTTGATATGGCGGGTATGATGACCTCAATGATTGGTGCTGTCGAAAATGCACCCGAAAAAGAGGAGAATAAAATCTACTCCAACAATATTATGACCGATATGCTTTCTGCGGTATCAAAAGGTGCTACCGAAAACAACCTTGCAGATTTTAAGATTTATCTTGAAAGCGGCAATTCGGGTATTGAGGAGCTGGTGTCCGATATTAAATACGGCTACTCCACCCAAATGAATATATATAAAGCAGATACAACAAACGGAATTTATCAGGTAAACCCCGGCAAGGTGTTTGATACACTGGGCTTCGGCAATATGGGCGGAGAAAGTGGCTCGCTTATGGGTGCTGCCGGCACTATGAGCAACACCGATGTCTGGAGCGAGCTTATTGGCAACAACGATTTACTTGCAACTCAATACGAGGTGCTTGCGGGTAAAATGCCCGAGAGCTACAACGAGGTTGTTGTTATTGTTGATAAGGATAACACTATAAGCGACTACACCCTCTACACACTTGGTCTTCGCGACGAAGCCGAGCTTGAAGAAATGTCAAAGGCTATTCTTAATGGTGAAAAGTTTGATTCTTCGGTTACAAGCTACACCTATGATGATATACTAAACCTCAGATTTAAACTGCTTATCAACACCGATTACTACGCTAAAAATGGCAACATCTGGGAGGATAAGCAAAAAGACGAATTGTATATGACGGCTACCGTAAACAACGCCACCGAAATAAAGGTTGTTGGTATTTTAAGACCTTCGGGCGATACCTCTACAGGCACTATGGGCGGCAGAGTCGGCTTTACCAAAGAGCTTACCGAGTATTTGATAAACAAGGTAAATGACAGCCAAATAGTTAAAGAACAAAACGAAAATCCGACTGTAGATGTATTTTCGGGACTTAAATTCCCCGAGGATAAGGAATATACCCTTGAGGACATTAAGGCTTTCGCTGCAACCCTCCCCGCCGAACAGCAAATGCAGCTTAATATGTCAATAATGCAGATGCAGCAAAACGGTATGAGTGATGAGCGAATTGCCGAGATGCTTGCAAGCTCCATATTTAAAAGCTCTGACTCAACACTTGAGGATAATCTAAAGAAAATGGGTGTGGCTTCGCTCAATGAGCCCAGCACCATAAACATCTACCCCAAAGACTTTGAGGCAAAGGAAAAAATCACCGCAATTATCGAAAACTACAACAATTCGGTTGACGAAGAAAGCCGAATCACCTACACCGATTATGTTGGAATTATGATGTCCTCGGTTACAACAATTATTTCGGCAATCAGCTATATTCTTATCGCCTTCGTGGCTATCAGCCTTGTGGTTTCATCGATTATGATTGGCATTATAACCTATATTTCGGTTCTTGAGCGCACAAAGGAAATTGGTATACTGCGTGCAATCGGTGCCTCAAAGCGCGATATTTCCCGCGTTTTCAATGCCGAAACCTTAATTATCGGTCTTGTTGCGGGCGTTATAGGTATTGGCGGTACACTTCTGCTGATTATACCGATAAATGCCATTATTCAGCACATTGCTGAAATTTCCGCATCCGCACAGCTACCGCCAACAGCAGCCGTTGTTCTTGTTGGAATAAGTATGCTGCTCACCTTTATTTCAGGTTTGTTTCCCTCGCGTGTTGCAGCTAACAAGGACCCCGTTGTTGCCCTTCGATCAGAATAAATTTTACTAGGAGTACTATGAAACAACTTTTCAGTAAACTCGGGCAGTACACCCTGCTGCCTAAAAAGCATCCCGAAAAAACAGATTTTTCTCACGCTTTTTATGTGCTCGTGCTGCCTATATATTTAATCTCGTTTTTTATAACAGAAGCCATCGTTACCGATAATTATTGGGTTTCGTATATGTCTATAGACGATAAAATACCGTTTTTGGAAGGCTTTTTGATACCCTACTATATTTGGTATCCTTTTATGGGTGTTATGGGTGTTTATCTTTTGTTTTGCGACGGCAAGGCCTTTAAAAAATTTATGAGCTTTATCGGCATTAGCTTTATGACAGCTATCGTGTTTTTCCTCATATTCCCAAATGGTCAGAATCTACGCCCCGAAATATTCGAACGCGATAATATTTTCACCCGTGCGATAGCAGGGCTGTATATTGCCGATACTAATACAAATGTGCTGCCGAGTCTGCATGTTGTAGGCTCATTTGCAGTACCCTTTGCAGCGCAAAACTGCAAAAAACTCAACAAGCCTTGGCTTATCATAATACTCTATGCGATAGCCATTTTAATTAGCCTTTCAACAGTGTTTATAAAACAGCATTCGCTGCTCGATGTTATTGTCGCAGTGCCCTATTCGGTGGCATTTTACTTTTTGGTTTACAAGGTTATTTTCAAAGAATAAAAAAGCGCTCTGTCGAGCGCTTTTTTATTCAGCAAAATCCAAAATTTTTCTGTAAAATTCGCGTTAAAATTTTAACAGTCATATTGACCTTATACTATATATATGATATTATATCTTGTGTATGACAAAATAAAGGGGAATTACGATGAATTTCAAATACGAAGGCTGGCAAGGCTTTGAAGACGGTACCTGGACAAAGGAGATAAATGTGCGTAGCTTTATTAAGCACAATTTCACTCCCTACGATGGCGACGAAGGCTTCCTTGAAGGGCCCACAAAGGCTACTGAAGACCTGTGGCTTCAAGTTTTAGAGCTATCGAAAAAAGAGCGCGAGGCAGGTGGCGTTCTGGATATGGATACAAAAATCATTTCCACCATCACCTCCCATGGTCCTGCTTATCTTAATAAGGATATTGAACAAATCGTTGGCTTCCAGACAGACAAGCCCTTTAAGCGTGCACTTATGCCATACGGCGGTATCCGCATGGCTGAAAAGGCATGCACCGAAAACGGCTATGAGCTTGACCCCGAGGTTAAGGAGTTTTTTACCACACACCGCAAGACTCACAATGCAGGTGTTTTTGACGCATACACTCCCGAGATGCGCGCTTGCAGAAGCAGCCATATTATAACAGGACTGCCTGATGCTTATGGTCGCGGCAGAATCATCGGCGACTATCGCCGTGTAGCACTCTATGGTGTTGACCGACTAATCGAGGACAAGAAAGAGCAAAAGGTTTCAAAGCGTTCGGCTATGTATGAGGATGTTATTCGCGACCGCGAGGAGTTATCCGAGCAAATCCGAGCCTTGGAGGACCTTAAAAAGATGGCAGCCAGCTACGGTTTTGATATTTCTCTGCCCGCAAGAGATACTAAAGAAGCGGTGCAGTGGATGTATTTCGGCTACCTCGGCGCTGTTAAGGAACAAAACGGAGCTGCTATGTCGCTCGGTCGCACCTCGACCTTTATAGATATTTACGCCGAGCGCGATTTAAAGGAAGGAAAATACACCGAAAGCGAGCTTCAGGAAATTATCGACCATTTCATTATGAAGCTTCGCCTTATAAAATTCGCAAGAACACCTGAATACAACGCGCTGTTTTCGGGCGACCCGCAGTGGGTTACCGAATCTATCGCAGGCGTAGCAGTTGACGGCAGACACATGGTTACCAAAACCTCCTACCGCTATCTGCACACTCTGCACAACCTTGGCGCTGCACCCGAGCCTAACCTTACGGTACTCTGGTCAACAAGACTGCCTGCTAATTTTAAGCGTTTCTGCGCAAAGGTTTCTATCGAGACCTCATCGGTTCAGTACGAAAACGATGACCTTATGCGCTTCCACCACGGCGACGACTACGCTATCGCTTGCTGTGTTTCTTCTATGCGCCTTGGAAAGGAAATGCAGTTCTTTGGCGCTCGCGCTAACCTTGCAAAGTGCCTTCTCTACGCTATCAACGGCGGTATTGACGAAATTTCGGGCGAACAGGTTGGTCCTGCATATCGCCCCATAACATCGGATTACCTTGACTATGATGATGTTATGGCTAAATACGATGATATGATGGAATGGCTCGCAGGTGTTTATGTGAATACACTCAATGTCATTCACTATATGCACGATAAATACTGCTATGAAAAGCTGCAAATGGCTCTCCACGACAAGGAGGTTACCCGTTGGTTTGCTACGGGTATTGCAGGTCTTTCGGTTGTTGCCGACTCGCTTTCAGCTATAAAATACGCAAAGGTTCGCGTTATCCGCAATGAGAAGGGTATCGCTACCGATTATGAGGTTGAGGGTGATTTCCCGAAATACGGTAATGACGATGACCGTGTTGATACTATTGCTTATAACATTGTTCATAAGTTTATGGAGCATATAAGAAAGAATCACACCTACCGAAACGGTATCCCCACCACATCTATTTTGACTATTACATCAAATGTTGTATACGGCAAAAACACAGGTGCTACTCCCGATGGCAGAAAGAAAGGCATCGCCTTTGCTCCAGGTGCTAACCCGATGCACCGCAGAGATACCTGTGGCGCTGTAGCTTCGCTGGCTTCCGTTGCAAAGCTACCCTTCCGCGATGCGCAGGATGGTATTTCAAATACCTTCTCTATTATCCCCGGCGCTCTCGGTAAGGATGACCGCATTTTTGCAGGCGATATCGAGGTAGATCTCGACTGTAGCACAGGAGCTTGCAGCACCCCCACCCTTTTTGAGGGTCTTGACACAAAAGAAAATTAAAGGAGAAAAACTTATGTCAGCTAAAGACAATCAGATAGACAACCTTGTTTCCTTGCTCGACGGCTATTGCGAAAAAGGCGGACACCACCTTAATGTAAATGTTTTCACCAAGGAAACTCTGCTTGATGCACAAGCTCACCCCGAGAAATATCCGCAGCTAACCGTTCGCGTTAGTGGCTACGCTGTTAATTTTATTAAGCTCACCAAGGAACAGCAGGACGAGGTTATTTCCCGCACCTTCCACGATAAAATCTAATGGTTGGTCGTGTTCATTCGATAGAATCCTTCGGCACGGTTGACGGGCCGGGTATCCGCCTTGTTGTGTTTATGCAGGGCTGCCCTATGCGCTGCCTTTACTGCCACAATCCCGACACTTGGGAAATGGATGGCGGAAAAGAAGTTACACCGGCTGAAATTATCGAAAAATTTCTTAAAAATCGCGCATTTTATAGTGGCGGTGGCATAACCTTAACGGGCGGCGAGCCACTAATGCAGGTAGATTTTGCTGCAGAGCTGTTCTGCCTTGCTAAAAAGCACGATATTCACACCTGTCTTGACACATCGGGTATTACCTTTAATCCCGATAGTACCGAAAAAATTGATAAGCTGCTTGATTTTACCGACCTTGTTATGCTCGATATAAAGCACATTGATAGCGATAAGCATTTATCGCTTACAGGACACAGCAATAAAAACATTTTATCCTTCGCAAGGCATCTCGAAAAAAGGGCTATACCTGTTTGGATTCGCCATATAATTGTAGAGGGATATACCGACAATGAATCCGACCTTTTTGCGCTCGGCAGCTTTATCGGCACACTCGAAAACCTTAAGGCTCTCGATGTTCTGCCCTACCACACTATGGGCGTTTCTAAATACGCAGAGCTTGGAATTGATTATCCTTTAAAGGATATCTCCGCGTTGCCGCTCGCCGCCGCAAGGGAGGCGAAACAGCACATATTAAGCGGTATAAAAGCCGCAAGAAATCAAGATATAAAACCGAACTAATTTTATACGCTTAAAATAAAATAACTTCCATACGAAAATGGTCTTGGAATTTTGGTGCTGTTTAGCAGAAACACTAAATAATGCAAATTTTTGCACATATTACATTATATTTTTAATTAAAAAAGCCACAATTTATTGTGGCTTTTTTTGTAATATTATGGTATAATTTACTTTGTATGTAAATATTTATTAAAAGCCCTTTCAGAAAAGAGGAATTTTAGTTTGAAAAAAGTTGTTTCTATCACATTATGTATAGTAATTGCGATGTTTTCACTCTGCGTTCCGGCCGTGGCAGCAGCAGATGATGCGGCGCTCGTTATAGAGAGTGATGCCGCCCCCATTGAAAGCGCTGCAAAGTTTTTTGTAGCAATCGGGGATGACTCGGCGGGAATTACAGCCGACAGTCTGTCGGTTACGGTTTCGCATTCATCAATTTATTTTGATTTTGCCGAGGCTGCCTTTTTAATTACCGACAATGCCGACAGCAACACCACATCGGGCAAGACCTATACCATAACCTATAAATCGGCAACCGAACTTCGCGGCAGGGTGTTCGAGTTCAGCCTTATCGGCAAGCAAACCAACCCCTCCCCCAGAACTGTTACGGCTACCGTTATCGCCCGCAAGAATGGCGCTGTTATACTTAACAAGGTTGTTGAAGCAACGGTGCATCTTATTTGTAAGGAGCATTTATTCGAGGCCTGGAGCACCACCACAGCCGCCGACTGTGAAAATGCAGGAAGCCGAGTTCGCCACTGCACTATTTGCGATTTTAAGCAAACCGAAGAAATCGCAGCATATGGACACGATTTCACGGATATGACAGTGCTTCGTCCCGTAACCTGCGTGGATATCGGCTATGAGCGCGGATTCTGCGCTCGTTGTCAACAAAAACTGCTGCGTGAAGTTCCTGCTCTTGGTCATAATATGAGCGAATTTGCAGTTACCACTCCCCCAACCTGCACCGAAAAGGGACTAGATACCTCAAGCTGCAGCCGCTGCGCTATAACCGAAACGCGCGAGACCGAGGCTATCGGCCACGAATTCTCCGAGGCGGTTATAACGACCGATCCCACAATAGGTAAATACGGAGTTAAAACGGGCTACTGCACCCGCTGCAGCGAAACCACAACCGCCAATGTTGAATGCGCTCATAATGATGAGGCAGCAGGCGTTAGGCTTGATACTACGCTCGGCGTTTTCCCCGAAAGCGCAAAAGCTACAGTTTCGCTTTTAAGTGAAGGCAGCTCGGATTACAGCTTTATTGAACGCTCGATTTCGCACATAACTAACCGTTTTACAGGGTATACCATAAAAGCAACTAACCACGGTGTTGCCGTTCACCCGAATGGCGAGGTTACCATTACCTTTACTGTACCCAAAGCGTACGGTAAAAAGGCTAATTTTTACTACATAAATAACGAGGGCGATGTTAAAAAGCTGACCCCCAGCTGGAACGAGGATTTTACCAAAGCTACAGTAAAGCTTGTTGATATCGGTCATTATGCTATAAGCAAAGCGGGTTTTGACGCTTCCATCAGCACCAAAACGCTGCTTGAAAAACTAACACCTACCGATATTATTGTTACAGCAGCTATAGCACTTGTGCTCTGCTGGGTGCTTGTCTCGCTTCGTATTATAAAGGCAAAAAATCCAAGGCTATACCGAAAAATAACCCGAATTTTACCCACCCGTTCCGAGGCTAAAAACGCCGTTAAACGCTATTGGTTTGTATTGAGCACTACCGTTTTAATACCACCATTTAAAAAGCTGCGGGCATTTATTATTAAAAAATATAACATAATAAAACCTAAAATTAAGGAATTTATAAAATCGCTCAAAAAGGATAATAAAAATGATTAAAGCAGTCGTTTTTGATTTGGACCACACTCTTTTTGACCGCTATGCGACATTTAAATGTATATTATCGAAGCCGCAAGCATATACTGTTTTTAACATGGAATTTGGCGAAGAAAATCTGCTCGCACTTTGGAGCGATTTGGACAAAAAGTTCATTCATTCTGATAATCCTTGGGATTCGATTTTTGATGGATTTGCCGATAACGGAGCACTGCTGCCGAATATTAAGAAGGAAAACTTTTTTGATTATTGCATTGCCCCTCTTTATAAATTAGCCGCTGTGCTCTATAGCGACACAGTTGATACAATTTTGAAGCTAAAGGAAGCCGGTTTCTCTCTTGGAATTATTACAAACGGAAAATCGGATATACAGCATAGCAAGCTTTCCCTACTCAATATATCGGAGTATTTTGATGAAATAATAATCTCGGGCGACTACCTCACAAATAAGCCTGACAAACTGCTTTTTGATATGATGGCGGAACGTTTAAAGCTTAAATCTGATGAAATCCTTTTTGTTGGCGACCATCCGAAAAACGATATTTACGGAGCAAGGTGTGCAGGTATGAAAACCGCTTGGATTAATGCTACAGGACATTGGGCACTGCCCGAATTTGAGCGTGCGGATTTTGAAATAGATGCCCTGTCTGAGCTTTGCAATTTGCTTATAAAATAGTTTAATTTACAGCCAAAAGCCCCATAAAATATGGGGCTTTCATTCTCCCGCAACTAGAGGGCGACAAAAAAACGGAAACCTGAATGGATAGACAATTTATATATCTAGTCTTAAAATGATACATAACGAACCACGTTCGTATTTAAGGAGTGATTTTGTTGACTGTAGGACAAAAAATTGGAATTTTAAGAACAGCAGAAAAATTATCGCAAGAGCAGCTAGCCGAAAAGCTTTCGGTTTCAAGACAATCGGTTTCTAAATGGGAATCGGATAAGGCTCTGCCGGAAATCTCTACAATTCTTGAACTATCAAAGATTTTCGGCATTACAACCGATGAACTGTTGCACGATGAGATGCCCCTACCCCCTACCTATACCGAACCGCTTTTCAGACCTCGTGAATCCGTTGATTATGATCTCAAATACTTTGGTACAGACGGTTTCCGCGGCGAGGCAGGCACAGGACTCACCGCCGACCACGCCTATAAAATAGGCAGATTTTTGGGTTGGTACTTTTCCTCCTCGTTTTTCGGCGGCAAACGCGACCCGCGCGCTCGCACAAGAGTAGTTATCGGCAAGGACACCCGCCGCTCAAGCTATATGTTTGAATATTCTATCGTTGCGGGACTGACCGCCTCGGGTGCTGATGTCTATATGCTGCATGTTACCACAACACCGAGTGTTTCCTATGTTGCTATTCAGGATGGCTTCGATTGCGGAATTATGATTTCGGCATCGCACAACCCATTTTACGATAACGGAATTAAGCTTATAAATTCCTATGGCGAAAAGATGGACGATTACACTCTATCGCTCATTGAAAAATATATCGACGGCGATACCGAGTTCTTTGGCTTTGAAGGCGATCTACCCTATGCTACCCGCGATAATATAGGTAAAATTACCGACTACACCGCAGGCAGAAACCGCTATTTAGGCTACCTTATATCCATTGCATCAAATTCATATAAAAAGCTTAATATCGCACTTGACTGCGCCAACGGCTCGGCCTGGATGCTGGCACCCGCTGTGTTTAATGCACTTGGTGCTAAAACACACATTATAAACGCCGAACCCGACGGATTAAACATTAACCTTCAGGCGGGGTCTACAAACATCGGTGTGCTTCGCAAATATGTTAAGGAAAACCACTGTGATGTCGGCTTTGCCTTTGACGGAGATGCCGACCGACTAATTGCGGTAGACGAAAACGGCAACATTGTAAACGGCGACCATGTTATCTACATTTTAGCGAATATGCTTAAAAAGCGAGGACTTTTACACGGCAACCGTGTAGTAGCAACGGTTATGTCCAACCTCGGTCTTTTCAAAGCGCTCGATGAGGCAGGTATCGACTGCATTCAAACTACAGTCGGCGACCGATTCGTTCACGCCGCTATGCTGGAGCACGATGTAAGCATTGGCGGTGAGCAAAGCGGCCATACCATTGTTCGCAAGTATGCCTCAACCGGCGATGGAATTTTAACTGCAATTCTGCTTGCCGAATGTATGGTTGATAATAAAACAACCTTAAGCAAGCTTGCCGCTCCTGTAAAAATGTATCCGCAAACAGTTAAAAACATCACTGTTACCGATAAGGCAGCAGCTGCAAGTGATGCTCAAATTTTAAAGGCTGTAGAGGAAATTAACAAAACCTTGGGCAAGTCAGGCAGAATACTCTTAAGAGAAAGCGGTACCGAGCCTGTTATTCGCGTTATGGTTGAAAGTGATTCGCAAAAGAACTGCGAGCTCTATTCAGAGAAAATATTAAAATTAATAAACTCGTTAGGTTATGCTAAATAATTTTTTAACGGACTTTTGCTAAAATTGGCGAAAGTCCGTTATTTTATTAACAATATCAAAAACGCTTGTATTTAAGTAATAAATATTGTATAATATGTATAAATATATACCGAAAATTTTTTGGAGGTTATTTGATGAAATACATTACCGAGGCAATTCTAAAACCCGTATGCCGAATAGCTGGCGGCGCAGATTTGCCACATTTTAAAAACACGGCAGAAAGTGAGACAATAACGCTCCCGACACCAAGTAAGGTTATTATCCCCCTAAAGCAGCACATTGGCGCTACCTGCGAGCCTTGCGTGAAGGCGGGCGACACCGTTTTTGTTGGATCGCTTATCGCAGATTCGGACAAGCCATTTTCGGCACCCATTCATTCAAGCGTTTCGGGCACTGTTAAGGAAATTACCGAAATCGGCACTTCGGCGGGCGAAAAAACCCCTGCCATTGTTATTGAGTCCGACGGTTTAATGAAAGAAGCAGAGCTTTCCCCAATAGATATCAAAACACCTGATGATTTAATCGCCGCCGCCAGAGGCGCAGGTCTTGTGGGTCTTGGCGGTGCAGGCTTTCCGACTCACATCAAGCTATCCCCTGCGGTTAAGGAGGATATTGATACTCTCATCGTAAACGGTGCCGAATGTGAGCCATATATAACAAGCGACTACCGTACCTGCATTGAGGATTACGATGACCTTTTCGACGGACTTTACCTGCTTAAGGAAATGTTTGATTTCAAAAATATCATAATAGCCGTTGAGGCAAATAAGCCAATCGCGATTAAAAAGCTATACGACATTGCCACAGACCGCCGCGACACCCTCAATACTGTTCATCTTATGAAGCTCTCAACCCGCTATCCACAGGGTGCTGAAAAGATGCTCGTTTACACCACTACAGGTCGCAAGGTGCCCGCTGGCAAGCTGCCTGCAGATGTCGGCTGTGTTGTGATGAATATTACCACAATTGCTACACTCAACAGATATATCAGAACCGGTATGCCGCTCGTATCCAAAAGAATAACGGTTGATGGCAGCGGTGTGGGCAAGCCCTGTAATATAACAGTTCCCATCGGCACCCCTATTAAGGATATATTTGAATTCTGCGAGGGCAAGGAGGATACCGAAAAGGTACTCTACGGTGGACCTATGATGGGTGTAACGGTGGACTCTATGGACGCCCCCATTATGAAGCAAAACAACGCTATACTGTTTTTTAGAAATGTTAAAGCTCCCAAAACAACACCTTGTATCAGGTGCGGTCGCTGTGCCAACACCTGCCCAATGCTGCTAACCCCTGCAAAGGTGAACGGAGCACTTAAGCTCAATAATCTCGAAGCCTTATGCTCGCTTAATATCGCTCAATGTATCGAATGCGGCTGTTGCAGCTATACCTGCCCCGCAGGTATCCCGCTGACACAGCAGATGCGTGCTGCAAAATCTATTTTAAGGAGGAATAAATAATGAATAAATTGATAGTTTCCTCCTCCCCGCATATCCACTCCCCCGATTCTACCGCAGGAATTATGCTTGATGTTATTATAGCACTCATTCCCGCTACAATTTACGGCTTCATAATTTTCGGATGGCGCGCAGCTCTTTTGGTTGCTGTTTGCATTCTTTCAAGTATGCTTGCAGAGTTTGTGTGGAACAAGCTATTACATAAAGAGAACTCTCTGCCGGACCTTTCCGCTGCAGTTACAGGTCTTATTTTAGCTCTCAACCTGCCTTCCTCCCTACCCGTTTGGATGGCGGTGCTCGGCAGCGCTGTTGCAATAATTGTTGTTAAGCAAATGTTCGGAGGACTCGGCCACAACTTCGCAAACCCCGCAATGACAGCACGTATCGTGCTTATGGTATCATTCCCAACGGCTATGACTACTTATCTACATCCGTTAAGCGATGTTTTCACAGGGGCTACCCCACTTGCCGATCCGCAGGGCTTCACTATAATGGATTTAGCTTTTGGTATGCATGGCGGCGCTATAGGCGAAGGTAATGCTATACTCCTGGCAGTTGGCGGCGCTTACCTTATTTTGCGAAAGGTTATCTCCCCAATCATCCCCGTTTCTTTCATTGCAACTGTCGGTCTTTTCTCCTGGGCTTTAGGCATTAACCCGATCGCTTCGATATTGAGCGGCGGTCTTTTCCTCGGCGCTATATTTATGGCAACCGACTATGTAACAAGCCCAACCTATAATTGGGGCAAATTGATTTTCGGTGTTGGCTGCGGTCTTTTAACCGTTGTTATCCGTGCGTTTGCGGCGCTGCCTGAGGGTGTGTCCTATGCGATACTGCTAATGAACCTGTTAGTTCCATATATTAACAGTCTTACAACACCAAAGCCGTTTTTTAGGGAGGTAAAGAATAATGAGTAGCCTTCTTAATAAAGCCAAAGAGTTTTTTGCAAGGATTAAAGAAATTCTGCAAAAAACAAAGCCCTTCTTTCAAAAAATCGGCGAAATTTTGAGTCCTGTAAAAGCCTTCTTCAAAAAGCACTTTGATATACTTAATCCGATAATCGTGCTGACGGTTATATGTATCGTAATTGCCGCCGCATTATCGATTACTAACTCTCTTACTGCGGCGCGAATAGACCAAATCAGCTTCGCCAAGCAGGAGGCCGAAAAGCGCGCGCTTCTATCCGCTGATACCTATGTAGAGCACACTGTAGATGGATTTGAAAACGATGCTAATTTCGCATTTTTCTCCGCCGAAAGTGATAATAAAGCGGTTGGCTACATTGTTACGACATCCGCAAAGGGATATGGCGGCGATATTGTTATTATGACAGCATTCTTACCGAATGGAGAAATTAAAGGCATCAGCATTCTGAATGCTGATAACGAAACTCCCGGTCTTGGTCAAAACATTACTAAAGAAGCGTTTTACTCGCAGTTTTCGAGCACTGCCGATAAGGCGACCGTAGTTAAGGGCTTGCCCGATAAGGAGAAGTCTGAAATTGCTGCGGTTACAGGTGCTACAATTTCCTCGCGCGGTGCAGTTAAGGCAGTTAATACCGCCCGAGAAGCACTGAACGCTTATCTTGCAACACCAGGTCTTGAATCCAACACTCCGACTCCGGAGTCCGGTGCAGAGGCTACTAATGGTGCAGAACTGAATATGGGAGGTGAAGCAGCAAATGAAAAGTAAAAATCTAGAGTATTTGACAAACGGAATCATCAAGGAAAATCCCGTTTTAAGGTTGGTGCTCGGCACCTGTCCAACGCTTGCTATCACCACCGCCGCTATTAACGGTATTGGAATGGGCATTGCGGCAACCATCGTTCTGCTTGGCTCTAACCTTGTTATTTCGCTGCTTCGCAACATAATTCCAAGCAAGGTGCGAATCCCTGCATATATAACGATAATTGCAGGCTTTGTAACAATAGTTCAGATGCTTGTTAAAGCATTTTTACCCACCATTGATGCAGCGCTCGGTATTTATCTACCGCTAATAGTTGTTAACTGCATCATTTTAGGCAGAGCCGAAATGTTTGCTTCTAAAAATCCTGTATTGCCAAGCGTGCTTGATGCTATCGGTATGGGTATCGGCTTTACCGCAACACTAACCCTTATGGGAGCTATAAGAGAGCTTATCGGGGCAGGAACCTTGTTCGGTTTCACCATAACCGCACAGTTTATAAGCCCAATGGTGGTTATGCTGCTCCCACCCGGTGGATTCTTTGTATTCGGGGTGCTGGTGGCCCTTTCAAATAAACTTGCCGAAATGGCGGGTAAAAAGAAGGTTACCTGTTTAGGCTGCGGTGAATGCCCGATGAAGGCAACCTGCGCTGAAGCAAAGAAAGAGGAGGTGGCAGAATAATGTTAACCTCAATTATTTCTATACTGCTTGCAGGTATATTGACTGAAAATATGATTCTTTCAAAGTTCCTCGGCATCTGCCCATTCCTTGGCACATCTAAAAAGCTGGGTACTGCTATTAGCATGAGTCTCGCCGTAACTGCGGTTATGGTGCTGGCTACCGCGGTTACATATCCGCTTTATGCCTACCTGCTTATGCCACTCGGACTCGCTTATCTGCAAACAATCGTTTTCATTCTTGTGATTGCGGCGCTTGTGCAGCTGCTCGAAATCCTGCTTAAAAAGTATTCAAAGACAATTTACAACGCGCTCGGTATTTATCTGCCATTAATAACTACAAACTGCGCGGTACTCGGTATTACAATTCTTAACTTTACCAAGAACTATAATTTTGTGGAATCGCTTGTAAATGCGCTTGCTGCAGGTATTGGTTTTATGCTCGCAATGGTAATATTCGCGGGTGTTCGAAGCAGACTTGAAAGCTCCGATGTACCTGACTTCTTAAAAGGACTGCCTATTACGCTGATTGCCGCATCCATTGTTGCCCTTTCGTTCTTGGGCTTTGCCGGAATAGGAGGTTAAGTCTATGGGATTTTTATACACAGTTCTAATAGTTGGCGGAATTGGTTTAGTTTTAGCCATCGTTTTAAGCCTTGCTTCTAAATTCTTTGCAGTTCCCACCGATGAAAAGGTAGAAAAAATACGCGAATGCTTGCCCGGCGCTAACTGCGGTGCTTGCGGCTACTCGGGCTGCGACGGCTATGCCGAGGCATTAGCAACCGGCGCAGAGCCAAATCTTTGCACCCCCGGCGGTGCTGCTACTGCCGACGCACTCTCAAAGGTGCTTGGAGTTGAAATTGATGTTGATGAGAAAATAGCCGTTGTGCATTGCCACCATTCGCTCGATAAGGCAACTTCAAGCTTCGCCTACTCGGGAGTGGCATCATGTGCGGCTGTAGGTCTTATGTATGGCGGACCTCTCGACTGCAAGTACGGCTGTCTTGGCTTTGGCGACTGTATAAAGGTTTGCGATTTCGGCGCTTTAAGCCTTGTTGACGGCAATATTGTTGTTGATAAGGAAAAATGCGGAGGCTGTGGAAAATGTGCCAAAGCTTGCCCTAAAGGCATAATTTCGATAGAAAGCGCCAATGCACCATACTATGTTGCCTGCTCCAATAAGGACAAGGGCGCTATTGCTCGAAAGTTCTGCTCCGCTGCCTGCATCGGTTGCGGAAAATGTGCCAAAGTTTGCACCGCAGGCGCTATAACAGTTACCGACAATCTTGCATTTATCGACCCCGACAAATGCACGGGCTGCGGCGAATGCGAGAAAAACTGCCCAACAAAGGCAATCATTTCAAAATAACAAAAAAAATAAAAGAGGTGGAGAAATCCACCTCTTTTATTATATCTAATTATACTTCCTTATAGCATTCAAAGATTTTTTCAATTCGCTCTGCTTCGGTTTTATTATTTTTAGTGAAAGCACTAACGAGTGGAACGACGATGAGCGATATAGCCATTGCCGCAACGCCCATTTCAGGTGATTTTGCGGCAGCTGCAGAGAAGCCCGACTGAAGCGAAATTACAAGTGTCGCACCGCCAACGGTTATAAGACCCGAAAGCACGCCCGCAAATGCACCTATTTTTGTGATTTTCTTTGAGAACAAACCCCAAATGTACGGACCGATAAAGCAGCCGGATACCAAGCCCCATGAGAAGGACATAAGATTTACTATGATTGGAATATTCTGTGTAGCAAAGATAAACGAGCACGCCACAAATACAAGACAAAGAATTCTTGTTAGCAGCATTTGGTGAGCAGACCTGGTTTTTTTACTTCTGACAGCAGGAATTAAATCGACTGCAACCGCCGAGGCTGATGTGAGCACTACCGCTTCCAATGTTGACATTGAGGCAGAAAGCAATAAAACCATAACTATAGCCAATAAAATAATACCGAATGTGCTACCGCCGAGCACCTCCATTAGAAGAGTTGGTATAACCGAATCGACGCCGCCCTCGGGAAGCTTGCCACCAAGAATCAGTCTTGAGGTAGAGCCAATAAGGTATGCACCGCAACCGATTACCATGCAGAAAATGGTTGAAATGATTGTTCCGCGCTTAATGGCAGCGGTATCCTTAATTGCATAGAATTTACCTATCATTTGTGGCAAACCCCAAGTACCAAAGCTTGTGAGCATAATGTTAAAGCACAAGAATTTAAATGACGAGCCACCAAAAATATTTGTTAGCTGACTTCCCGTTATAGGATTCGGGTCGTCAGGCAGAGATTGGAAGCTTCCAAGATTATCTAAAAGACCGCTGATGCCACCTACATTTTGGTGATTCAAAACGGCAAATACCAAGCAAATCACACCGAAAATCATAATAATACCTTGAACTAAATCGGTGTATGATGTTGCTATATATCCGCCCGCAACAAGATAGAGCGCTGTAAGGCAAGCGATAATCAGCATCCAAACCCAACCGGCAACTCCGGGGAAAATCGACCCGAAAAGAGAGCCGAGTCCCTTATAAACCGCTGCAGAATATGGCACTAAAAACACAAAAATAATAACAGCCGACAAAATTTTCATACCTTTAGAGCCATAGCGTTTTTCAAAATAATCCGGCATTGTTCTGGCATTTAACCGTTTTGTCATTTTTCGCGTTTTATTTGCAAACAAAAGCCAAGAGAGAAGGCAGCCAAGTATGGCATTACCGATACCAATCCATACAGCACCAATACCGATATTCCAGCCGTGCTGACCTGCATAGCCCACGAAAACGACCGCCGAAAAATATGCGGTGCCGTAGGCGAAGGCAGATGCCCATGCACCGATATTTCTTCCGCCTATTAAAAAGCCGTCCAACGTTTTTGTTTTACCAAAGCTGAAAACGCCTATAAACACCATTATTAAAGCGTAAACGGCAAGCGCAATAATTGTGTAAAGCTGCGCGTTTGACATTTTAAATTCCTCCCAAATCCCCAAAATTCGAGCTTGATTTTCTACGCTTTCGATTATATAATATAATGTAGCATTAGTCAAGTGAATGATTTTAATCTTTGCTATCGATTTTTTCGATGTTGGAGGAATATTATGGAATTAAAAAATTTAATCACCTTTACGCTTGTTGCCGAGCTTGGAAGCTTTACCAAAGCTGCAGAGCAGCTGGGCTACTCGCAATCGACAATATCCTTTCAGATTAAACAGCTTGAGGATGAGCTTGGGTGCCTTTTGTTTGAGCGAATCAACCACACCATAACTCTCACCGAGCGCGGACGTGAGCTTGTTTCATACGCGCATCAGGTACGCGCACTTACCGATGAATTCAAGGAGAGTATATCCTCGGGCGATGACCTGTCGGGACATATACATATAGTAACACCCGACTCGGTTTGCGAGGATATGATAAAATCGCATTATATCGATTTTTACAATAAGTACCCCTCAATTTCTATAAAGCTCACCGCCGCCGACACCACCGTTATGTTTGATATGCTCGACCATAATGAAGCGGATGTTATAATAACGCTTGATAGTCATTCCTATAATAAGGACTACATAATTGCAAAAGAGGAGCCCCTTTCCACACATTTTGTGGCAAGCAGGACCTCCCGATTTGCAAACGAAAAGGGACTTTCAATTAAGGATATAATAAATGAGCCATTTATTTTAACCGAACACGGTCAGGGCTACCGTCGTGTATTTGATAAGGAACTCGCAAAAAAATCGCTTGAAATAGTGCCCGTTCTGGAAATCGGCAGAACCGATATCATCACATCGCTTGTGGCGGGAAGTAATATGATTTCCTTCCTCCCCGACTTTGTAACCAAACCGCTGATAGATTCGGGCGAGCTTTGTTACCTTGATATAAGCGATATGAATATTGATATATGGAAACAGCTTATCTATCATAAAAATAAGTGGATTTCCAAAAGCCTTAAAACCTTTATTGAATATATTAAAAAATCAGAGTTTTCGGAGCAATAAAAAAGAGTCGAGATATTCGACTCTTTTCTTATAGCTTCCAATCAACGGGGGTTAACCCGCAATCCTTTAAAAATTCATTAGCAAGAGAGAAATGCTTGCAGCCAAAAAATCCACCGTAGGCGGATAATGGGCTTGGATGCACCGTTGTCAGCTTTTTGTGCAGCGGATTATCGATAATTTTAGCCTTTGTTATCGCATTGTTGCCCCAAAGCAGGAAAACAACGGGAGTGTCCTTTTTATTAAGCTCCAAAATTATACGGTCGGTTACCTTTTCCCATCCGAGACCCTTATGACTGTTTGGAGTTCCTTCGCGAACCGTCAGCACATTGTTAAGCAGAAGCACGCCCTGCTTTGCCCAGGCGGTCAGCTCACCGCTTATCGGCGTTTTAAAGCCCTCGATGTCTGTTTCAAGCTCCTTAAAAATATTTTTGAGCGATGGCGGATGCTTCACCCCGCTTTTGACCGAAAAGCAAAGTCCGTGTGCCTGACCGAAGCCGTGATATGGGTCTTGCCCTATAATTACAGCTTTGGTGTTTTTGAAGCTGGTGTACTTTAATGCGTTAAAAATATCCTCGGCTGCCGGATACACCGCACCATTTTTATATTCGTCTGCCAAAAACTGACGCAGTTCTTGATAATATGGTTTTTGCCACTCGTCGGCTAAAATCTCATCCCAATCATTTCCGATTTTCACCACAAAAGCCCACTTCCCTTCTATCAAAATATACCACACGCAAAAACACTTGTCAAGAAGGCTAAATAAGTGTATAATAGCACTATGAAATGTTTGAGGTGATATTTTGGGCAAAATAATTCTTTTCGACCTTGACGGCACGCTCACCGACTCATCCGAAGGTATAATTAAGTGCTGCCGCTACGCTATGGAAAATTATAATACTTCTCTTACCGACGAGCAATTAAGCACTTTTATCGGTCAGCCGCTACGGCTTGTTTTTGCCGAGAACGGTGTGCCCGAAAGCGAGGTTGAAGCCACGCTTGCCAAATATAGGGAAAGATATTGCACTATCGGCAAATACGAAAACCGCCCTTATGATGGCATTGACGCGATGTTAGGAAGGCTTGCAGCCGCGGGACATCGCCTATTCGTTGCCACCTCGAAGCCCGAAGCATTATCGGTTGATATTATTGAGCATTTCGACCTTCGCAAATATTTTGAGGATGTCTGCGGTGCCACCTTTGATAAAAGCCGCGACAGCAAGGAGCGTGTAATAGAGTATCTGCTCAATAAGCACAATCTTTCGGGAGAAATAATTATGGTTGGTGATACCATTTTTGATGTTGAGGGCGCTGCTAGCCTTAACATCCCAACAATTGGAGTTAGCTGGGGCTTTGGCAAGCGTGAAAAGCTGCTTGAAGCCGGCGCCATAGCTGTGGTAGATAATATGAATGAGCTGTTTCAAATACTTAATAGATAAATTAAAAATCCCGCTAGGCGGGATTTTTCTTTTTAATATACTTTTTCTGCAAAAAATAAATATCGGCTATCGCCCTCGATATTCAGCACCTCTACCGTCTCCCCGGGTGATTCGTTTGGCATCATAACCAAAGACTCGGAAACCGCCGAAAAAGCGAAAGCAAGGTTAAAGCACCATCTTATAGCTTATAGAAATTCAATTTACTTGTACAAAAGATTACCACAATCGGTAAAAACCATATCTCCTATGGTAAATTTATCTCCTGTTCTGGAATTGCGAAAATCCGCTGTTCGACGGCTTTCCATATATCCTTCTTTATAATTGACCGCTACAAAAAACTGTCGATTTTCTTCGTTAACAAGGTAATACTCTGTGCCGAGTAATTTTAAGCTGTTAATAATATCGGTAATCCCAATAAAAGGTGTCGTCAAGAAAATAAATGTATCCACCGCTTTATCTACCTTGTCTCGTTTCTTTTGCGGCATCAGCGTTCTTATTTCTGCATCAGGATACTTTTCAAGCATCAGCTTATCCGTTAATTTTTTCTTGATAACTGCTTTTCCGTATTTTGATAGGTCTATCGTTTCACGAATAACATTAATGTCAATCTCGCAGCCATCGTCTAAAAGATAATCTACACTTACATTCAAAAGTTGTGCGAGTAATTTTAGGTTTGAAACATCAGGTATGCCCTTATCAGCCTCCCATTTTGTAATTGCTTGACGAGATATCATCATCTTACTTGCAAGCTCCTCTTGGGTAAGCCCATTTTCCATT
>JAZRMU010000068.1:0-35021 GCA_045647785.1 Acutalibacteraceae bacterium
TACACAGAAAGATAGCAACACTTAATGATGTTGGTCTGTCATATATTAAACTTGGACAGCCATCTACTACATTGTCAGGCGGAGAAGCGCAGCGAGTTAAGTTGGCCACAGAGCTTAGCCGTAGAGACACAGGCAAGACCATATATATTCTGGATGAGCCAACAACAGGTCTCCATTCTTATGATGTCGATATGCTTATCGGCGTGCTTCGTCGTCTGGTTGAGGGCGGAAATACGGTTGTTGTAATTGAGCATAACCTCGATGTCATTAAAACCGCTGACTATATCATAGATTTGGGACCTGACGGAGGAAACCGTGGAGGCGAGGTTATCGCTTGTGGTACACCCGAACAGCTTGCCAAGTGTGAAAAATCACATACAGGCAGATTTTTAAAGGCGATGCTTGAATAATTCACAATTAATTCACCAATTATAGTTTTTATAGTATAAAATGATAGAGTAGGGGGCGAGGTAATGTTCGGCTACATTAAGCCTTTTAAAGAGGAAATGCGAATTAAGGAGTATGAGCTGTACCGCGCTTTCTATTGCTCAATGTGCAGGCAGCTCGGCAAAAGATACGGGCTTTTTGCACGGTTTACACTTAACTATGAGTTTGTGTTTTTAGCGTTATTGAAATCATCTCTTAATGAAGCCGATTGTCCTACAAAGCTCGGTCGCTGCCCATTCAATCCTGCTAAAAAGTGCAACTATTGCACGAAAAGTGATGATGAGCTTGAGTTTGCGAGCGCCGCTGCGATAATGCTGCTTTACTATAAGCTGCTTGATAATCTGCGCGATGAAAAAGGTATAAAGCGTGTAGGTTACGCTGCGCTTAAGCCAATGTTTTATAAAAACTATAAAAAGGCAAAAGATGAGTATCCACAGCTTGATAGCTTGTTTGCAAAGTACGATGCTGCGCAGCGTTCTGTTGAGGAAAGCGGTGTAACCGCTATCGATGCTGCCGCAGAGCCGACAGCAAAAATGGTGGGCGAACTTTTCAAAATGTGCTCTAATGATGAAACACAGCAGCGCGTACTCGAGCGACTTGGCTACTGTATGGGTAGATACATTTATGTTATAGATGCCGCAGCCGATATCGAAAGCGATAGAAAAAGTGGCTCATATAATCCCCTTAAAAACACCGAAGACGCTAAAAGCATTGCTGAACGACAGCTTTATTTCTCGGTTAACGAAGCGTCTAGCGCCTTTGAGTTACTTAACATTTGTAAATTTAAAAATATTCTTGGAAACATAATTACTTTAGGTCTTGAGGAAACCTTTAGATCTAAAATTAAGGAGAAGTAAAATGAAAGATCCTTATGCAGTATTAGGCGTTAGCAAAAACGCCACTGATGACGAAATTAAAAAGGCTTATCGCGAGCTCGCGCGTAAATATCACCCTGATAACTATGCCGATAATCCGCTATCCGATTTAGCACACGAAAAAATGCAGGAAATCAATGAGGCATACGATGCTATAATGGATGAGCGTCGAGGCGGCGGTAGCACAAAAAGCGGTTATAACACGGGTAGCGGCGAGTTTGCGCATATACGTCAGCTTGTTTTCACAGGCAGACTTGAAGAAGCGCAAGAGCTGCTTGACGGTGTTCCGGTATCATCACGCTCGGCAGAATGGTATTTCTTAAATGGGTCAGTGCTTTATAAGCGCGGCTGGTTTGAGGGCGCATATTCAAGCTTTTCAACTGCCTGTCGTATGGACCCGAATAATGCCGAGTACCGCGAAGCATTTAACCGAATCTCCCGTCAGTCAGGCCGACAGTACAGCCCATATAGTAGCAGTCCAAATATGGGTGGTTGTGTAAGCTGCGATCCGTGCACCACACTTTGCATTGCCGATTGCTGCTGTGAGGCTTGCGGTGGCGACTTAATTCCTTGTTGCTAAAGCTATGAAGAAAAACACAGTAAAAATCACCTTTTGCGGTCTGCTTGCCGCTTTTGCGACAGCGCTGATGCTGTTATCATACTTTCCGTATTTCACCTACGCCGTGCCGGCTATTGCGGGCGTGGTGATGCTCGTTGTGTTAATTGAGGTCGGGCACAAATGGGCGTGGGCAACCTATTCAGTAACTGCCGTATTGGCTCTACTGTTTGCCGAGCCTGAATCCAAGCTTATGTTTGTGCTTTTTCTTGGTTTCTATCCAATAATTAAGGCATATATCGAAAAACTGCGAAGCGTACCGCTGCAATATATTGTTAAATTTGTTTTATTTAATGTTTTTGTATTCACGGTTTACGGCTTGCTCGCCAATATTTTCGGTATTTATATTGAGGATGTAGCGAGCAGGGGAGTAATATTTATTGCGGCTTTGCTGCTGCTTGCAAACGTAACATTTTATCTTTACGATATCGTGCTGGTGCGTGTTGCAAACCTCTATATTTATCGCTTGCACAACCGCGTTTCAAGAATGCTAAACCTAAAATAATAGGAATATACAATAATTCCACCGAAAAATGGCTCAAATCAGCTGTTTTTCGGTGTTTTTTATACTTTAGTGGTTGACATTTGCTTTGCATAACTGTATAATTGTATACAATAGCACAAAAATACTGAAGGAGGATTATTTATGCTTGAAATTTCAAAAAAATCAAATCTGTTAGAGCAAAAATCCTATAAATACAGTCTGCAGGATATATCCGACCCGAATTTGTATCGCGATATTTATCCGTACACTGATGTGCCGCGCGTAGCCTTCAACCATCGCCGTGTGCCCATGGGTATGCCCGAGGAAATTTGGATAACCGATACATCTCTGCGCGACGGTCAGCAGTCGGTTGAACCGTATAGCGTTGAGCAGATTGTTAATATTTATAAGCTGTTGTCCAAGCTTGGCGGACCTTATGGAATTATTCGCCAGACCGAATTCTTTGTTTACAGTAAAAAGGATAGGGAAGCCATTAAAAAATGTCAGGATTTAGGACTGCAATTCCCTGAAATTACTACTTGGATACGAGCCAGCAAGGAGGATTTTAAGCTTGTTCGCGATTTAGGTATTCGTGAGACGGGTATTCTTGTTTCCTGTAGCGACTATCACATATTCAAAAAGCTTGGCAAAACCCGTAAGCAGGCTATGGATATTTATCTTTCCGCCGTTGCAGATGCTTTCGAGGCCGGCGTTATGCCGCGTTGTCATCTCGAGGATATAACAAGAGCCGATTTTTATGGCTTCGTTGTGCCCTTTGTAAATGAGCTTATGAAGATGTCGCGAGAGGCGCGAATTCCGGTTAAAATCCGTGCTTGCGATACTATGGGCTATGGTGTTCCATATACAGAGGTTGCGCTTCCGCGCAGTGTGCCGGGCATTATCTACGGTCTGCAGCATTATTCCGATGTTCCGAGTGAAATGCTTGAATGGCATGGACATAACGACTTTTATAAATCGGTTGCTAATGCTTCTACGGCGTGGCTTTATGGCGCAAGCGCTGTTAACTGCTCGTTGCTTGGTATCGGTGAGCGTACAGGTAATGTGCCGCTTGAGGCTATGGTATTTGAGTATGCCTCGCTCCGTGGTTCTATGGATGGTATGGACCCGACAGTTATAAGTGAAATTGCCGATTATTTTAAAAAGGATATTGGCTACGAAATTCCCCCGATGACTCCGTTTGTCGGAAAAAGCTTTAATGTAACAAAAGCGGGTATCCACGCTGACGGCTTGCTTAAGGATCAGGAAATTTATAATATTTTCGATACCGAAAAACTGCTTGGTAAGCCTGCATCGGTTATGGTAAGTAAGACCAGCGGTCTTGCAGGTATAGCTTATTGGATAAATCAAAACTATAATTTAACGGGGGAAGATGCGCTATCTAAACGCGACCCAATAGTCTTAACCCTTAAGGAATGGATAGATAAGGAATATGAGGACGGTCGTCAAACCGCCCTTACTCCCGCAGAGCTTGAAGGTAAGATATCCGAGCTTTCGGGTGGAATGTTCTAAAGAGGTGAATTATATGTACGAACATAGAAGTATTTCACTTGCTGACCAGATTTTTCAAAAACTTGAAAAGGAAATTCTGACTGGCAAGTATGCACAAGGCGAAACTCTCACTGAAACCAAACTTTCCGAGGAGTTGGGTGTCAGCCGTACACCTGTACGCGAGGCGCTTCGACGACTCGGTCAAGAAAAGCTAGTTAAGGATACACAGCGCGGTACGGTTGTTCTCGGCATTTCCAGAGAGGATTTAATCGATATTTACGCTATTCGTATGCCGCTTGAAGCTATGGCAGTAACTCGTTTTATCGAGAATATGACTGAGGAAACACTCAAGGTGTTAAAGGATATTGTCGATGTTCAGGAGTTTTATGGTTCAAGGTGTGATTTTCCGCATATTAGCGATAAGGACAGTGAGTTCCATGAGGCGATTTACCGAAATTGCGGCAGCCATATTTTAGAGGAAACACTTATCCCACTGCATCGAAAGGTTGTAAAATACCGCAAGGCGTCTATTGAGCATAGCGGCAGAGCCGAAAAGTCGATAAAAGAGCATAAGGAAATATTAAAAGCAATAGAGGAAAGAGATGTTGAAAAGGCAATAATGCTTGTTTCAAAGCATGCCGATAACGCTAAACACAGCATCTTAAGTGAGGAATAGATATGGGACTTACAATAGCACAAAAAATTATTAAAGCGCATTTGGTAGAGGGCGAAATGAAGGTTGGTACTGAAATTGCCCTTAAAATTGATCAGACCTTAACACAGGACGCAACCGGTACTATGGCATACCTTGAGTTTGAAACGATGGGTATTGACCGTGTTAAAACCGAAAAAAGCGTAGCTTATATCGACCATAATACACTGCAGTCGGGTTTTGAGAATGCAGATGACCATCGCTATATTCAAAGCGTAGCGAAAAAGCACGGTCTTTATTTTTCTCGTCCCGGCAACGGCATTTGTCATCAGGTGCATCTCGAGCGTTTTGGTGTTCCGGGTAAAACCTTAATAGGCTCCGATAGCCATACCCCAACGGGCGGCGGAATCGGTATGCTGGCTATGGGCGCGGGCGGTCTTGATGTTGCCGTGGCTATGGGTGGCGGCGCTTATTATATAACAATGCCAAAGATGTATAAGGTTAATTTAACAGGCAAGCTTCGCCCCTATGTAACCGCAAAGGATGTAAGTCTTGAGATTTTGCGTCAGTTGTCTGTAAAAGGCGGAGTTGGCGCTATTATAGAATGGGGTGGCGAGGGAGTTAAAACTCTGTCAGTGCCCGAACGTGCAACCATTACCAATATGGGCACAGAGCTTGGTGCTACAACCTCAATTTTCCCATCCGATGAAATTACATACGAATTTTTAAAGGCTCAGGGCAGAGCCGAGGATTATGTAGAACTCTCGAGCGATGCAGATGCCGAGTATGATAAAATCATAGAAATAAATCTTTCAACTTTAAATCCGTTAATTGCCTGCCCCCACAGCCCTGATAATGTTGTAGAGGTAGCATCGCTTAAGGGTGTAAAGGTAGACCAGGTCTGCATAGGCTCTTGTACAAATTCATCCTTGCTTGATATGCTAAAGGTCGCAACAATGCTTAAGGGTAAGGTTATTCAGCCGTCGGTCAGCCTTTCTATTTCGCCGGGCTCAAAGCAAGTACTAACAATGCTTGCAGACTGTGGCGCATTATCCGATATTTTAGCGTCGGGTGCAAGACTTTTAGAATGTGCTTGCGGACCTTGTATTGGTATGGGATTTTCACCGAATTCAGCAGGTGTTTCTTTGCGTACTTTTAACCGTAATTTTGAGGGTAGAAGTGGTACTCGCGACGGTCAGGTTTATTTAGTTTCCCCTGAAACTGCTGTAGCCGCAGCTCTTACGGGATATATCACCGACCCCACCGTGTTCGGCAGTATGCCCGAAGTGAAAATGCCTGTCGAATTTAAAATTGATGATAGCGCAATTATAGAGCCCGCAAGTGTTGAGGATGCTAAAGACCTTGAAATTCTGCGCGGACCAAATATCAAAAAATTCCCCGATGCATTTCCGCAGGAGGATAAACTCGCAGCAGAACTTATCCTCAAGGTTGGCGATAATATTACAACCGACCATATTATGCCCGCAGGTGCAAAAATTCTGCCTTATCGCTCAAATATTCCACATCTTTCGCAGTTCTGCTTCGGTGTTTGTGATACAACCTTCCCCGAGCGCGCAAAGGCTGCAGGGAAAAGCATCATCGTTGGTGGCTCTAACTACGGTCAGGGCTCCTCGCGTGAGCATGCTGCATTAGTTCCGCTTTATTTAGGTGTTCGTGCCGTTATCACAAAAAGCTTTGCAAGAATTCATATTGCTAATCTCATAAATGCAGGTATAATGCCTCTTACCTTTAAAAATCCCGAGGATTATGAGAAGGTTTCACAGGGCGATAAGCTCGAGCTTAATGATGTATATAGCGGTATGGATAGCGGCGAAATTATTCTTACCAATAAAACAACAGGTGAGGAAATTGCACTTGTGTGCAGCTTCACCGAACGCCAGAAGGCTATTTTGAAGGCAGGCAGTCTGCTTAAATACACCAAGGAGGCAAATGAGTAATGGAGCAATACATTAATAGTGCTTGCGAGCAATTTAAAAAGCTTTTAACCGAGCAGCTCTCCCGCACCGAAATTATGGAAAAGGGCACAGCCGCCAAGGATTTTTCAAGTGCTGAAAAAATAGTTATAGGTATTATTGGTGGCGACGGAATCGGTCCTATTATCGTTGATGAGGCAAAAAGACTTATCGAGTTTTTGCTTGCTGATGAGGTTAAATCCGGCAGGGTAGAGTTTAATATCATAAACGGACTTACTATAGAAAATCGCTTAAAGGTCGGCAAACCGATACCCGACGATGTGCTCTCTGAAATTAAAAAATGTGATGTCCTCTTGAAGGGCCCCACTACCACACCTAAAGGTGGCACGATGGAAAGCGCCAATGTGGCGCTTCGTCGCGAGCTTGATTTGTATGCCAATGTTCGACCCGTTTGTGTTCCGAACGAGAATATCGATTGGATTTTCTATCGCGAAAATACCGAGGGAGAGTATGTTTTAGGTAGTAGAGGAATTGAACTGCCGGGCAAGCTTGCAGTTGATTTTAAGGTAACTACTAACCCCGGCACAGAGCGTATTGCGCGCGCTGCTTTCCAGTACGCTAGAAATAACGGTAAAAGAAATGTTGCTATTGTAACAAAAGCAAACATTATGAAGAAAACCGATGGTAAGTTCACCGAAATTTGCCATAAGGTTGCAGAGGAATATCCCGAAATCACAGCCGAAGATTGGTATATCGATATTATGACAGCAAACCTTGTAAATCCTGCAATTCGCAGCAATTTCCAGGTGTTTGTTCTGCCAAATCTCTATGGCGATATCATTACCGATGAAGCAGCTCAGATTCAGGGCGGTGTAGGTACGGCAGGCAGTGCTAATATCGGTGATAAATATGCGATGTTTGAAGCCATACACGGCTCTGCTCCGCGTATGATAGAGCAGGGTATAGGCAACTACGCTAACCCCTCCAGCATTTTTAAGGCTACCGAAATGCTGCTTCGTCATATCGGCTTTACCGATAAAGCCAACCTTTTAAGCCAAGCAATGGAAATCTGCACCGAGAGCGAAAAAAGGGTAGTGGTAACAGGCGACCGCGATGGTGCTACCACAAAAGAATTTTCCGATTATTTAATGGAAACAGTTAAAACAATCATTTAAATTTAAAGCAAGCCAATTTGGCTTGCTTTTTTTATCGCATATTCTTTTTTGCTTATACATATAAATGTATAAAACAAATAACAAGGAGTGTGCAGTGTGGAATTAAATATTTTTAACAGTGATGCAGCGTTTAACGATAAGGTGTTTTCGGGTAGTGCGGAATATAGTATAGACAGTGATTTTGTTTTGCCTGATTATTACCCTGAAATTTCAAAAATCCTTAAATGCAGGGTGGTACCAAGGGTTTCCTCCAATTCTGTTAACGGACAGACATTAACGGTTGATGGTAATATTACGGTGAATTTAATTTACTGTTCACCCGAAAATGTGATTTTCGGTTTTGAGCAGCAGCTTAATTTCAGCAAGCCGTTTGATTTGGGCATTGATTGTCCAGATGCGTTTGTGGATGGTAGTGCTAAATGCGAGTATATTAATTGCCGCGCAGTAAATGAGCGTAAAATAGATATCCACGGAGCGATAGGTATTTATGTGAGTGTTTATCGCAAGCAGTCAACAGGGATTGTAACCGATATTGATTGCAGTGATGTTATTATCAAGAGGGGGCTGCTACCTGCAACCTCACCTGTAGGTACCGGAGAAAAATCGTTAATAATTGAGGAAGAGCTTGAGTTAAGCCAGGGCCAGCCTTCTATCCGCTGCATACTAAAGTGTGATGCCAAGGCGGTTAACAAGGAATGTCGTATAATAAGCGGTAAGGTGGTAACTAAAGGCGACCTCAACATTTTTGTTTTATACTCTGCCGAACATACTTCTGCAGTTCAGACCTATAGAAACAGTATACCGTACAGTCAAATTATTGATATCGATGGTTTGAGTGATAGCTGTGTTTGTTCCTCAAAAACAAAAATCGCTTGTCTTGATATTAAACCTCGCACCTCTGCCATGGGTGAAACCCGTAGCTTTATGTTGTCATGCAAGCTGAATTTCAAGTCAACGGCCTGCTGTGAGGATGATTTACCGGTAGTGCTGGATGCCTATTCAACTAAATATAACGCAGAGGTGAAAAGCAAGGAAATAACGCTGGAGAAAATGCAAAGGAGCATCAATGAATGCTTTATTTGCAAAAAGACTCTTGATAATATTGGGGATATTTCATCGGTTGTTGATATTTGGGGCGATACGAATGTAAGTGAGGTTGTAGCAGCAGACTGTAAGCTAAAAATAAGCGGAATGCTGCAGGTGTGCGTTTTAGCTATTAATGATAGGAATATACCGATGTATATAGAGCGACCAGTTCAGTTTGAGTTTGAAAGCCCAATTGAAATGTGCAACGATAGTGTATATTCCAAAGCAGAGGTTATAACTAATAATATAAGCTTCGCTTTAGTAAATGGTAATGCGATAGAAATAACGGCGGAGCTATGTGTAAATGCAGATGTATTTGTTGTAAGAAAGGTGAATTTAGTAACCGATATCTGTATTGATGAAAATAATTTAAGGTCCAAAACGGGGGAAAGCGCTTTAATAATTTATTACGCGCAGTCAGGTGAGAGCCTTTGGGATATAGCGCGTCGCTATAATAGCTCGCCGGATGAAATTCGCGAAATTAACGGTATTTCCGACGAAATTCTACTTGCGCAAAAAACGCTTTTAATCCCTGTAAAATAGCAAAAAAGCGGGAAAATAAAATTTCCCGCTTTTTTTAAAATTTTATATTGACAAAGTAATTCTATCGTGATATAATGTATAGCGTTCTCGCGAGTGTGCTGGAATAGGCAGACAGGCACGTTTGAGGGGCGTGTGTCATTGGCGTACGGGTTCAAGTCCCGTCACTCGCACCAAAATCCAAGGTTGACCTAAATCAACCTTGGATTTTTTATTGTTTTATGATGAAAATTGTTGATTTTCAAGTTAAAAAGTGGTATATTGTTAGCTGTATTTGATATATTATTGGAATGGATGTGGTTCTTACGGGTGTTATAGGAACTTTAATATTAACAACTGCTATTGCAGGTGTTGTCGGTACGGGTATAGGTGGCTTAATTGGCGCTTTGCTCGGTAAAGATTCCAACCGTTCGGTAAGCCTTTTATTAAGCTTCGCGGGTGGTGTTATGATTAGTGTTGTTTGCTTTGATTTAGTGGTGGAGGCTATAGAGGTAAGCGCAAATGTGTTTTTAACCATATTCGCTGTAGCTATCGGTGTTGCGGTTATCTACTTGCTTAATTTCTGGATAGACCGAAAAACAAATCCGGAAATCCCGCATATCGATGAAAAACATCCAAAAACTGCCGATCATCTTAACGAGCTAATCCATTCCGACCATCTTGAATACCACTATGCAAACAAGGATAAAAAGATTGCTTTATTTATTGCAGGCATTGTAATGGCTTGCGCTATTGCGCTTCATAATGTGCCTGAAGGAATGACTATTGGTGCATCCTATGCCAGCAACAATGGAGTGCTTGGCAGTGCCGCTTTAGTTTTGGCAATACTTATCGGTTTACATAACATCCCTGAAGGTATGGCAGTTTCTGTTCCTCTTATAAGCGGAGGCATGAATAAGATTAAAGCCGTGCTTATAACTGCCTGTACGGGAATCCCCACAATAATCGGTGCATTATTGGGATTCGTGCTCGGTGAAATCGGACCTATAGGTTTAACAATGAGTTTAGGCTTTGCGAGCGGTGCGATGCTTTATGTTGTATTTGGTGAGATTTTACCGCAAGCTATTCTTATGTATCATAGTAAGCTGCCTGCTTTTTCAACTATAATAGGTATGCTCGTTGGCGTGCTAATTATCTTCTTATAAAAACGAACCCAAGTCTGTTTGTCAGACTTGGGTTCTTCTTTTGCTATTTACTTTTTCCAGGTTTCTATAGCCTTTTTAGCGCGGTAGCGGGAAACTGTAATATCCGATAAATCATAGCTTCCGCTTTGTTTTTTAATATCCTGCAGCTTATATTTAAAACTACTCAACACATTAAAGTCTTCAATATTGATTTTTCACTTATACCGTTAGGTCGTTTTCCAAATTTTAATTTGAATTTAACATTTTAACTCCTCCGTTTGGAAAAATCTTTTTTGTAGATTCATAATAACGTATAAAATGCTGTTTGTGAATATAAATTCATCGAAAAACGATAAAAATATTTTAAGGTATAAAAGGTTTGAAAAAAATGACAATATATGATATTATGATAATAAGCTACTTTGGAGGTGCAGTATGTCAGTAAGACTGAACGATAATCAAGAGGTTGTAGCAGCTATTAAAGAGGGGTTAAAGCAGAAGGGCGGATATTGCCCGTGCAGGCTTGAAATAACCGAGGACAATAGGTGTATATGCAAAGAGTTCCGTGAGCAGATAGCTGACCCTGATTTTGAGGGTTATTGCCATTGTATGCTTTACTATAAATCTAAAGATTAGGAGACAGATATGGGATATATTGAAATAACAAAAGATAATTTCGAGAAAAACGTATTAAACAGCGAACGTCCCGTTTTGCTTGATTTCTGGGCAACCTGGTGCGGACCTTGCCGAATGGTAGCGCCTATTGTTGAGGAAATAGCAAATGAGTATGATGAAATAATCGTAGGTAAGGTTAATGTGGACGAGCAGCCCGAGCTGGCTGGCGTTTTCGGAATTTCAAGCATACCCACCCTCGTAGTGGTTAAGGAGGGCAAAATAGCGACTCAAGCGGTAGGCTACCGCCCAAAAGAGGATATCATTAAACTTTTAGAGATATAAGGAGAGTTATTATGAAGTTAAATGTAAAAAGAACCGTTCTTGTCGGATTTGCTTTTTTGGCAATCAGTGCGTTTTGGCAAATGTACGACAACAAAATTCCGCTAATTTTGCAGTATACATTTGGTCTTGACGAAGCACTCACAGGCTCTATTATGGCTGCTGATAATATTCTAGCGCTCTTCCTTTTACCGTTTTTTGGCGGGCTTTCCGACCGTTGCACTGCAAAAATGGGCAAAAGAAAACCTTTTATATTAATAGGTACTATTTTAGCAGTTGGATTTATGATGGTTCTGCCGCTTATTGATAATAGCTTTGCTGCTGTGCCTACATCACTTAAGCTAACAATGTTTATCGGCATTTTGTGTTTGGCACTAATTTCAATGGGCATATTCCGCAGCCCTGCCGTAGCGTTAATGCCCGATGTAACACCCAAGCCGCTTCGTAGTAAGGGTAATGCCATAATTAACCTTATGGGCGCTGTTGGCGGTGTGCTTTTCTTGGTGGTAAATACTGTGCTTTATTCAGGTAAAAATCCCGCTAATATGCACCTTAACTATTTTCCGATTTTCGCTGTTGTTGCGGGAATTATGCTTTTGGCACTTTTCATAGTAATGTTCTTTGTAAATGAGCCAAAGCTTGCTGCTGAACAGGCTGAATATGAAGCAGCACATCCGGAACAGCAGTTAACTGAAATTGATGAGGATAAGAAAAAGGCAATTATTCCAAAGCCCGTTAAAAAGAGTCTCGTTTTCTTGCTTTTATCGGTAGCATTCTGGTATATTGGATACAACGGTATAACAACTTGGTTCTCGGTGTTTGCCACAAAGCAGTGGAATATGAGCGATGGCGGTGCTTCTCTTTGCTTAACTATCGCTACAGTTGGCGCTATAGCTTCATATATTCCTGCTGGTATTGTTGCAGGTAAATTCGGTAGAGCAAGTACAATTAAATTCGGTGCGCTGTTGCTGTCTGCTGCTTTTGCAGTTGCATTTGTTTATACACTTTTTGCAACACAGTTCCACTGGGCGCTGTATCTTGTGTTTGTTGCTGTCGGTATTGCTTGGGCATTTATCAATGTAAACAGTCTGCCAATGGTTGTTGAAATGTGTGCGGGTGGCGATATAGGTAAGTTTACAGGCTATTATTATGCTTTTAGTATGTCTGCACAGGTTATAACACCTATCGTTGCCGGTAAACTTTATGGAATTAATCCCAAGACTTTATTCATCTATGCCGCAGTAGCAGTTTTAATTTCGTTTATTACAATGTGCTTTGTAAAGCATGGTGATATTAAGCCTATCGGAAAAAAGTCATTATTGGAGAGCTTTGATGTTGAAGATTAGTATTGGTATTGCGCTGATAACGATAGCGGCACTCTTTTTGCTGTTCATCTTTTTGTGCGCGCCTTCAGGTAAAAAAAGAAAAGAGCTGGAGGCTTTTCGTGGTAAATATTTTGCCCATCGCGGATTGCACAACCTTAAAAGAGGTATACCGGAAAACAGCCTTACAGCTTTCAGGGCTGCAGTTCATTTTGGTTACGGTATCGAAAACGATATAAGACTTACTGCTGACGGCGAGGTTGTCGTTTTCCACGATGCGACATTAGAGCGTGCTTGTGGGGTAGATATAAAGGTAAGCGATTTAACCCTTGAAGAGCTTCGCGAATATAAGCTTTTTGGCACAGAGGAGAAAATCCCGACACTTCAAGAATGTTTAGAAATTGTAAACGGTAAGGTTCCGCTTTTAATTGAGTTCAAGGAGGGGGACTACCCCTCATACCGACTCTACCGCAAAGCGAATGAGATTTTAAGTGGGTACAAGGGCGAATATTTAGTGCAATCCTTCGACCCGCGAATTATGCGGGAATATAAAATTTATAATCCGGAAATATGCCGAGGACAACTGGCAGCTCTATATACCGATAAAGGTGTAAAGGCTTTTCTCGCAAGTATACTTCTTGCGAACTATATGTCCCGTCCGCATTTCGTTTCCTATAATCATATTAATAAAAATAATTTCTTTTTAAGGTTCAATAAATTTTTAGGTGCATTTCTTATTTGCTGGACATTAAGTTCAAATGAGGAATTGGATGAATGCTGGGATAAGTTTGATGCCTATATTTTTGAGGGCTTTTTACCGGAGGAGTAAAAATGGTTGTAAAGCATATTGATACAAGATTCATGCGCTATCCTGGGGGACTGCGCAAGGCAGTTACCTTTAGCTATGATGACGGCTGCTATTCTGATATTCGTTTGGCAAAGCAATTAAATGAATATGGTATGAAATGCACCTTTAACGTGTGCAGTAGTTGTATTGAAGAGAACGATGCAGAGGGCAGGCTAACGTATAAGGATATAAGAGAATATATGTTAGGTCTCGGGCACGAGATTGCAATTCACGGTAAATTTCACCGTGCTCCCGGTATCCTTTCTCCGCTTGAGGGTATTTCCGACGTGCTTGACTGCCGAAGGGAATTAGAGGATAAACTTGATATGATTATCCGCGGTATGGCGTATCCTAATTCAGGCATCACGCGTATCGTGGGCGAAATAAGCTACGGCACAATTAAGAACTATTTAACAGAACTTGGTATTGCTTACGCTCGCACTCTTGGTGGCGATAATCGAGCTTTTGATTTGCCGACTGATTGGCACGCATGGATGCCGACTGCACACCACGATAATCCAAATCTCCTCGAGTGGATAGATGAATTTGTTAATTTTGAATTTGATGAGATTTATCACGCTTCGCGTCATTCAAGACTTATGTATATTTGGGGACATACCTTTGAGTTTGAAGGCAAAGATAATTGGGAACTTATGGATGAAATTTGCGAGAGATTAGGCAAACGCGATGACATTTGGTACGCTACCAATATAGAAATTTACGATTACGTAAAGGCATACGAGGCACTTGTGTGGCGCAGCGATTATATGCAGGTACATAACCCCACAACCACGACGGTTTGGTTTGAAATTAACGGGAATATGTATTCTGTAAAATCGGGAGAAACAATTAAAATCACAGAATATTAAAATAAAAGCGCACTTTGAAAAGAAGTGTGCTTTCCGTTTTTTCTCGGGGTTTTTCTAAATAGCCATTTTTTAAATTTTGATTATTTTACAAACACCGATTTTCGTATGGACGACCGTATCGTTTATAGAGAACATATACACCTCAAATATTTGTTAAATTAATAATAACATTTAAAAATTTTGGATGTAAGGAAAAATAAAATAGTTAAAAATTTTCAATAAAACTATATTTGTTCATAATTTACTGATATACTACTATTAAAGAGGTGTATTTTATGTGGAGATTTAAGGAGCGCATCGCTTCCTTTATGTATGGGCGTTATGGTAATGATACCTTTAATACCGCGCTGCTCGTGCTATATATCATAGTAGCTATAGTTAACGTAATAGTCAGGAATGTTTTTGCAGTGCGCATATTCTTTTTCCTGCAGTGGGCAATTCTGGGTATTGTAATGTACCGGAGTCTTTCCCGAAAAATTACGGCAAGACGCAGCGAAAACGAATGGTTTAAGCGTAACTTTAAGGGTGTTATTGATTGGTTTAAACTAACCGTTCGCAGGGTGAAGGAAATCAAGCATAAGAGATATCGCCGTTGCCCGAGCTGCAAGGCGGTATTAAGACTTCCGATAAGACGGGGAACCCACTTTGTTAAGTGCCCGTCCTGCCGCGCTAATATTAAGGTTAATATAATAATTTAATAATATAAGTTTGTTAGAAGCAGTCGTTTTAAAGAGCGGCTGCTTCTATTTTTTTATTTAAAAACCGTCTAAAAGTTAATTTTTAAAAAACAAACTTTTTTACTAAAAACTATTGATTTTTTTGAAAAAGTAATGTATAATATCATTAAAAGTGGTGAAAAGTGGATTAAAAATCCATTAAAGTGTTTAAAAGTGGTGAATTTGGAGGTGAAACGCGATGCTTTATGGAGGCTATGATCACACAATAGATAAGAAGGGTCGTGTTTTCGTTCCTGCAAAGTTTCGCGACGACCTTGGAGAGAATTTTATAATTTGCCGTGGTATAACCGGTAAGCGTTGTTTATGTATATATCCATATGCCGAATGGGAAAAGCTGGTTTCAAAGGTTTCGGAGCTTCCTACAGCACAGGCAAGCGGAATCAAGCGTTTTATTTTCGACGGTGCTTTTAATGTGGAGTTTGATGCACAGGGCAGAATAGTAATTCCGCCTACACTTCGCGAGTATGCATCTCTGGAAGCATCTGCTCATTTAATCGGTATGAATAGCTACATCGAGCTGTGGAGCAGCGAAATGTGGTCTGCCGAGGAAGAACTTACCCCCGAAGCGATTTTTGCCGAAGCCGATAAGTTCGGTCTGTAATGGGGTGGGGAAATGGAGTTTTCACACATTCCTGTTTTGTTTGACGAGGTAATCGAGTCGCTGCAAATTAAGCCGCACGGAATATATGTTGACGGCACAGCAGGTGGCGCGGGACATTCTAAAGGTATCGCAGAAAAGCTTGGTGGCGGTCGGCTTTACGCTTTTGACCAAGACCCTGATGCTGTGAAAATAGCAACCGAGAGGTTGAAGGGGTATAACGCAACCGTCATAAATGCCAATTTCAAGGAAATGGCGGCAGAGCTGGCAAGTCGTGGTGTATTTGAGGTTGATGGAATCTTATTAGATTTAGGTGTTTCATCTTATCAGTTAGATACAGCAGATCGAGGTTTCTCCTATCATAAGGATGCACCGCTTGATATGCGAATGAGCAAAAGCGGAGTGAGCGCTGCAGACCTCGTTAATAATTTAAGTGCAGAAGAAATAGCAAACATTATTTTTCGCTACG
The DNA here is from genome assembly GCA_045647785.1 of Acutalibacteraceae bacterium. Classification (GTDB taxonomy): domain Bacteria; phylum Bacillota; class Clostridia; order Oscillospirales; family Acutalibacteraceae; genus SIG565. The sequence continues at coordinate 16,239 of JAZRMU010000068.1, forward strand.
GCGAGGATAAGTTTGCTTACAGAATAGCTAATAAAATAGTTGAGGAAAGAGCCAAATCCCCAATAGAAACAACATTGAGGTTAGCGGAAATTGTCTCAATTGCAACGCCCGCTAAAGCAAGGCGGGACGGGCACCCCGCAAGAAAAACCTTTCAGGCATTAAGAATAGCAGTAAACGCAGAGCTTGATGTTTTAGAGTCGGCACTCGATACGGCGTTTAGCCTGCTTAAAAGCGGGGGAGTGCTATCTATTATAACCTTCCATTCTCTAGAGGATAGAATGGTTAAGCAAAAATTCAAAGAGCTTTGCACAGGTTGTACCTGTCCACCTGATTTTCCCGTTTGTGTTTGCGGGAAAACACCTAAAGGACATTTACTAAATCGCAAGCCGATTACCGCAAGTGAAAGGGAATTAAAAGAAAATGCGCGCTCAAGAAGTGCGACATTAAGGACTATAGTTAAAAATTAAGGGAGAAGGGAACTGAATGAACAATCTCAAGTATTATGATAATACTTTGGCATATGATTTTAATCGTTTTATGCCGCGAGAAAAGCAGGTAGTTGAGGATAACATTATTAAAATGCCTACCAAAGCCAAGAAGCGTCAGCCCAAGGCAATGTCGGCAAGTGCTGTTTCCGTTTTAATGGCTGCCTTTATGGTCATTGCGGTTTGCGGAAGCATTTTCCTTCGAGTAAGCATCACCGAAACAAGCTCTAAAATCAATGATATTAAAGAGGAAATTAATGTGCTTGATGCTGAAATCACAAGATTAAATGTTGAATTTGAGAACATTATTTCGTATACTAATCTTGAGCAGTCTGCTGCCGAAATCGGTATGAAAAAAATGGATAAATCGCAAGCAGTTTATATGCGCGTTAATTCGAGCGATGCTGCTGTTACGGCAAATGGCGAAAAGTTATTGGCGCAGGAATAGCCGTTGCTCTAAATTAATATAATTAAAATGTTACGAGAGTTGAATTTTTTTAACTCTCGTTTTCGGGTATTTTGAGAAAGTAAGAAAATAGCAGATTTAGCCGTGAGGAGGGAAGAAAATGGCAAGTAAACCCAGCAAAAATATGATTACGAGAATTTTTGGCATTATGATGGTGCTTGTTATTCTCTTCGTTTCGGTGTCGGTTGTAAGGCTTGTTGATATTGCCGTTATTAATGGCGAAAAATATCAAACCGCAGCATTGGAGCAGCAGCTTTACGATACTCTTATCAGTGCACCGCGCGGCAATATTTACGATAAAAATATGAATTTGCTTGCTACGAGTTCAACTGCATGGCGAGTTTACTTAACCCCGAATAGTATTGCGAATATAAAAAATGAAACCGAACGCAATAATGTGAAAAACACTATAGCAGACGGACTTTCGGAAATTTTAGGGCTCGAGCGAGAGAATGTTTTGACTCTCACTGAAAAGAAAAGCTATTATGTAACAGTTAAAGATAAAATCGATAAGTCGGCCGCCGATAAGGTGCGAGAGTTCATAACCGCGAATAAAGACCTAGAGCTTTCCACTTATATTGGTATCGACGAGACAACTAAAAGATACTATCCTAACAACAATTTAGCATCCGTGCTTTTGGGCTTTGTTGGAAGCGATAATCAAGGTCTTTCAGGTGTGGAAATGTATTATGATACCGAGCTTACAGGTGTTTCGGGTCGCGTTGTTGCAGCAAAGAGTGCCAAGGGCACGAATATGCCTCTTACTTACGAGCGTATTGAAGAGGCAATTCAAGGTAATTCCCTTGTATTAACAGTTGATAATTATGTTCAGTATATAGCCGAAAAGTATCTTGAAGCAGGGGTTATTGCTAATCAGGCGCAAAATAGAGGCGCTTGCATTGTGATGAATGTAAATTCCGGTGAAATTTTAGCCCTGGCTGTCAAGGGGGATTTTGACCCTAATCAGGCCTTTACTTTATCTGACGAGGATAAAGCATTGTTAGAGGCAGAAACCGACGAGGCGGCTAAAAAGACGCTACAGACTAATCTTCTTAATCGTCAATGGCGTAATAAAGCTGTTTCCGACACCTATGAGCCGGGTTCCGTTTTCAAAGTGGTTACTGCGGCTATGGCACTTGAAGAAAATCTTGTTAACAAAAATTCATCATTTACTTGCAATCACTTAATAACTATAGCGGGACAGCCGTATCACTGCCATAAGTCCGGTGGACACGGCACCCAAGACCTAATTACTACAATGGTGAACTCTTGCAATCCCGCCTATATTATGATCGGTCAGTTGGTTGGCAGCACTAATTTTGATAAGTATTTTGAAGCTTTCGGCTTAACTAAAAAAACCGGCATTGATTTACCGGGTGAGTCGCAGTCGGTTTACCACAAGCTAACTGCAAAGGGTGCTGTAGAATTAGCTTCAGCCTCTTTTGGTCAAACCTTCACGATAACACCTATTCAAATGATAACCGCGATATCGGCTGCTGTAAACGGCGGTAAGCTGGTTCAACCGCATGTGGTTAGCAAAATAGTTGATAGCGAAGGAAACATTTTAAAATCTGTAGGCACAACCGTTAAAAGACAGGTGATTTCCGAACAGACTTCGGCGACTATTCGCACAATGATGGAAGCCGTTGTATCAAAAAGCGCTACGAAAAATATGTATGTTGCAGGATTTCAGACGGGCGGTAAGACAGGTACAACGCAAAAAGATTACGCAACCGAAAATGCGGTTGAGCGATATATTGCTTCTTATTTAGCAGTAGCCCCTGCCGAAAAGCCTGAAATAGCAGTGCTGGTAATGATAGATGAGCCAAGTGCGGGTCAATATTATGGTTCTGCAGTATCTGCACCAATTGGTGCAGAAATACTTGCCGAAGTGATGCCTTATCTCGGTTATGAGCCACATTATACAGAGCAGGAACTTGCCAAGCTTTCGATTGCTGTACCCAATGTAGTTGGAGACAGCGTTACTGTTGCAAAGGGTAAGATCAGCAATAAAAATTTAAATTATAAAGTAATCGGCAGCGGGGAGACAATTATAAAGCAAATGCCAACCGCAAACGATACAATAAGCTCGGGTGGCACAATAATCCTTTATACCGAGGAGATTGCGGACGACTCCAGCCAAACAAAAGTGCCAAATTTTGTAGGTCTTGGAATTTCCGCAGCAAATTCTGCAGCAGCAGAAAGTGGTATTAATATTCATTTTTCAGGCAATACTTCATCTGCGGGTGTTTTAGCTTATAAGCAGAGCATTGAAGCGGATGAAACAGTAGAAAAGGGAACGGTGGTAACGGTGTATTTCCGTGATACCAGTGCTGATAATGTTTCAGATTAACAAGGGGTCCAAAATGAAACTTAAAGATTTGTTAACTTGCAAAAACGAGCAATTATCCGAAATTGAAATTAACGGCATCACTAGTGATACCCGAAAGCTCAAAAAGGGCGACTTATTTGTGTGCATCGAAGGCTTTAGCTTCGATGGTCATAAATTTGCGCTTTCTGCCGAGGAGCAGGGCGCTGCTGTTATTGTTGCTCAACGCGATACAGGTGCTAAAAATCAGATAATTGTTGATGATACAAGAGCGTTTTTAGCTGAAGCTAGTGCAAAATGGTTCGGCTATCCCGCTAAAAGTCTTAAAATTGTTGGCGTAACCGGTACCAATGGAAAGACCTCGGTTACCTATATGATTAAATCAGTGCTTGAGGCAAAAGGTCATAAGGTTGGACTTATCGGTACTATCCATAATATGATTGGTAATACTGAAATTCCTTCTTCAAATACAACTCCCGGTGCGTATGAGCTTAATTCTTTGCTTTCGTTAATGAAAGATGCGGGCTGTGAGTATGTAATAATGGAGGTTTCTTCCCATGCACTTGATCAAAAGCGAGTTCACGGAATTGAATTTGAAACAGCCATTTTCACTAATCTCACTCAAGACCATTTGGATTACCATGGTACAATGGAAAACTATTTTGCAGCCAAGCAAAAACTGTTTTCAATGTGCAAAACAGCAATTATAAATTACGATGATGATTACGGCAGGCGTTTAGTGGAAAATCTGCAATGCAGGTCAGTTACTATTTCGGTAAAGAGTGATAACTCCACCTATAGTGCAAAAAATATTTTCTATCGCCCCGACGGTGTATCCTATAGCTTTGTTGGATACAATACAATTCAGAATATCAATATTTGCGTTGGCGGTAAGTTTTCGGTATATAATTCAATGGTGGCGATAGCAGCACTTTTAGAATTAGGCTTTGAATTAAAGGATATCGCTGGCGAATTAAGTAAAATGGCCGGCGTGAAGGGTAGGGCAGAAACAGTACCCACAGGCAAGGATTTCACGGTGATTATAGATTATGCCCATACGCCCGACGGACTTGTTAATATACTTCGTACCTTCCGCGAGTTTGAGGGACACAGAGTCGTAGTGTTATTTGGCTGCGGCGGCGACCGAGATAAAACAAAGCGTCCGATTATGGCGGGTGCGGCCGCTCAATATGCCGATTATTGCATAGTTACCAGCGATAATCCGCGCAGCGAGGAGCCGATGAGCATAATTGATGATATAATCGTTGGTTTTAAAGGAAAAAATACTCCATACAAGGTTATCGAAAACCGAGCCGAAGCGATTAAGTACGCTATTAAAAAAGCCCGAAAAAACGATATAATCGTACTAGCGGGCAAGGGACATGAAACCTATCAAATATTAAAGGATAAAACAATACATTTAGATGAGCGCGAAATTGTCAGGGAAGCGCTTTTAGAGTTAAAATAAAGGAGTGTTATTAATGGATTTTACACCAGTAATCGCCGCTTTGGTCGCATTTTCAATTTGTGCTGTATCCGGCAAAATTATAATTCCGTTTCTTCATAAGCTGAAATTCGGTCAAACAATTCTTGAAATCGGACCAAAATGGCATGAGAAAAAGCAGGGGACGCCTACAATGGGTGGCGTTATGATGGCACTGGGACTGTTTTGCGGTATGGCGGTTGCAATAACCTATGCGCTCATTTTTTCAGGTGGTCTCGCCGTGGAGCTCAAGCGTTCTCAAAATGTTACCCGATTAGTGGCGGGTGTGGCACTAGCTATCGGTATGGGACTTATCGGCTTTTTCGATGATTACATAAAGGTTGTTAAAAAGCGTAATCTCGGACTTACAGCAAAGCAAAAAACATTAATGCAGTTGCTTGTATCTGCGGCGTATCTATCCACACTCTATATTTCAGGTGTTACAACAACTTGGATTCCTTTTTTAGGCGACGTTGATGTAACTAGCGGTTTAGGTCTTGTATTTTGGCCGATAGCGCTTATGTTTATTTACGGCTTTACCAATGCTGTAAACTTGACCGACGGTATTGACGGACTTGCTTCCTCGGTTACACTTGTTGTGGTTTGTGGGCTTATGTTTGCGGCAGGGATGCTCAACAATTTTGCCTATAATGCATATGCTGCCGCATTAGCGGGCGCTTGCATTGGCTTCTTGGTTTGGAACGCTCATCCTGCAAAGGTGTTTATGGGCGATACGGGCTCTATGTTTTTGGGTGGCGCTGTGGTAGCACTCGCTTTTTCCACAGGTAGACCTATATTATTGCTGCTTTCGGGCTTTGTTTATCTTGCAGAGGCGTTATCTGTTATTATTCAGGTAGCCGTTTTCAAGAAAACCGGCAAAAGAATATTTAAAATGAGTCCCATTCACCATCATTTTGAAATGAGTGGTTGGTCGGAGAATAAAATAGTATCTGTATTTTCTTTTGTTGCATTTATATGCGCTGTATTAGCGATTTTGCCAATAATTTTTGATATAATATAAAGGAGTAAATCTATGTCGGAGAATAGTAAGACTATAAATAAGCAAAAACTTAAAAAGTCGTCCCACGGAAAAATTGATATAGTCTTTTTGAGCCTTGTTTTAGTGTTACTAACTATTGGTCTTATTATGCTCTTTTCGGCTAGTTATGCCTTTTCCTACACCTATTACGGTAATAGCTATTTCTTCATTGTCCGTCAGGCGGTTTTCGCCGCTATCGGAGTAGCTGTAATGCTTTTCTTTGCCCATATCGATTATCACTTTTGGCGAAAATTGGCGTGGCCAGTTTATGCAGTTGCGTTTTCTCTTTTGGTGCTATTATTGATTTTACCTCCAATGCTTAAGGGAATGAGTGTTAAGAGATGGATAGTTATAGGACCTCTTAATTTCCAACCGTCCGAGATTGCAAAATTTGCAATAATTTTGTTATTTGCACACCTAATCACCTCTAATTACAAGCAGATGGGTTCTTGGAAAATCACCGCGTTTTTGATAGGTATTTTAGGAGTTACCTGTGGTCTAATAATTCTTGAACCGCATTTATCTGCTACTCTGCTGGTTCTATGTATCGGCATTTTGCTAATGATTATTGGCGGCACTAAATGGAGTCATCTTTTTATAATTGGCGGTGGCGGTGTTGTTGCAGTGGCTCTAGCTATTATTACAGGTGTTGTTAGCTATGGCGGCGATAGAATTAAATATTGGCTAGACCCGTGGTCTGACCCGCTTGGTGAAGGATATCAGGTAATTCAGTCATTGCTCGCTATCGGTTCAGGCGGAATAATGGGTAAGGGCCTCGGTAAATCCCGACAAAAATATTTATGGGTTCCCGAGCCGCATAATGATTTTATTTTTTCAATAGTTTGTGAGGAGCTTGGTATAATAGGCGCACTTATTATAATTGTGCTTTTCTGCGCACTTGTTTGGCGCGGTCTCACTATTGCTATCAAATCAAAGGATAAATTCGGATCTTTTATGGCTGCCGGATTAACCTTTCAGGTGGGTCTTCAAGCTATTTTAAACATTTTGGTTGTAACAAACACGATGCCGAACACAGGAATCAGCCTACCGTTCTTTAGTTATGGCGGTACAGCCCTTGTGCTTTTGCTTGCACAAATGGGAATAGTCCTCTCGGTATCAAGAGATAGTTCAATGCAAAAATTGTAAAGGCGGTAGTTTTTATGCATATTTTATTTGCAGGCGGCGGCACAGCAGGTCATATTAACCCTGCTCTCGCCATAGCAGGTTACATATTAAAGCAGCATCCGGAAGCTAAAATTAGCTATATTGGTACAGCGAAAAAGCTGGAAGCCACGCTTGTTCCAAAGCAGGGCTATGATTTTTATACCATAGATGTTGCGGGGTTTCAGCGTAAATTAACCCCTAAAAATATTGCAAGAAATGTGTCGGCTGCGTATAAGGCAGTTGCCTCCAGTGTTCGAGCTAAAAATCTGCTAAAAAAATTAAAGCCTGATATTGTAGTAGGTACGGGCGGATATGTAAGTGGACCCGTTGTAAGAGCAGCGCAGAAACTCGGAATTAAAACGGTAATTCATGAGCAGAATGCTTATCCCGGGGTTACCACCAAAATGCTTTCAAAAAATGCCGATAAGGTGTTACTCGCTTATAAAGAGGCCGCGAGATTTTTGCAGGCTAAAAACACCCCTATTGTAACCGGTAATCCGGTTCGCCAAAATCTGTTAACTGCCGATAAGCAAAAGGCGCGAGAGCTCTTAAAGCTTGATGATCGCCCACTAATTCTTTCATTTGGCGGCAGCCTAGGGGCTAGAGCACTTAATGAGGCTGTAACCGGTCTTATAAAGCATCACAACGGTAGCCATAAATATTTTCATATCCACGCAACGGGTAAAACAGGTTATATTACGATGACCGAAGCACTTAAGGATATAACGCTTTCTGATGAAATTCAGGTAAAAGAATATATATATGATATGGACGTTTGTATGGCTGCGGCAGATATAGTTATTTCCCGCGCGGGAGCTATCACCTTAAGCGAAATTCAAGCCCTCGGCAAAGCAGCTGTGCTTATTCCGTCGCCTTATGTAGCAGAAAATCATCAGTTTCATAATGCTATGAGTCTTAAAAACGCAGGTGCTGCTGAAATCATCGAAGAAAAAGACCTCACAGCAGACGCGTTGATTAAGGCGGTAGAGCGCCTGGCAGACGACAAGAAATTATTGTGCAAAATGAGCGAAAGTGCCGAAAAATCTGCAATTAAGGATGCAAACGAGCGTATTTATCGCGAAATTATAAAGTTGTATACAGGCGCTTAATAACAAAATATTAACCCTCGCATAGAATAACATTGTAAAGTTATTTTTGTGAGGTGCACAATGTCTAATTTAATAATAAACGGCGGTAAACGCCTTTCGGGTGAAATTACGGCGCAGGGTGCTAAAAACAGTGTGTTGCCAATTTTAGCAGCAACACTCTTGTGCTTTGGAGAAACAGTAATACATAATTGCCCCGATATTTCCGATGTTTTAGTATCAATTAAGATACTTGAACATTTTGGCTGTAAATGCAGCTACAGTGATAATACATTGACAGTTGATGCTGCGGCTATTACTGCAAATGATATACCTGATAGTTTAATGCGCGAAATGCGTTCTTCGGTTGTGTTTTTAGGAGCTATTGCCGCAAGAACAGGGAGTGCTGTCATAAGTAGTCCGGGTGGCTGCGAGTTAGGACCAAGACCCATAGACCTTCATATTTACGCCCTTGAACGGCTGGGATATCAGATTACCGAGCAGCACGGCAATATTTACTGTAAGCGTGAAAAAACTGTGGAATCTCCCGTAATTAATTTAGCATTTCCGAGTGTGGGTGCTACCGAAAATGCAATGCTGGCAGCAGCATTAACTCCGGGCAAAACGGTTATTAATAACGCTGCGCGAGAGCCGGAAATAATAGACCTTGCTAATTTTTTAAATTGTGCCGGTGCTAGAATTTACGGAGCAGGGCTTGATACAATAGTTATTTACGGCAAGGAGCGTTTGTCTGCAATAGAGCATTCGGTAATCCCAGATAGAATTGCGACAGCAACCTATATGTCGGCAGCGATAATAACGGGTGGAGAAATAACGGTACACAATGTTAATCCCGCGCATTTGGCAGCTGTTATGAATGTTTTAGAGCTTTCAGGAGCCGAATTGACGGTTTATAGCGACAAAATATCTGTAAAATCACCGCAAATAATTAAATTTGTAACTTCGATTCGTTCTGCGGTTTATCCGGGATTTCCAACCGATGCAGGTCCGCCAATAATTGCGATGCTCTCAAAGGCGCGCGGCACTTCACTGTTTATCGAGAATATTTTCCAAAGCAGATATAAATATATCGATGAGTTGAAGCGATTGGGTGCTAAAATTAATATTCATGGTAATTTAGCAGTTATAGAGGGTGTTGGGAAACTTGCAGGTGCAGAGGTCGAATGCACCGACCTCCGCGGAGGGGCAGCACTGGTGATTGCTGCACTGGCGGCGGAGGGCGAAACTAAAATTTCGAAAATTAGCCATATTTTACGCGGCTATGAAAATATTGAAAAATATTTAAGCCTTTTAGGCGCTGATGTTAAAAGGAAGTAAAAATGGAAGTAAAAGAAAGTTCAAACAGAAAATATGCAGCGGCTGACCGTTTGGCGCGGCGCCGCCGCAAGAAGGTGAAAATAATAGCATTATTAAGTAGTATTACTGTGCTTGTTATTGGTGTGCTTCTTATTTTAAGCTGTACTGTGTTTTTCCCGATAGGCAAAATTTCCGTTAAAAATAATACTGTCTACAGTGCGGAATCGGTGATAGAGTTTTCGGAGGTTAAACTTGGCGATAAGTTGTTCGGTGTTTCCGAAAAACGCATTCGAAGCATTCTTACAACAGCACTTCCGTATATTAAGAATGTTGAACTTAAAAGAGTGCCGTTTGATACCCTCGAAATAATTGTCGAAGAAACGAGTGATTCGTACTGTTATTACCAAAACGGTAAGTATTATACAACCGATACCGATAATAAGGTCCTTGCCTTTTTCGATACAAAACCGCAGGGAATAACAGAAATTTTAGTAGGGGATATGCCTCAAATTTATACAGGTTACTTTTTGGATATTGGCAAAGAAAATTTATTGTTAATCAACGAAATTTGTGATATTTTAGCAAAGGCCGGTATTAGTGTCGACGAGCTTGATATCAGCTCTGCGTCCCAAATTACCGCAATCGTAAATTCAAAGTATGAGGTTAATTTCGGTACTATGCAAAATATTGAACAAAAGACCGAGCATCTGCGCGCTATGATACCGCTGATTGTCAGCAAAAATGGTGTTGATGCAATAGGAAGTATTGATTTAAGCACTTGGACAAGTGATAACCGACAAATACCTTTTGTTTTAAAAGAAAAAAATGAAAAAAACTAAAAATTTATATTGAAATTTAAGATATTATGTGTTATCATTTAATATATAATAACTAGAAATATATATTCTCAAAGAATTTTATGTTAAAAGTGGAGGAATTGAAAATGGCATTCGAAGTTTCAAACGAACTCGATAATGTAGTTCAGATTAAAGTTGTAGGCGTTGGCGGCGGCGGCGGTAACGCTGTTAACCGCATGGTTGACGCTGGTGTTCGTGGTGTTGAATTTATTGCAATCAATACCGATAAGGCAGCTCTTTATCTGTCAAAAGCAAATCAGAAAATCCAGATTGGTAATAAAGCTACTAATGGTATGGGCGCTGGCGCTAATCCTGACAAGGGTAAGCAGGCTGCAGAAGAATCACACGACGAGATAGTTGAGGCTATTCGCACTGCAGATATGATCTTCATCACTGCAGGTATGGGCGGTGGCACAGGTACTGGTGCTGCTCCTGTAGTAGCACAGATTGCTAAAGAATTGGGAATCTTAACCGTGGGTATCGTAACAAAGCCCTTCGCTTTCGAGGGCAAGAAGAGAATGCAGCAGGCTGAAGCCGGCATCGCAGCTCTTCGCGAGCATGTTGATAGCCTTGTTGTTATCCCGAACGAGCGCTTAAAGTTCGTTTCTGAAGAAAAGATTACCTTCAAGAATGCATTCGACATTGCCGATGATGTTCTTCGTCAGGGTGTTCAGAGCATTTCTGAACTTATCAATATCACAGCACTTGTTAACCTTGACTTTGCTGATGTTAAGGCTATTATGTCTAACGCTGGCTATGCTCACATGGGTGTTGGTGTTGCAACCGGTAAGGATAAGGCTGAACAGGCTGCACGCGCTGCTGTTACAAGTCCGCTTATCGAAACCTCTATGGACAACGCTGGCGGCGTAATCATTAGCATTACAGGTTCTTCGGATATTGGTCTTGAAGAGGTAGAGCAGGCTTCTACTATTATTTCTGAAATGGCTCATCCCGATGCAACCATTATCTGGGGTGCTCAGCTTGATGACACTCTTGATGATACCATCCGCGTAACTGTTGTTGCAACCGGCCTTGGTAATGAAAAGAAGAATCCTCAAAATGATTTAGTAAGCGAAATACTTTCTTCCTCCAGCGAGGACGATGGTAGCTACGGCGAGCTTCTCGAAATCTTCAACAAATAATATGTACTTATCAGCCCCTGCTATCTGCAGGGGCTTTTTTAATGCAAAATTGCGCAAATATTGACATTTTTCGCGAAAAAAGGTATAATAAATAAGTTATCAAATTATCATAAAGGTCGTTGTTTTATGGCAAATATTAAAAGAGAAAATTTAAGAAACGTTGCAATTATTGCCCATGTTGACCATGGCAAAACTACACTAGTTGACCAGCTTCTTAAGCAAAGTGGAACATTCAGAACTAATGAGCAGGTGAACGAGCGTGTTATGGACTCGGGAGACCTTGAGCGTGAACGCGGAATAACTATTCTTTCTAAAACCACCAGTGTGTATTATAAGGATATAAAAATTAACATTGTTGATACCCCCGGACATGCCGACTTTGGTGGTGAGGTTGAGCGTATTTTAACGATGGTAGACGGTGTTTTACTACTAGTTGATGCGTTCGAGGGTTGTATGCCGCAAACTCGCTTTGTGCTTAAAAAGGCACTTAATCTTGGTAAAAAGGCTATCGTAGTTGTAAACAAGGTTGATAGACCGATGGCTCGTCCACACGAGGTTGTTGTTGAGGTGCTTGATTTGTTTATTGAGCTTGGTGCTGATGAGGAGCAGATTGAATACCCCGTAGTTTTCGCATCCGGCAGAGACGGTTATGCCTCGCTGAATCCTGATCAATTAAGCGCAAATTTAGAACCGCTTTTTGAAACTATCGTTAATGAGATTGAAGCACCTGAAGGCGACCCTGATGCACCGCTTCAAATTTTGTTTTCAAATATCGAGTATGATGAGTATCTTGGCAGAATAGGTGTTGGTCGAGTTGAGCGCGGAAGCGTAAAAATCGGTCAGAATGTGGCACTTTGCCGCCGCGATGGCTCACATTCTATGGTTAAAATAGCGAAGCTGTTTCAAATTAATGGACTTCGCCGCACCGAGTGCGAAACCGCAACTGTTGGCGACCTGATTCAGGTTGCAGGAATCGGTGAACTTAATATCGGTGAAACTGCTTGTGCTACAGATTGTATTGAACCGCTTCCATTTGTAAAAATCGATGAGCCGACGCTTTCCATGAACTTTATGGTAAACAATTCGCCATTTGCGGGTAAGGACGGAAAGTTTGTTACTTCTCGTAATCTGCGCGAGCGACTTTTCAAAGAGGTAGAAACAAATGTTAGCCTCCGCGTTGAGGAAACAGATTCTGCCGATACCTTTAAGGTTTCTGGTAGAGGTGAGCTGCATTTATCAATTCTTATTGAAACTATGCGCCGACAGGGGTATGAATTTCAGGTTTCGCCACCCGCAGTTATTTATAAAAAATCGGATGACGGAACTTTGCTTGAGCCTATCGAGCTTTTAATGATAGAGGTGCCCGAGGAGTATGTTGGCGCTGTTATGGAGCGCTTGGGAACCCGAAAGGCAGAGCTTAAAAATATGGGAGTTCGCGATGGCGGTATGTCTCATCTTGAGTTCTTGATTCCGGCACGAGGACTGCTTGGTTACCGTTCACAGTTTTTAACCGACACAAGCGGCAACGGTATTATGAATCACATATTCTCAAGCTACGAGCCTTTTAAGGGCGATATTGAATCTCGTACTACCGGCTCTATAATCGTTCATGAGGACGGCGAAGCTACAGGATATGGTTTATTTAATACTCAAAGCCGTGGCAGACTGTTTATAGGTCCCGGTACGCCCGTATATGAGGGCATGATAGTGGGAGAAAACCCAAAGAATGAGGATATTGTTTGCAATGTTTGCAAGAAAAAGCAAATGACTAATACTCGAGCTGCGGGCAGTGATGATGCATTACGCCTCGTTCCTCATTCGGTATTAAGCCTTGAGCAGTCGCTTGAATTCATTAAGAGTGATGAACTTGTTGAGGTTACACCCAATAATATTCGTCTTCGCAAAAAAATACTTAATAAGGAGGCTCGTATGAAATACGAGTCAAGAAACAAATAATGAATTATATTATTCTTGATTTGGAATGGGATAACACCTATTGCCATAAAAAGAACGGATTTGCAAATCAAATTGTACAAATTGGTGCTGTAAAACTGAACGCCGATTTCGAGGTAATAGACCGCTTTGAGGTTATAGTTAAAACAGAGTCCACAAAGAAACTCACCAAGCGCTTTACCGAGCTTACAGGGATTACAACTGATGCTATGCGAGCCGGAATTTCGTTTTCAGAAGCGGTTGAACGCTATAACGAGTGGATCGGGGAGGATACTGTTTCGATAACCTGGAGTAATTCCGATTTATATGTTATCGCCGAAAATGCTCGTTTGTTTTCGGGTGGTAAAACACTCAAGTTTGAGCGCTATGCAGATTTGCAGAAATATGTTCAGTCGCTAATGAAGCGTGAAGGCGAAAACGCTAAAAATCAGGTTTCTCTTGCCTTCGCCGCAGAGTGCCTCGGTATATCAATTGAGGAATTTGCTCTACATTCGGCTGTTGATGATAGTCTGCTTACGGCAGCGGTGCTTAAGAAGACATATAACAGCGAAGCGTTTGCAAAATATGTGGTCGATGCTGATAATCCCGAATTTTTTGCTCGAATTTCATTCAAAAACTATTATATTGCAAATATAAATGATAAACATATCGACCGCGCAGCATTAAAATTTAACTGTGATATTTGTGGGGAAGCTGCCACCGAATGTAAGAAATGGCGCTATCATAATCATTGGTTTTTCAATGAGTTTGAGTGTGTCAGTTGCGGAAATAGATTTACTGGTAGAGTTTCTTTTAAGAAAACCTACTCATCTGTTAAGGTTGCAAAGCGAATAACCCGCAAGCAGGTGGAAAAAAATGCAGCAGCTTTGTAATTCTTGCCCGAGGAATTGTGGCGCTATCAGAACCGAAAATGGGAATAAAGGCGGATTTTGCGGGATGTCGCTGCTGCCTAAAATAGCGCGTGCAGATCTTCATTTTTGGGAAGAACCCTGCATCAGCGGTTCAAAGGGTTCAGGAACAATTTTCTTCAGCGGTTGTTCACTTCGTTGTGTCTACTGTCAAAATTTTGAGATCAGTCATTTGGGCGGAGGAGAAATCGTGGGCTTCGAGGCTTTGGCGCAAATGATGCAGCGCCTCGAAAATGCAGGGGCTCATAATATCAATTTTGTTAATCCAACGCATTACATATATGCTATTAAAGAGGCGCTTAAAATTTATCGCCCAAAAATCCCGCTTGTTTATAATTCGGGCGGGTATGATAGCGCGGCAGTAATAAATGAAGATATTTTTGACATATACTTAATGGACATTAAGTATGTAAGTCCCGAAAAGTCTCTTAAATATTCGGGAGTAGACAACTATTTTTCGGTTGCCAGCAAGGCAGTTTCGGCTGCCGCTAAACTGAAAGGCACGCCTATTTTAAATGAAGAGGGGATTATGCTAAGCGGAGTTATAGTAAGGCATCTTGTTTTACCGCAGTCCACGCGTGAGGCGATAGCTGTTATTGATTGGGTGCAGCAGAATGCTCCGAATGTATATTTAAGCATTATGTCGCAATATATTCCGTGCGGAAAGGCGGCTGATTATCCTGAAATTAACAGGGTTATAACAAAGCGCGAGTATGATAAGATTTTAGACTATGCTTTAGCTAGTGGTCTTAACAATATTTTTATTCAAGATAGGTGCAGTGCAGATAAAAATTATATACCGAATTTCAATTGGGGGATTGATTATGAAAACGGTACTTGAGAGAAATGCAGTAAAAAGCGAGGTAATTGTAAAAGAGGTTACCTCAAAAAGCGAACTGCGTAAGTTCGTTGACTTTCCAAATAAGCTGTATAAGGATGTTGAACAGTTTGTTCCTGCATTCTTTGATGATGATATGGACGACTGGGATAAAAAGAAAAACCCTGCATTTGAATATTGCGAGGGCAAAGCTTTTTTGGCATATAAAAACGGTGAAATAGTTGGCAGAATAGGTGCAATTTTGAGTCATAAATCCAATGAAAAATGGGGAACACAGCGTATGCGTTTTTCACAGGTGGATTTTATAGACGATATCGAGGTATCCTCGGCACTGTTTAATGCAGTTGAAGGATGGGCAAAAGAAAAAGGGTGCAATCAGGTGCACGGTCCATTAGGCTTTTGCGACCTTGACAGAGAAGGTATGCTCGTAGACGGTTTTGATAAGCGCAGTATGTTTATTACATATTATAATCATCCGTATTACAACGAGCATCTTGAGAAATTAGGCTATATTAAAGATACCGACTGGGTAGAATATAAGGTTTTTGTACCCGAAAAGGATAGTGATGTAGCAGTTAAGATGCACCGCATTGCCGAGCGTGTTCTTGTGCGCGGAAACTACCATAAGGCAAATGTTAGAACCCGATTTGGGTATAAGCCGTATATCCGTCAGGTTTTCGAGCTTGTTAATAAGGCTTATGCGCCCCTTTATGGTGTTGTTGAGCTTACCGAAAGACAGGTAAAAAAATATTCAACTAAATTTATTCCGTTACTCAACCCTAAATATTGTTGCTTTGTACTTGATGCAAATAATGAGGTTGTCGCCTTTGGCGTTAGTGCTCCAAGCGTTGCCGAGGCTATGAAAAAATGTCGCGGTAAGCTTTTCCCGCTTGGGTGGTTTGATGTGCTGCGTGCATTTGAGGAGAGTAAGGTGCTCGATATGTTCTTGATTGCTGTACGCCCCGATTTGCAAGGTTCAGGACTTAATGCGGTAGTTCTCGACCATTTAATTCAAAATGCTAATGCGAACGGTATTACCTACGCTGAAACAGGACCGCAGCTGGAAACGAATGCCAAAATTCTTGCCCAGTGGAAAACATTCGGCAAGCAGCTTCATAAGCGCAGGCGTTGCTATATTAAAAATATTTAGTTCAAATTTCGAGCAGTTGGATAATAATAGTAGAACTAAAAAAACGGACTCAATAGAGTCCGTTTTTTTGATACTTAAAATTAAAAATCAAGAACATCGTTCATATTGTAAAGCCCTGCGGGTTTGCAGGCCAAGAATTTCGCTGCCGTTACCGAGCCGTTAGCAAAAACGGTCTTTGAAAAGGCTTCGTGCTTAAGAGAAATGACCTCATTGTTTCCCGCAAAAATTACCTCATGTTCACCTACAATAGTGCCTCCGCGTACCGAATGAATACCAATTTCGTTCGAGGGGCGCTTTTTTCTTTTGGAATGACGGTCATACTCATACATCATTTTATTGTTCAGCGTTTCGTTAATGCCGTTTGCGAGCATTATTGCAGTACCCGAGGGAGCATCGATTTTTTGGTTATGGTGCTTTTCAATGATCTCAATATTAAAGCCATCTCCCAAAAATGCAGCGGCTTTTTTGGAAAGACTGACAAGTAAGTTAACACCGAGGGATAAATTAAATGTGAAGAAAATCGGGATAATACCTGCAGCTGCCTTGATTTTTTCGGTTTCTGCTTCGTTATATCCAGTTGTTGCAATAACTAGCGGAGTTTTAGTTTTCGCCGCATAGGTGAGCAGCCCGTCAAGTGCCGACGGATGCGAAAAATCGATTATTACATCAGCCTTTGGTAAATCGGTAAAATCGGGGAATACGGGGAAACTACTGTATTTTTCTCCAAATTTATCAACACCGGCAATTATCTCGCAGTTTTCATCATCAGCAACAATGGTGTCAATAACACGACCCATCTTGCCGCAGCAACCGCTAAGTATAATTTTTAACATCGTTCTTTACCTCTTATTTAATAAGTCCAAGACCTGCCATAATTTGTTTCATAGCAGCAAACTTTTGTTCGTTCATAGGAACGAGGGGGAGTCTTACAGGACCAACATTCATTCCCATAAGGTTCATAGCTTCTTTTACAGGAATGGGGTTGACATCGCTGAAAAGTGCATTGATTAAGGGAATATACTTAAGCTGTAATTCCATAGCTTTTTTTGTGTCGCCATTTAAATATGCCATACACATATCATGAGTTTCTTTAGGCAGAATATTGGAAAGTACGGATATTACACCCTTGCCGCCAAGAGACATCATAGGGATAATCTGGTCATCATTACCCGAATAGATATCCAGTGCGTCGCCAACTAACTGTTTGGTTTTTGCAACGCTTGAAATATCACCATTAGCCTCTTTAATAGCAACGATATTTTCGTGCTTTGAAAGCTCTAAATATGTTTCGGGTTGGATGGATACACCGGTTCGAGAAGGCACATTGTAAACAATAAGCGGTTTATCAATTCGGTCGGCAATATAGTTGTAGTGTGCGATAAGACCTGCTTGCGATGCTTTATTATAGTAAGGTGTAACCGATAAAAGTGCATCTGCACCTAAAGCTATAGCCTCTTTGCAAAGACCTACTGAGTACACAGTATCATTACTTCCGGCACCTGCAATAATCGGCACTCTGCCGTCAGCAGTCTTAATAGCCTCTTCAATAACCTTAACATGTTCCTTGTAGCTAAGAGTTGATTTCTCACCCGTTGTTCCACAGATAACAAGAGCATCAATACCTGCCTCGATCTGATCGTTAACAAGGGCTCTTAACCTATCATAGTTAACGGTGGTATCAGCGTTCATAGGGGTTATAAGCGCGGTTGCAGCACCTGTAAATATAGTTTTTTTCATAATTATTACCTCTGAAAATTAGTCAATATAGCCTTCAGCGCAAAGCAGCTCTGCTAAAAGCACAGCGCCACCTGCTGCACCGCGAAGGGTGTTATGTGATAGGCAAACAAACTTGTAATCGTATTGCGAATCTTCACGCAGTCTACCGATAGAAACTGCCATACCGTTTTCAAGATTTCTATGGAGCTTGGTCTGCGGCATATTATCTTCGGTAAAGTAGTGAAGGAACTGTTTTGGAGCGCTGGGAAGATTGAGCTCCTGTGCGCGACCTGCAAAGCTTTCCCATTTAGCAAGAATTTCTTCTTTAGTGGGCTTTTTATCAAAGCTTACAAATACAGCAGCCATATGACCGTCAGACACAGGAACGCGCAAGCATTGAGCTGTAAGCTTGGGAGTTTCGGAGTTAACAATCACACCGTTTTCAACCTTGCCCCAAATTTTAAGCGGCTCTTGCTCGGATTTTTCTTCCTCGCCACCAATGAAGGGGATAACATTATCCACCATTTCGGGCCAACGCTCAAAGGTTTTACCTGCGCCTGAAATTGCCTGATATGTACAACCAAGTCCTTGCTTAATACCAAAGCAGTCAAGCGGGTAGAGAGCCGGAACATAGCTCTGAAGAGAGCAGTTTGATTTAACAGCGATAAATCCGCGCTTTGTACCAAGGCGTTTTCTTTGGTCGATAATAACCTTTGCGTGGTCAGCATTGATTTCGGGGATAATCATAGGAACATCAGCAGTTCCGCGGTGTGCACTGTTGTTAGAAATTACGGGGCACTCAAGCTTCGCATAGGCTTCCTCAAGAGCTCGGATTTCGTCCTTTTTCATAT
>JAZRMU010000069.1:0-3073 GCA_045647785.1 Acutalibacteraceae bacterium
TCCCTCCATAAAATTTAACTACCATAATATATTAACATAAATTTCCGTTTTTTTCTACATATAAATTAAAATATTTTTCGGTTTTTAAGCAAAATAAAATCAGGCCGGAATTCCAACCTGATTTTTTGATTATTCTGCTTTGGTCTTTTTGGTGCTTAAATAATATGTACCGTAGAAAGCGGCAATATACACCACAAACAGGAGCACTACCATTATAGGATAAAACACGGGACTGCCCCCTACGAGAGCATAAACGATGCTGTAGGGTGTGCCGTCGTGCGACATTAAGAACATATAGTTATAGTCGAGCAGCAGATTTGCAGCATACGCCGCCGCGCAAAATGCAAACAAAATAGAAAAGGTTATCCATATATTTTTGCGCTTAAGGGTTTCAAGACGGGCAAACAGTATATAAAGCGATGCAAAGCCCGAAATGGAATGAGTAATACCCGACACCACATTATCGAGCGAGAGCACGGGATACGCGTTATAATTCTGACCTGCACCTATAGTGCCGAACACAGCGCCCAAAATACCGAAAATGCAAACAAAATCAATAGCCGCCTCCTTAATTCTGCCCTTGGTGAATGCCGCAAGCGGAAGTGCGATTAACTGAATGCTGCATAAAAACAGCGGCAAATTGCGAAGAATGGGATCGGTGCTATTATCTCTTATACACAGCGCCGCTATTTTAAAAATCTCAAAAACATCAATTAAAATTGCTGCCCACACAAGAACATTATTCTTTTCCTTGAGCGAGCGCTCGCGGTTTCGGTTGCCGAGCAACGCTGCCAACACTACCATAAGAGTTAAAAGAGAGCCTACAAAGAGCAGGTGCTGCCAGGATAAAAAGCCCTCCGGTGTGCGGTTATATCCGCCTATGCCAAAAAATTCTGCCATAAAAAAATCCCCTAACTGTTAATAATATGTTTTTTTATGTTAGATTAGTATCTAGCACAAAATTATTATAGCTCGTAGGGGATTAAAAGTAAATATATTTTGTAAATCTATGTCGAATTTTCAAAAGCAAGTGATGCTGTTAATATAGCCGCTATCAGTCATCGCTTCCTGTGAAATTAGACGAGAATGATTTTTTATAGTGCTTGTGCTCTTTATATATTTCCAAAATTTCTTCCTTGCTGACTCTAATAAAATCGAAGCCGAATATCCCAAGCAGGAACGTAACGATTAAAATAGTCTTACCGGCGCCGGTGTTAATAAACTCCGAACCGCCGAAAATAAGGCATAATACGGTAACCACTGCAAAAAGTAAAACACCCATTCCACCATAGCAAAATGTTTCAAAATATTCCTTTAAAGCAATACTTATCAGTATCACCGCTATATAGATAAGCAGCAGCAGAGCCACAGCACAGCCCACAATTTTAATAGGCGCTATAAGGGTATCGTTGGAGGTGGAGATTGCAGTTTTTATAAACACAAAGAGAGATACACCCTTATTCACAACCCATTCCCACACGCCGCTCAAGAGGTAACCCAAAAAGCAGCTGACAACCGTTGTTATCACATAATATATAACCGAAATGAGCCAGCGAATGAAAGAGCCCTCGCGCTCATATTCGCCCATACAGAATTTAAAGAATGCGCTAATCATCATAGCTGAAAAGCCTACTGCCAACAACCCTGCAAAGGAAAATACAACACTGCGGCTTAAAAGCTGAACAATAAAGAAAAACGGGAACATATAAATCGATTCTTCAACAATTTTGCTGTTTCCTGTAGCAATCGAAACTGTCATCACCGCCGCTATAAACACAAGCGACACTAAAACAAATCTTATAGATTTCGCAGTTCCGCATAGCGGGTGGCGGTCGGCAAAACGAGAAATCAGTCCATTTTCTACCCTGCGATTGACAGAAGTCAATCCCCTGTCAAGCGCACTATTTGAATAAAATTTTTTCGAAATCCTTTTATACAGCTCTTTGAATGGATAAAGCAGCACTTTGGTAATTGTTTGCAGAATAAGACAAACTCCCTCTATTATGTACCAAAAACCTACAACATAAATAAAAAGATAATAAATTCCAACAGCACAGCCCACAGCCAGCGCTATTTTGAGAATAAGTAGAAGCGTTTCCATGATAATCCCCCTTTAAATTCATTATACCGCTCGAAGTAAAAAAGTGCAAGAAAAACGAATTTTATAAATAATTTTTAAAAAAAGCATAAAAAAGGCTTGCATTATCATAATATATAGTGTATAATAGTTTAGCACTCAAGAGAGCAAGCAATCAAATATCGCGGGATGGAGCAGTCTGGTAGCTCGTCGGGCTCATAACCCGAAGGTCGGTGGTTCAAATCCGCCTCCCGCAACCAGAAAAATGCAGTCGACTTACGTCGGCTGCATTTTTTTGGTTGCAATGAAGCGCACCTGCGGTACATCAAGAATGAAGTAGCCCTTGCGGGCTATGAAGCGTTGCTTCGCAACATGAAGAACGAAAAAATGCGCTTCGCTTCATGCAAGGCGTAAGCCTTGTGCTTCATATTGGCGTAGCCAATGCTTCATTTTTCATTGAAAAGATTTAAAAATTATGCTATAATTTATTTAGAAAGTGGGTGCTATTATGCGTAATGATAAATTATCTGTTCAATCTATGGATTTTGCGGTTTCAATTATAAATCTTGTAAAATTTTTAAAAGAAAACAAAGAACATATAATTTCAAATCAAATTGGTCGTAGCGGTACAAGTATAGGCGCAAACATCCGCGAAGCACAGTATGCGCATGGGAAAGCGGACTTTATTGCTAAATTGCAAATAGCGCTGAAAGAAGCTAATGAAACTGGATATTGGTTAGAACTGCTTTTCAAAACCAATTATATAAACGAAATTCAATATAAAGAATTAGATACTGTTTGTGCGGGACTTCGCGCAATGCTTATTTCTTCTATCAACACCGCAAAGGAGAATATAAAATGAAGTGGATTTACCTATTGATTCAGTTTACTTGGGGACTGTTACAAAGTCTGTTGGGCTTGTTTGTATTCCTTGTAAACTTTCGCAGTTCGCATTATTTTTATTACGGCGCAATCGTTACCGAATGGAATTTAAAA
>JAZRMU010000070.1:0-1755 GCA_045647785.1 Acutalibacteraceae bacterium
AATAGAAAAATAAAATAGATAAAGCGCACCCCAACGAGGTGCGCTTTTAAATTTGTTGCTTGACCGGTTTTTAATATTAGTATATAATTTTTATATGGAGGAGATGAACTCTATGAAATACCTGGCTTTATTGTTATGCGCCGTGTTGTTGCTTTGCGGCATCGGTTGTTCTAGAGGTATGTCCGATGATTCGGAAACAGGCAGCACGGAAAATGTAGGAAACCCCGCAGAGATTTTTGCACCCGAGCGTACGGCAAAAAAAGAGGGGGCGCCGGTTAGCGTTGACAATCTTAAAAACACATATTATAAGCTCACGGCAGATAAAAAGCTGGAGGTAGCATATCTCGGTGGCTCGGTTACGCGCGGCGCAGGAGGCAAAGACGGCTATTGCTGGGCATCTGCTACAACCGAGTGGCTGAAGGTGAATTTCCCGAACGCTCAAATCAACGAAACCAACGCAGGCTGGGGCGGCACGGGCTCCTATTGGGGCTTCCACCGTATGGATAGCTCGGTTCTGTCGAAAAAACCTGACCTTGTGTTTTTGGAGTATGCTATTAATGATGCCTATGCGGGCTATACTCGAATTGAAGCATCTCTGTTTATGGAGGGCATCGTTCGCAAAATTCGCGCCGCCAACCCTAGCTGCGACATTGTTATAATCTTTGTAACTGACAACACTGAGGCAGGAAGGCTTGGCACAGAGTATGAGCAGCTGCTTGGACATAAGGATGTTGCTGAATATTATGGCATTCCAACGATTAATGTAGGCTTTGCATTAGTGGAAGAAATGCAGAAAACGGGTAACGCCTGGGAGTATTACGCGGGGGATATTGTGCATCCAAACAATAAGGGCTATAAGGTTTATGCCGACTGTATTGCAGGTTATATGGAAAACTGGCTTATTAAAAATCCTGATAATTCGGGATATAGTGCGCACGAAATGCCTGGCGGAGATTATGTAACGAATTTGTCGGTAGAGTCGCAACTTGTAAAGGCAGAGGAAATTGAGAGTGTCAAGGATTTCCAATTACTTAACGCACCAAGCACCACAGTCTCTCACGCGGGTGCGCAGCTTTTCGGCGTTACAGGGGCGACCATGGAATATGAATTTGTCGGTCGTGGTATTGGTATGCTGGTGGACGGTTCTAAAAATCCTGTTGCTAAAATTGTTTTGGACGGCAAAGAAACCGTCGTACATTTCAAAGAAAACTTCAGCGAATATTGTATTTATAATAATTTGAATTACGGCAAGCACACCATAAGGGTCGAGCTCATCGGCGGCGGCAGAATGGTGTTCGGCGGATTTTTAATTTCCAAATAATACATACAATATATAAAGAAAATTATCGAAACTCGGGCCAAAACCCGAGTTTTTTGTGTTTTTGAGCGTGTGTTGGCACTATATATAGTGGTGCAAAAAAATATGAAAAAAATATTAAAAAAATTTTAAAAAAAGGCTTGACAAATGCGTTTTGTTTTGGTATTATATTTAGGCTGTCGCGGAAAAACGACGCAAAATGAACCTTGAAAATTAAACAACGACGATAATAAGGACCCGACAATTCCGAGCGAGAAATCGCTTGGTAAGTCAAGTACTTTTTAAAGTAAACGGACAAAAGAGACAGAAATGTCAGAGTTTAGAAAATGAGCTAAAGAGCTTATCTAAAGAGATTTTAACACGGAAGTGTTGAGATATAATTTTTTAGAGAGTTTGATCCTGGCTCAGGACGAACGCTGGCGGCGTGCCTAACACAT
>JAZRMU010000071.1:0-6382 GCA_045647785.1 Acutalibacteraceae bacterium
AACAGGTGGACCCTCACCGCAATCAACACCAACTTTTTTCGCATCGCCTCTTGGCGACGAAAATGATTATAGCACAACTGCCTTGCTTTGTCAACAGTTTTTTGCAAAAATTTTAAAAATTTTTTTCGGGGGGGATTTTAACCCCCCCGAAGCCTATTATTTTACAATTTCAGTACCACCTACAGGGCGGATACCAAGAACATAGCAGCTGCCCTTACCAAAGGCCTTCTCTATGCATATTTTATAGCCGTCAAGCAGCTCGGTCGGGATAAACACCTGAATTGTACCCGCGAAGCCGCCACCGTGCACCCTAAACGCACCTTTGCCAGTGCCCTTTAGATATTGCTCGGTTAGTGCGAGGGCTAAAGAAATGCCCTGCTCGCGAACATCGCTTACCGAATATACATTCTGCAGATATTTAAAGGAGGACTCACCCGACTCGTTAACAAGCCTTAAAAACTCATCAAAGTTGCCGGACTTTAACGCCTGCTTCTCAAGGTCAGCACGTTCATCCTCATTAAAGAAGTGCAGCGCGCGAAGCACAGCGCGGTCGCCATACTTTGAGCGAAGAAACGCAATATTCTCAAAGAAATCCACGGGATCTACTTCCCTTAAAAAGTCCTTACCGAAATGGTTGCTTATACTCTTGCATTCAAGAGTGATATCTGCATAATCCTGCGTTAAATTAGCGTGATTTCCGCCTGTATTAATAACACAGAGGGTGTATCCCCTAGCCGCTAAATCGAATTCTACCTTTTCAACCTTTGGATTCTTGGGATCGAAAAAATCGATAGCTGTGAAGCCGCCGAGCGAGCTTGCCGATTGGTCAAGCAATCCGCAAGGCTTACCAAAGTATACACATTCAGCCGTTTGACCTATTTTGGCGATTTCAATATTTGACACATTTCCGCCATTGAACATACCGCTTAAAATGTTTCCGATAAGCACCTCAAATGCAGCGGAGGACGAAAGACCCGAACCCTTTAACACATTAGAGGTTGTGTAGGCATTAAAGCCGCCCAGCTTATAGCCCGCCTGTGAAAAAGCAGCGCAGGTGCCGCGAATGAGCGAGATAGCTTTGCCCTTTTCTTTCGGGTTTATATCAAGGTCAGCAAGGTCTACTGTATCCATATCATAGCCCTCTGACTTAATTCTTACTACATTTTCGCCATTCTCACAAACAACAGCAATAACATCAAGGTCAACACTGCCTGCAAGAACTCTGCCATGCTGATGGTCGGTATGGTTTCCGCCTACCTCGGTTCTGCCGGGAGCAGAGAAAAGACGCGCACCATCCATATCTCCATAAATCTCAATGTATTTATCACAAGCTGTAGCATAGCGCTCACGCGCAGCCGATATATCAGCATAAAGAACCGAAAGACTATTATCAAACTCGCCGCCGAGAACAGAATTTTTTAACTGTGAAACTAGCATAATTACTTCCTTTAATTATTTAGTAAGTTCAAGTGTATCGCGAGCGATAGCCAATTCCTCGTTGGTTGGAATAACATATACTCTAACGGGTGAATCGGGGGTCGAAATTAAAATTTCCTCGCCGCGAATGTGGTTTTTAGCATCATCAATCTTAACACCCAGGAATCCGAAGCTATCGCAGATGTCCTGACGAAGCTCGGGATTGTTTTCACCGATACCGCCTGAGAATACAATAGCATCTACGCCATTCATAGCGGCAACATAAGAGCCGATGAACTTAATAATCTGATACTGCTGCATATCTAAAGCAAGCTTTGCCTTCTCATTACCGGCTGCTGCTGCGTCAACAAGGTCGCGGTTATCATTAGTCAGCTCGGAAACGCCGAGAACACCCGATTCCTTATTGCAGATGCGGTTGATATCGTCAGGTGTCCAGCCCTCTTTCTTTGCAAGATAGGTGAGAACAGAGGGGTCGAGTGTACCTGTACGAGTACCCATCATAAATCCGTCGAGCGGGGTAAAGCCCATAGAGGTATCGAAGCAAACGCCATCCTTAACAGCCGAAATTGAACAGCCGCTGCCGAGATGACAGGTAACAATTTTAAGGTCCTTTTTATCCTTGTTTTCCATAACAGCACAGCGGTCGCTGATATACTTATGTGATGTGCCGTGTGCACCGTACTTGCGAACACCATACTTCTCATAATATTTATAAGGAAGCGCGTACATATAAGCGCGAGGCTCGAGGGTCTGGTGGAAGGATGTATCGAATACAGCTACCTGCGGTATTTTATCGCCAAAGGTTTTAACGCAAGCGCGAATAGCAAGAACATGCGCAGGGTTGTGAAGCGGAGCTAACTCGCCGAGTTCTTCAATCTGGTCGATAACTGTGGGGTTAATTAAGCAGGATTTCGGGAAGATGCTTCCGCCCTGCACTATGCGGTGGCCGATAGCCGAAATTTCATCAAAGGAATCCATAACCTTTGCATCACTTTTGGTAAGTGCGAAAACTACGCTCTGGAATGCCTCGGAATGGGTAGGCATGGGAGCTTCGGCGGTGTACTCTCTGCCATCGGGAGTCTTATGCTTAATAACACCGATAGAGCCGTCAGCCGCACCGATACGGTCGCAAATACCCTTACATACAACCGACTCATCGGTCATATCAATAACCTGATACTTAAGGGTTGAGCTACCTGCATTAACTACAAAAATTTTCATAACAGTTCCTCATTTCTTAAAATCTTGTTGCATTTATTTTTTTAATGTGATAGTATAAATACATAGTATATAATAACTTATAAAGCGCACTTTTTCAAGGGCTTTTTTTAGAAAGTAGGTGTTATTTTGGCAAATATAGGTATTATTTCCGAATTTAACCCTTTTCATACAGGACATCGCTTTCTTTTAAACTCGGTGAAAGGTGAAAACGACACCGTCATTTGCGTTATGAGCGGCAACTTTGTTCAGCGCGGCGATGTGGCGATATTGCCAAAATATGAGCGCGTACGCGCCGCCCTTAAAAACGGAGCAGACCTTATAATTGAGCTCCCCAGCCCCCACGCTTTAAGCACAGCTCAAAGCTTCGCGACTGCAGGCGTGTATTTGCTAAAAGCTCTTGGAATCACCGACAAAATCGCCTTTGGCAGCGAGTGCGGCGATATTGCGGCACTTGAAAGCGCTGCTGATATTTTAATGAGTGATGAATTTGAAAGCAAAATCGGCAGCCGTCTTAAAAGTGGCGACACCTATGCTAAAATTCGCACCGATTTGATGGCTGAATATAATCCTTTCCTTGCTGAAATTATAAAGTCGCCAAACAATACGCTGGCTATAGAATATATTATCGCCGCTAAAAAGCTGGACTTTGACGGCTGTTTCCAAACCGTTAAAAGGCAAGGCGCAGAGCACGACAGCGATAAAATTTGTGATACTGCTGTCAGCGCTTCTCTAATCAGACAGCATTTATTAAACGGCAACGCCGAGCCTATTAAAGCATTTTTACCTTTCATAGATAATTTAGATAATTTTGCCGATATAAAAAATCTCGAAACGTCAATTTTGGCATCTTTGCGAGCCGACAACAGACCTAATCGTTATGCGGCTCTGCCCGATATCAGCGAAGGTATTGAAAACCGCATTGTGGCGGCGGTTAAAACAGCAAAAAGCCTTGACGAGCTTTTGCAAACTATAAAAACCAAACGCTACACTCTTTCACGAATTCGCAGAATTATATTGTGTGCTTTTTTGGGAATTACCAAAGAAATTGCCGACACTATGCCGCAATACATCCGCGTTTTGGGATTTACCGAAAAGGGGCTTTATACCCTGAAGGAGATTTCCAAGGTATGTCCCCTGCCCATTATTGCAAAGGCAGCCGATTTAGAGTTTCTTTCTCCCGCCGCTTTAGCACTTTGGGATTTAGAGGTTAAATGTGGCGACCTTTGGGCTTTATCATTAAACAATCCGCAAATATGCGGTGGTGAATACTTTTACAAAATAGTAAAGGAGTAGATAAAAATGTTCGAAACAAAAATTTTAGAGGATTATAAAGGCTACGGAAAATGCCTTTATGCCACAAACGGTACGGTAGATTTGATTTTCACCGTAGATGTTGGTCCGCGAATTGTTCGCTACGGCTTCGTTGGTGAGCAGAACATTCTGCTAGATGATTATCAGTGTGTAAATATGCGCCCGACCTCAACCGAAAAGCTTCGCGCTTATTACGGCGAGGATGCTTGGCATTCATATTTCGGTGGACACAGACTAATCGTTGCCCCCGAATATTATCCGCGTACATATTACCCCGATACAAAGCCCGTAGCCTATGAGATTATAGAAAACGGTGTTGTTTTCACGCCGGACGAGCAAAAAGAAAACGAGCTTCAGCTTAGTATGACTGTTACTTTAGCTGAAACGGGTCCTGACGTATATTTGAAGCACGAGATAAAGAACACGGCGCTGCATAATCAGGAATTCGCTATTTGGACTCCCACTCTTTGCAACAAGGGCGGTGTTGAAATTATTCCGCGCAACACATCGCACCTTCCCTATTTACCTAACCAGAATATAGTTACCTGGCAGCAGACCGATTTCACAGCCGACTA
Organism: Acutalibacteraceae bacterium; assembly: GCA_045647785.1. Lineage (GTDB taxonomy): Bacteria > Bacillota > Clostridia > Oscillospirales > Acutalibacteraceae > SIG565. The sequence continues at coordinate 4,545 of JAZRMU010000071.1, forward strand.
TATCCATTTAGGCAAGAAATACTTTACCATTATAAACCCCGTTAATGAATCGCTAAAGCTCGGCTTTAGCCTTGAGCACGGTGAGGCTCACTATGTACTCGGAGACGATGTATTCACCAAGTTCTATAGCCCTCGTTGGCCAAACGGTGTTTATACCGATATGGGTTGCTCCTATGAAACCTACTCCTGCTGCAATTTCACCGAGCTTGAAACACTTGGCGAATATAAAACCGTGGGTTCGGGTGAAACCTCTAAACACTATGAGCGTTGGACACTTCGCAAAAAAACCTACGATTTCGACCGCAAGGATGATGCATCTATTGAAAAAATGTTGAATAGCCTTTAAAGAGGTTAAAAAACGATTGAATATAGATATTAGGAAGCTTATAAGGACTTTGGGAAATGCCCTTATATGACCAACGGACCGCTTGACGAAAGCTGGTCTCTTTGTCGCAAGCCCTGCGAGCTTAACCCCAAGGACGAGGCTTCTATCGGCGAATTCTTAAGCAAACTGTAAAGGAGATAAAGCAGCCGTTTTGGCTGCTTTATTTTGAAGTATGGAAATTAAACCTATAGCACACATAAAAACCGATTTCAAGGAGAAATTCGGCATACCGAGGCAAAGCGGACTGACTCCGCTTAAGGCGCAAATAATATTCTGCCCCGAATACCGCAACCCCGACGCACTTCGTGGGCTAAAGGATTTTTCGCACCTGTGGCTGATTTTCGATTTCAGCGAGGCACACAGAGCCGATTGGTCTCCCACCGTTCGCCCGCCCCGTCTTGGTGGCAACACGAGAATTGGGGTGTTTGCGACCCGTTCACCCTTTAGACCTAATCCCATAGGTCTATCAAGTGTAAAGCTGGAGGAAATAAGGCATACCGATAATTTGGGAGATATTTTGGTAGTAAGCGGCGCCGACCTCCTTGACGGAACGCCGATTTTTGATATTAAGCCCTATCTGCCCTACTGCGACTCGCACACCGACGCGTCATCAGGCTTTACCGCAAGCATTGATAAGCCGCCGCTAAAGGTTATAATCCCCGATGATTTATCAGCGATGATACCGGAGGATAAGCTGCAAGGACTTATTTGTCTGCTTTCCGAAGACCCGCGACCGAGCTATCAGTCGGACAGAGAGCGCGTTTACAAAATGCGGTTTTCAGATTTTGAAATTTCATTTTCTGTCGATAGCACTACTTTAACGGTATTAAACATTAAAAACGCCTAAAGCCCCGACTTATGGCAAGTGCTTGGTAAGGATACTTGGCCGGTTTTGTTTGTCTTTGGCGAGTTTTATTGCTCCGCAGTTTATGATGCTACGCATCGCTATATTTCCTATGACACCTTCAATTTGAAGGTGTCATTTTTATTATAAAAAAATAGGGAGAAACTTCTTTGCGAAGTTTCTCCCTATAACGATGTTTTGTTTGCAAAAAAAGCGGCGGAATTCCGCCGCTTTAATATTATTCTGCTGCCTCTTCTGCTGCCTCTACGGGAGCGGCAACCTCTTCAGCTACCTCTTCAACCTCTTCAGGAAGGAGTGCACGGATAGAAAGGCTAACGCGCTTCTTCTCATCGTCGATAGCGGTGATTTTAACGTCAACCTTATCGCCAACCTTTAATTCATCCTGCGGCTTTGCTACATGCTTGTTAGCAATCTGCGAAATGTGGATAAGACCATCCACACCCGGGGTGATGCGAGCAAATGCACCGTAAGAAGTTAGGCTAACGATGGTTACATTTACTGTATCGTCAAGACGATATGTGTTGTTGAAAATTACCCACGGATTATCCTCGGGCTTTTTGTAGCCGAGAGAAATCTTTTTCTTTTCAA
>JAZRMU010000072.1:0-8909 GCA_045647785.1 Acutalibacteraceae bacterium
CGTAGCACATAGTTGTGCTGAAATTCTGGGTGATTTGAAACGGCTCGGAGCGAAAATCGGTATAATAAATCTCTCCATCGTTAACACCGCCGCTCATATAAACGGCATACTCGGCGGTGAGTGTATCCTCTTTTTGGCAGCCTGAAAAGCTAATACATAATAACAGAACTAATGCTAATGCTACTATCCTTTTCAAACAATTCACATCCTTAATTTGCTATTTTCTGTGTGCAATCGGGTGTTGTTTCGTTTATGGCGCAGAATACATATCCGTTATTCTTACCGTAGTTTATAATGCTTTGCAGAGAATCTGCGGTTGAAACCTTGGCATTGGTATCGTGCATAAGCACAACATTTGCTCTGCCCTTTTTAAGACCGCCTATAACCATATTATATATTTCGGTAGCTGTTGCGGGCTTCGCTGCAGCATCGCCGCTGGACACATTCCAGTCGAAATAGCGCCAGCCGAGCGCTGTCATACGCGCGGCAGTATTGGTAACTACGCCTGTGCAATGCTTTTTACTAACTGTGTTCGAGCTGCCGCCGGGGAAGCGGAAGAATTTTGTTTCATAGCCAACATCTGCGAGAATCTTATCGCGAAGCGACAGGAAGTTGTTAACGCAGGCATCAGTGCTCTTATAAATTGCTGCATAGTCATGCGAGGTGCCGTGAACTGCTATAGTGTGTCCCTCACTCACCATTCGCTGAAGCAGCGGAACCTTATCGGCAGAATAGCCGTTTATAAAGAAGGTTGCCTGAATGCCGTTCGACTTTAATATATCGAGAACGCGTGGGGTGATTTTGCTGCTCGGTCCATCATCAAAGGTTAAGTAAATACGCGAAAGTGTGGGGTCATCGGGGATATAAACATTAACCTTTAGGGTATATGTAGCGGTATTACCCGAGGAATCGGTTACGGTATATGTAACGGTATGAACACCCGAAACCGAGGTATCAACGCTGCCGCTACGGCTGATTTTTGCAGTTAAATCACCGTCTACATCGTCGCTTGCGGTGGCAGTTGGCATTGTGAACGCTCCGCCCTTTTGGATGCTTATGAACGGACCTGCCGAAAGCTTAATTGTGGGCTTTACAATATCGCTGACCGTAACTGTTCGGGTGAGCTCGGTTTTGTTGCCCGAGGAATCGGTTACGGTATAGAGAATTTTAACAACACCGTCCACTATCTTCGACTGCTCTACCTTTACGCTTGCGGTTAAATCGCCGTCGTAATTATCGGTAGCGGCAAAGCCCGGCTCGGTATAATTTTTCATACTCGAAACGGTCATTGCAGCGTCTCCCGTGAGGGTTAGCGTTGGAGCAACGCTGTCTGCTACCTTAACCTTTCTGGTAACGCGGCAGAAGCTGCCGCGCAGAGAAAAATCATAGGTAATTTTATATTCGCCAACTACTGCGGGGTTTACTTCACCCGTAACCTTAATTTTATCGCTATAATCCTTATCTCCAAGTATTGCTGTTGCGCCCGCATCGGTATATTCGGCAAAAACGGGAATTACCATTTCGCTCTCGCCCTTTAGCTGCAGCTGCGGCTTGGCTATAAAGAACGAGCCGACAAACGCTACAACACACAAAAAAGCGCTCGCAGCCGCTATTGTGGCTGCAGTCTTGCGAGGTAGCTTTTCCTTTTTGAAAAAGTACCAAACAGCACCAAGCGCTGCCGCTAAAACGATTAAAATTATAAAATGAAAAATATTAACTCCTGACATTTGTTATCTCCCCTATAAGACGGCTGTTATCTGCCGAAATTATTTTTACATTAACTAGTTCTCCGCTAATATCGCGGTCGCCCTTAAAGCTGACAGCGATATAATTCGCCGTATAGCCGCAGGCTATGCCATTTTCGTTTGTTTCTGCAAGCACCTCGACGGTGCGACCTACAAACTGTTCTAAAAATTCTGCCTCGCTTTGCTTTGCTGCAGCCTGCATTTCTCGGCTGCGGCGCTGCTTTTCGGCATTTTGCACCTGCCCCGACATTTTATCGGCGAGGGTGCCCTTTCGCCTTGAGTAGGCAAATATATGAGCCGAGGCAAAGCCAACCCTTTTCACAAAGGCAAGGCTTGCGGAAAACTCCTCCTCGGTCTCTCCCGCAAAGCCGACCATTATATCGGTGGTTATGGCAGCATCCGGGAAAATTGCCCGAATTCTGCTTACAAGGTCATAATAAAACGCACTGTCGTACCGCCTGTTCATTCTTTTAAGCGTTTCATCGCAGCCCGACTGAAGCGACAAATGAAAATGCGGACAGAATTTCCTTACCCGACTTAAATTTTCAAGCAGCTCATCGGTCATTAAATCGGGTTCGAGCGAGCCCAGCCGCACTCGCGCTATACCGTCCACATCGGCTACGGTTCTCACAGCATCATAAAGATTTAATCCGTTATCCTTACCGAAGGAAGAAAGATTTATTCCAACGAGAACTATTTCCTTGTAGCCATTAAGAGAAAGTGCCTCGGCCTCACTCCTGATACTCTCTAAATCCCTTGAGCGAACAAAGCCTCGCGCATAGGGTATTATGCAATAGGTGCAGTATCGGTCGCACCCATCCTCAATTTTCATAAAGGCGCGGGTATGCTCCGAAAAATCGGTTATAGCGGGGGTTTGGTAGCCTTCGTGCCTTTCGTGTTTTGCTATTTCCACCAGCCGAACGCGCTTGAGTAGAAACTCGTTCACCTGACGCAGAAGCTCCTCATGGTTTTTATTGCCGATAACAATATCTGCTTCGGGCAATTCCTCTGCCGTTTCGGGATGAGCCGAGGTCATACAGCCCATAAGCACAATAACCGCATTCGGGTATTTTAAGCGGTAGCGACGCACCGCCTGACGGGTCTTTCGGTCGCTTTCGGCAGTTACGCTGCAGGAATTTATAAAAACTATATCGGGCACTTCGGTTTCGATAGCTTTTCTATATCCGTTCGCCTCAAAAAGCTCGGTTACCGCCTGCGATTCGTACTGATTCACCTTGCAGCCGAGCGTATAAACCGTATATTTCATAAAACACCCCCGATTATATATATCCTTTTTAATTATACGGCAAAAACCGACAAAATTCAATTAATTTATTAAAAAAACAAAAAATCCCTTCTAATAATATATTAGAAAGGATTTTATATTATTTATTCAAATATTTTGAGAATAGCTTTTCGGCAGTGCCGCGAAGTATTTTCCTCGCTTGATTGTAGCATACAAAAAAACAGGATTTCAATGACTTTTTACATTTTTTTGAGGCTTGGAGATAAAAAACACCCGACCGAATTCGGTCGGGTGAGAAATTATAAAACCTTTGAAAGAAAATCCTTCAGGCGGTCGCACTTGGGGTTGGTGAAGAACTCCTCGGGTGCGGCGTCCTCCATAATAACTCCCTCGTCAATAAAGATTACTCTATCAGCAACCTCGCGAGCAAAGCCCATTTCGTGGGTAACAACCACCATTGTCATACCGTCCTTCGCCAGATCCTTCATAACCTCCAAAACCTCGCCAACCATTTCGGGGTCGAGGGCAGAGGTCGGCTCGTCGAACAGCATAACATCGGGATTCATTGCAAGGGCTCGCACAATGGCTACGCGCTGCTTTTGTCCGCCCGATAGCTGATTCGGGTATGAAAGCGCCTTATCGGCAAGACCTACACGCTCAAGCAGCTCTATAGCCCTTTTCTCGGCATCCGCTGCAGGTACGCCGAGCAGCTTCATCGGCGCAATAGTTAAATTGCGAAGCACAGTCAGATGCGGGAACAGATTGAACTGCTGGAACACCATTCCCATTTTCTGGCGGTGAACATTAATGTTGCTTTTGGGGGCTGTGATATCTGCATCCTCAAAATAGATTTTGCCGCCTGTGGGCTCCTCGAGCAGATTAAGACAGCGCAAAAAGGTTGATTTACCCGAGCCTGACGGTCCGATAACAACTACAACCTCTCCCCTTTTAATCTCGATATCAATATTCTTTAATACATCAAGCTTCCCGAAGGACTTTTGAAGATTTTCGGCCTTGATAAGTACATTATTAGTGATCACTCTTACGCAGCCTCCTCTCAAGCTTGCCTACAAGATATGTAAACAGCATAACAATCACAAGATAGATAAGCGCAACAGCGATTAGCGGCATAAATGCCGAGAAGGTACGACCGCGAATCAGGTCGCCCGCCTTTGTTAGGTCGGCAATACCAACATATCCCGCAACCGATGTTTCCTTAAGCAGTACAATAAACTCGTTGCAGAGTGTCGGCAGCACCATTTTGAACATTTGAGGCACCACTATAAACACCATTGTTTGAATGTAGTTAAAGCCAAGACTTCTGCCCGCCTCGAACTGTCCGTTATCAACCGACATTATACCCGCGCGGAATATTTCGGCAACATAGGCACCGGAATTTATACCAAACGCGATTATTGCAATTAGGGTCGAGTTTCTGGAGGATGCGAAAATTATAAAGTACATTATAAGAAGCTGAACTACCACAGGTGTGCCGCGAATAACGGTTAGGTAGATATTAGCAATCGCATTCAGCAGCTTCAAAACAAAATATCCAACGCCGCGGTGGCGCTTCATAGACTGTATATTTTTATCGTGTGTTGTGCGGATTATTGCAATTACAACACCGATTAATATGCCGAGCAGCACCGAAAACAGGGTGATTAAAAGGGTCATTTTAAGACCGTCTAACAACCATTTCCACTTGTCGCCTGTAATGAAATTGAGTTTAAAGTCATCACAAAAATCCTGTATCCAGGCGGGGGCTGTGGCATAGAAATTTGCAAACCATTCTGCCATTTTTAAGGCTCCTTTTAAAACAGTTAAAAAGGGCGGTTTCATACCGCCCTTTCGGTTAAATGAAATTCAAATTATTTCTCATCAGCGGGGATGTACTTGTTAACGATTTTAGCAATTTCGCCATTATCGGTGAGCTTCTTAAGAGCAGCATTAATCTTCTCTAAAAGCTCGGTATCACCCTTGTTAACGGCAATAGCATAATCCTCATCAGCATAAGAACCGTCGAGAATCTTGAGACCATCGTTAGCATTTACGAAGGACTTTGCAGGCTCGTTATCAATAATAACAGCGGTAACCTTGCCCGACTTTAAAGCCTCAACAGCGTCAGCACCGGTCTTATAACGCTCTACATTATCCTCGCCGAAGCCCCATTTCTTTGGAGTATCGGATGAATAGATATCACCGGTTGTATCCTGCTGAACACCAATCTTAATGCCATCCTTAACACCTGCGGGGTCGCCGGCATCATCAAAACCGGTGTAGAAATCCTCGAAAGAAGCATACTCGCTGTCAGCCTTAACAATAACCGACTGAATGCCCTTTGCATAAGAGGTGGTGAAGTTTACGCTCTCTTTTCTCTCGTCGGTAACGGTGAGACCTGCCATACCGATATCGTACTTACCGGTCTGAACACCTGCGATGATTGCACCAAACTCGATATCAACGATTTCAAGCTCGAGACCAAGCTCTTTAGCAATGAGGTCTGCAATCTCAACATCGATACCTGCAAACTCACCGCCATCATTCTTGAATTCATAGGGCGGGAAAGCAGCATTTGTTGCCATTACAAGCTTGTTGTCTTCCTTCGGTGCGCAGCCTGCAAAGCAAGCAGCAACCATTAAAAGTGCTAATACTAATGCAATGATTTTTTTCATTTTTTATTCCTCCTGAAAAAATATTGTGCATATACTATACCACATCTTTCATAAAAATGCAAGTGCTTTGCATAAAAATTTATAATAAATATTTTATATTGCATATTTTCTGCATATTATTGCATTTTATGTGCATATTATGCACAAATTACTGCATTTTGACAAAATAGCCGATTTGTGATACTATATTAATCTAGTATTTTCCCCTAAAGGACTGTTCAAGAAAATGAATTTTATAAGAAAAATTTTAGATAATCCGCTTTATATGCGCTCGGTGCTGATAGCATTGGCAGCGTTGGTTGTTGTAGCGTCGGTGATAACGGTTGCGCTATCGGTGGATAAGGACAATGGTTCTTCCTCCGAAGTAAGCCAACCGCAGGTCGAGACACCTCCGCCGACAGAGCTAGAGCCAGAGCCACAACCCGAGCCCGAAATCGGTCTTGTTATAACTGCGCCTTTAGACGATGCGGTTACAGTTACCGAGCCGCATTACAGCTTCTCGGGCACAACCGACCCGCAGTTTCCGCTTTCTATAAACGGAAAGGAAATAGAAAGGAATACCGACGGCAGCTTTACTGTGTCGGTAGACCTTGAAATTGGCAAAAACACCTTCACCTTTACTCACAAGGACGCGGTTATCACCAAAACTATAACCTACCGCTATGTAGTGCTTAAAAGCTACACTCCGTCGGACAGCCGCAAATATTCAAGCGGCTCTGTGCTGTCAATCAGCGTGGTGGCTCGCAAGGGCAGCACCGTTACTGCCACCTTGGCCGGGGAAAGTGTCAGCTGCCAGAAATCCGAGCAAAAGAACGATGGCGGCGACAGCACCCAGACCGACGACACCTTCGACACCTTCACAGGCACATTCCAGCTGCCTGCGGGCGGAAAAAGCGATGTCTCGCTCGGTAAAATCACCTTTAAGGCGACCTATTCGGGCATTACCGAAACAGGCACATCGGGCACTATAACAGTTAGAAAAAGCAGCGTTATCAAGGATTCAGACCCTGCTGTAACGCCTAGTGGCGGAGATTATATTGATGTTGGCTCGGGGCTTATTGCAACGATTATTGCGAGAAGCGCCGAAACCTTTGACGGCACAACAACCGACGATACCTCTCGCGCATATCTTAATTATCTGCCCGAGGGCACACAGGACTACTGCGCCGAGGGTACGGTTGTAAACTCGAGCGAGGAATACTATAAGCTGCGCTGCGGCAGACGAATTTATACCGATACCAACCGCGGCACAAGATACCACTACACCATAGCCGAAACCTCTATCGGCACGCTGCCCGACCACAACGAAATCGGTATTGCCGAATTTGAGAGCGACGGCAAATACACATATTTAAAGCTTGACACCATGTGGAAGGCACCCTTCTATTTCGAACTGCTTAATCAGAACTACCAAAAAACCCGATTTTGCTATTCGGTAAGCGCGGTTACCTTTTCATACATTGATATAACCTTTTGCTACACAACCGTTTTTGAGGGCGAGCTTGAGATTCCTGCCGACCACCCGATTTTTGCAAAGGCAGAGATTATTAAAAACGCTTATGACTACACTCTGCGCCTGACACTTAAAAAGACGGGCGGACTTTACGGCTGGGACAGCTATTATGATGAAAACGGTCGACTCGTTTTCAAATTCTTAAATCCTGCAAAAATGCAGAATGAAAACTCCCTTGCGGGAATAACGGTTTATATTGATGCGGGACACGGCGGAGAGGATAGCGGTGCTGCGGCAGGCGGAACTACCGAAAATGCCGCTAATTTAGCACTGGCTCTCAAGATAAAGGAGCGCCTTGCGGCGCTTGGGGCTACCGCTATAGTCAACCGCGACAGCACCTCCACTACCATTTATCCGCTTTACCGTATGAACGGGCTGCGCGATGCAAATGCCGATTTCTGTGTTGCCATTCACCACGACCAAAGCAGCAAATCGAGCACAAACGGATTTTTTGCGGCATATTTCACGCCCTATTCAAAGCCCGCTGCCGATTTTATCGCAGCCAGAACCGATAACGCCGATATATACAATGTAATATGGGATGTTGATGCTCATTATTACTATCAGTCGCGCGTTACAAACTGCCCCGTTGTGCTGACCGAGAACGGCTTTATAAGTAACCCGCACGACTACAACACCATTACTACCGACAGTATTTTAAACAAAAAGGCTGACGCCATTGTTGCAGGTATAGTAGATTACTTCAGAAGCATTCAATAAAACGACCTTATTCTCCTTGACCCGGAGAAAGTTTTATGTTATAATCTTTTACCCAAAGGAGGGATAACGGTGGAAAAGAACAGAACTATTGCAGAAAACAGAAAAGCCTTTCACGAATATTTTGTAATCGAAAGCCTTGAAGCCGGTATCGCTCTGTCGGGTACCGAGATAAAGTCGGTCCGCCGCGGCGGAGTTAACCTTAAAGATGCTTGGTGCAGCGTTGACGACGGCGAAATGATAATTAAGCAGATGCATATTTCCCCCTATGAGCAGGGAAACATATTCAATAAGCCTCCAATGCGCAACCGCAAGCTGCTGCTGCATAAAAAGGAAATTATGCGCCTTATGGGGCTGACCCAGCAGCAGGGACTGACACTCATTCCCCTATCGGTTTATTTTAAGGGCTCACTCGTTAAGGTGCAGCTGGGCGTATGCAAGGGTAAAAAGCTTTATGATAAGCGCGCAGAGGCAGCCAAAAAAGCCGCAAACCGCGATATTGAAAGAGCACTTAAGGAAAGCAACCGATAAATATCACCACCTTTAACCGTTACCTATTACCTCTTACTTCAGATTCGGGGGCGCAATGGTTTCGACGGGGGTTTTGAACTACTGTAAGCGAGCAGCGGTGCGGTACCGCTATAAAAGCCGCAAATTTAAAATTAACTGACAACAATACTGTTGCACTTGCTGCCTAATTAGGCGGCCGTCCGACCAAGGAGCCCCGCGGCCTTGGAAGGGCGTCGATTAGCGGGTAAAGTGAGCGCGCGAGTGCCTTGTAGCGCGCCACTCCTTTAAGGCTACTCCGATTAGCAGCTTGTTATTTGTCTGCTTTTCGGGGGAATTTCAACAAATAACTGCGCTCGGAGAAAGCAATAGGAATTGACCTTCGGACAGGGGTTCAACTCCCCTCGCCTCCACCAGTGGCAAGCTGCCACACCCAATCCGTCCAAGCTCGTGCAAATCTAAAGCTTGTACCTCGGGACGCGAGTTCGGGTGCTGTGCGGTATGCTCCA
>JAZRMU010000073.1:0-12587 GCA_045647785.1 Acutalibacteraceae bacterium
CGAATATGGGTAAAATAGTATGCATCTTCATACCAAGTAAGAGGTGCAAGACCAACCTTTGCACGCTCTTCGTTACATAAACGAAGAATCTCAAGTTCGATTTCTCTATATGGACTATTGATTTTCTTTGTTCTTAATGCCATTGTATATTCTGTTATGTCTACACCTTCATCAACAACATATGTGTAACCGTTGTCGGTCTTATATGTTACTTTGCCAGGTGTGTTGTCTTCAATTTTAGGTATTGTTTTACCAGTAGCGATTTTTGTACCACAGGTTTTACAATAAGTATCTCCTGTATAACCTTCGGAGGTTGTTGTGGCCTCTTTTTTACCACGAATTTCTATGTCCTTATGACCAGTTGCAGAGATTTCAGAACCATTTTTGATAGTCTTTTTGCAATCGTTGCAATATGTGTCGCCGGTATAACCAGCCTTGGTGCAAGAAGCACTTGCTTTGTTTTTTACAGTCGTGTTATTGTGAGAACAAGTCGTAGGTTTTGTTTCACTGTTAGTGTTGTCAGGAGTCTGATTTTCAACATCCTGATTATTCGATTCATTATTTTTGTTTACGTCGTCTTTTTCGGATGAACTTGTTTTTTCATCATCAGTCTTAGATGTATCAATGATTTCACCAGTAGTTTGGTCAACCTTGATGTTTTCATCAGTTACAACCTCACCAGTTGTTGAATCGATAATTTCACCAGTAGTCTCATCAACATAGTAGTTGTCGATACTATTGTTGTTTTGATTTTCCTGATTTTTATTATCATTGCAAGCAGCAAGACAACTGATGCAAAGAATGATGACTAAAAGGCATGCGATAAGTTTGAATGTAGTATGTCTCATATGAAGACCTCCTTATAACTTTTTTATAGTATAGCACAAACCAAAAGCACACTCAAGCACTTTTTAAAAAGGAATAGCACAAAGAAAGCACAAAAAAACAGAAAAAGGTATGCAGAAAAATCTACATACCTAAATCCGCTATATTTTAGAAAACCCTTATTTTATACGGTTTTTTGCTTATTTGAAGTATCTGTTCAAAAGACCCTCAAATGCCTTGCCGTGGCGAGCCTCATCACGAGCCATTTCGTGAACTGTATCGTGAATAGCGTCAAGACCGAGCTCTTTAGCAAGCTTTGCAAGCTCAAATTTGCCCATTGTTGCGCCGTTTTCAGCATCTACGCGCATTTCAAGGTTTTTCTTGGTCGAATCGGTTAAAACCTCACCTAAAAGCTCGGCAAACTTTGCAGCGTGCTCTGCCTCTTCATAAGCGGCCTTCTCCCAATATAGACCAATTTCGGGATAACCCTCGCGGTGTGCAACGCGGGCCATGGCAAGATACATACCAACCTCGCTGCATTCGCCGTTGAAGTTTTCGCGAAGACCTTCGATAATTCTCTCATCTACGCCTTTAGCAACGCCTACAATGTGTTCAGCAGCCCAGGTCTTTTCACCGGCCTGCTCTTGGAACTTTGAAGCAGGAGCCTTGCAAAGGGGGCAAGCATCGGGAGCAGAAGCTCCTTCGTGAGTATAACCGCAGATTGTGCAAACAAATTTTTTCATAATAAAAACACCTCTTAAAAAATTTTTAATTATTTATATGTTCAGCGCCGCAGCTTTTGCATACGCCGCTAAATACCAAATTTTCCTCCTCCACCAGGCAGCCAAGCTCTTTTTCCAAAAAGCGCTTTAGAGAGCTGTCGGGGTTTGCGCAGTCGTAAATTCCACCGCATGACCTACAATGAAAATGGAGATGTGGAAGGGGGTTGCCGTCGAAATGCTGGAAACCGTCCTGCACGGGCACCTCGATTATTCTGCCCTCTGATTTCAGCTCGGCTAAATTCCTGTAAACCGTGCCGAGGCTGATTTTGGGCAGACGCTCGCGGGTGCGCTCATAAATCCAGTTAACGGTGGGGTGTGTGGTGGTGCTGCACAGCACTTCGAGGATTGCTTCTCGCTGTTTTGAGTAGTTTCTCATACGCACCTCCAAAAAATAGTAATGATTACTATATTTATTATAACAAAATTTTAAACTTTGTCAAGTGTTTTTATTGACTTTTTTGAAAAAATATTGGATAATAAGATTAGCAATTTTTAACAAAGTGAGGAAACGGTATGCAGAGCAAGAATATTTCAAGCTATGTAATTAAAAGGCTGCCTCGATATTATAGGTTTTTAGGAGATTTATCGGCTGCGGGAATAAAGAAAATATCATCAGGTGAGCTCGCCCGTAGAATGGGATTGACCGCCAGCCAGATAAGGCAGGACTTTAACTGCTTCGGCGGCTTTGGTCAGCAGGGGTATGGCTATAATACCGATATTTTAAGGGAAGAGATTGGCAATATTTTGGGAATTAACACACCTAAAAAAATAATTGTTGTCGGAATGGGTAACCTCGGTAAGGCGGTAACGCTGCATGTGAATTTTAAGGATAAGGGCTTTAATTTGATAGGTCTTTTTGATGCTAAAGAGTCAATTGTTGGAAATATTGTTCGCAATATTCCGATTCGCAGCACAAAGCAGCTGGATGAATTTTGTCGCGAAAATCATCCCGATGCGGCGGTGCTGTGCATTCCTAAAGAGGCGGTGCATTCGATAGCCGAGCATCTGATTCGCCTCGGCGTTAAGGGCTTTCTTAATTTCAGCCACTATGACCTCAATTTACATTTTGATGGAATCGCAGTTGAGAATATTCATTTTGGCGATGACTTGATGAAACTTTCATATAAAATAGACAGCTTGGATAAATAGTAGAAATCCGCGCAAAATAAAAGCGGTGATTATTTTGACAGTTACACTGCTTCGAACTATAATAATGTATATTTTTGTAACCATAGGTATCCGCGTAATGGGCAAGCGCCAAATCGGCGATATGCAAATGAGCGAGCTTGTGGTTACTTTGCTTATATCGGAGATTGCGGCGATACCGCTTCAGGATACAAATCAGCCGCTATTCAGTGGAATAGTGGCAATTTTCACTTTAGTTGTTGTGGAAATTGTAATTTCACTTTTAAGCCTTAAGAGTATTGGACTCCGCCGACTTGTTAACGGACGCAGCATTGTTATAATTAAAAACGGTAGGGTAGATGAGGCTGCTATGAAAAAGGTGAGAATGACCGTTATTGAGCTAATCGAGCTGCTGCGCGACCGTGATGTTTTTGATATATCCATCGTGGATTATGCGGTGCTCGAGGTGAACGGCTCTTTAAGCGTTATGCTAAAGCCCTCCGAGCAGCCCTTAACGCCGAAAACTGCCAAAATCAAGTGTGAAAAGGCGGCTATGCATTTGCCTGTTATAAGCGACGGCAAGATTATAACCGATAGTCTTTGCGCACTTAAAATAACCGAGGAGGATATAAGACGCCGACTAAAGGCTAAAAATTGTCGTCAAAGGGATGTGCTTTTGATGACGCTTGACCGCCTTGGAAATGAGAATTTGATTAAAAAAGGGGAAAAGGTATGAGCAGAATTATAGCGGCAATTTTAATAACAGGGCTTTTAATTGGCTTTTGCATTACGGATTTTCTTTATGTGGGGCAAAGCTATAATTCGTTCAGTGAGAACGTGGAAATATGCGAAAAAGAGCAAAGCCGAGAGGCGGCACAAAGCCTATATAACAAGTGGGTAGCTGCGGAGCCTGCATTATCAATTTTCGTTAATCACGCGATTTTAGAGGAGGTGAGCTCCTCTATAGCCAAGCTGCCTGCGCTTGCGACAACCGACGACCCCTCTGCGATGCTTGCCGAGTGCGCCTCAATTAAGTTGAAGCTTAAATATATAAAAGAGGATTCTCGTGTTAATTTGCATAGTTTGTTTTAAATAGATTGATTCTTAAAAAACTATTGAAATTTAAAAAAGTTGTGATATAATTAAAATAGAGAAATGAGAGTACATTAATTCTAGAGGGATTGGTGTACTCTCTTTTTCTAAACAGGAGGAATTAAAATGGCAAAAACAAACATAGTTGATTGGAAAACGATTACCGAGTTCGTGGTTGACGCTTTCGTTGGCTACGGAATACCCAGAGCAGATGCAGAAATTTGTGCAGATGTTCTTTTAGAGTCGGATAAACGCGGCATTGAGTCGCACGGCGTAAATCGTTTTAAGCCGATTTATCTTGATAGAATCAAGGCGGGAATTCAGCAACCGGTTACCAAAATGGAAATTTTAAAGGAAACCCCCACCACCGCGGTTATCGATGGACACCATGGTATGGGTCAGGTTATAGGTCATAAGGCAATGAGCATGGCGATTGCCAAGGCGAAGGAATACGGTATGGGTATGGTAGTTGTTCGCAACTCCTGCCACTATGGTATTGCGGGATATTATACTACTATGGCGACCAAGGCAGGATGCATCGGAATGACGGGTACAAACGCCCGCCCCTCGGTTGCTCCCACACATGGTGTAGAGGGTATGTTTGGCACCAACCCCTTCACTATCGGTGTTCCTACCGATGAGTCATTTGATTTTAATTTTGACTGTGCTACTTCAATTACTCAAAACGGTAAGGTTGAATATTACGAGAGAATAGGTGAGGAGGTACACCCCGGCACCATTATCGCCAATGACGGCTCTGCCGTTGAGGGGGATGCAGGTGTAGCGCTCAAAAAAATCCGTAATGGCACAGCCGCCCTCACTACTTTAGGTGGTATCGGCGAGGATTTAGCGGGATATAAGGGCTATGGTTTTGCCTTGGCTGTTGAGTTTTTCTCCTCCATTTTGCAGGATGGCGCATACGGTAAGGACCTTGACGGCAAGGATGAAAACGGAAACATCCGCCCATATCAGTTAGGACACTGGTTTATTGCTATTGATACCGATCATTTTATGGGCGAGGGGATTGCCCGCAAAAAAGCAGGCGATATATGCCGCAGTATGCGCGCATCCAAAAAGGCGCCAGGGGCAGATAGAATATATACCGCAGGAGAAAAGGAATATGAAATCGGTATTGCACGCGAGCGCGGTGTTCCGATAAACGAATCGGTGCAAAAAGAAATTACCGAAGTTAGAGATGCTCTAGGGCTCACACAGTATAAATTTCCTTGGGAGGAATAAAAATGGATATCAGACAGCAGTCTTTAAAAAAGCATTACGAGTGGAACGGAAAAATCGAGGTTATTTCCCGTGCGCCGATCAACACCAGAGAGGACCTTTCTTTGGCATATACACCCGGTGTTGCTGAACCGTGTCTTGAAATTAATAAAGATATATCGAAGTCGTATGAATTAACTCGCCGTTCAAATCTTGTTGCCGTAATTACCGACGGCACGGCTATTTTAGGTCTTGGAGATATAGGTCCCGAGGCAGGTATGCCCGTAATGGAGGGCAAATGTGCCCTTTTTAAAGCATTTGCCGATGTAGATGCTTTCCCGCTTTGCATAAAGTCAAAGGATGTTGATGAAATTGTACGCACAATTTATCTGTTATCCGGCAGCTTCGGAGGGATTAATCTTGAGGATATTTCGGCTCCCCGTTGCTTTGAGATTGAAAGAAAGCTAAAGGAAATTTGCGATATTCCGGTCTTCCATGACGACCAGCACGGTACGGCAATTGTTGTTGCTGCTGCATTAATAAACGCTTTAAAGCTTGTTAAAAAACAGATTGGCGAAGTGAAGGTGGTCATTAACGGTGCGGGCTCGGCAGGCATAGCAATAGGTAAGCACCTTATGAATATGGGTGTGAAAAACCTTACCTTCTGCGACCGTTTTGGAATTATTTGTGAGGGCGATGAGAACAACAATTCAGCCCAAGAGGAAATTTCAAAGGTTACAAATCTTGAGCACAAAAAAGGTACACTTAAGGATGCTCTTTGCGGTGCCGATGTGTTCATTGGCGTTTCGGCACCAAACCTTGTAGATGAAGAAATGGTAAAATCAATGGCGAGCGACGCTATTATGTTCCCAATGGCTAACCCGACGCCCGAAATTATGCCTGATATTGCTAAAAAGGCAGGAGCAAGGGTGGTTGGAACGGGTCGCTCAGATTTCCCGAATCAGATAAACAATGTTCTTGCATTCCCGGGAATTTTCCGTGGCGCACTTGACTCAAGAGCAACCTGTATTAACGAGGAAATGAAGGTTGCAACCTCTTATGCTCTGGCATCGCTCATTCCTGAAAATGAAATCAGTGAGGAGAATATTATTGCCTCTGCACTCGATAAGAGGGTGGCACAGGTTGTAGCCGAAGCGGTAGCAAAGGTTGCAAAGGAAACCGGTGTTGCAAGAATTTAATAATTATTAAGGGTTTACTTAATAACATATAGATTTTCACTTCAAACAATGATATAATAGCAACAAAGGATATTTATTAAGGAGCAAAAAATATGCTGTTTTTGGAGTGTAATTGCGGCAAGGAGCATACCGCCCCGCTTGAAAGCTATATTATCGAGTGTGGTGCTATAAATAATCTGCTCGAAATTCTGTCGGTTTATAATTCAATTTATATGGTGTGCGATGTTAATACTTTTGCTGCGGCGGGTGAGCAGGTGGAAAAACTGTTGACCGATGCGGGAAAGCTTTCGCATAAATATATTTTGCCCGATGGCGTCCTGCCTGATACTGCGGCGATAGGCGATGTGCTAGTGCATTTGTATCCCCCCGAGGCAGAGGGCAACACAAACGGCTTTTCGCCCCGCCCTGATTTTATTTTAGCGGTGGGCTCTGGAACTATTAATGATATCTGCCGCCTTGTTTCTTACCGCACCCATATTCCGTATGGTATTGTGGCGACGGCGCCCTCTATGGACGGCTATGCCTCGGCGGGCTCGCCCATACTCTACGGCGGCACAAAGGCAACCATTAAATGCACCACACCGCGTTACATAATTGCTGACCTTGATATAATTAAAAATGCCCCCCTTAAAATGATAAAGGCGGGCATTGGCGATATGTTCGGGAAATTCACAGGTCTGCTCGATTGGGAACTGGCAAGAGATTATTCGGGTGAATATTTTTGCGATAACATAGCAGGTCTTGTGTTAAATGCAACAAACGACTGTCTTGATAACGGATACCTTATAGAAAAGCGTGAGCCAAGTGTTATGAGAAATATTTTCGAGGGCTTTATGGTAACGGGACTCGGTATGGCGTATGTTGGCAACTCGCGTCCGGCATCAGGCTCGGAGCATATCATAGCCCACGCGTGGGAGCTGATGAGCGTTCAAAATGGTGAAGCACCCTCCCTTCACGGGTTAGAGGTGTGTGAGGCAACGCTGCTTGTAGCAATAATGTATAGAAGGCTTTATAAGGAAACCTCCGATATGCATTTAAAGGAGCTCATAGAAAAATATCTGCCGTATTTTGAAAGGGTGGAGCAGTTCTGCAGAGATTTGTCCGTACCTCCCGCCACGGTGGATAAGCAAACGATACTTTCGGGCATTAAAAGGGCATTGACCCTGCGCGACAGATACACTATTTTGTTCTATCTGCGCGATAAAGGATTATATGAGGATTATGCGGAGTATGCCGCCGAGGAGTTAGTGAAATTTTATGAGAAGTAAGCAGGAAATAATAAAGGGGCTGCGGCTGTATCTTTTCGATATGGACGGAACGCTGTACCTTGGCGACCAACTTTTCGATTTTACAATAGAACTGCTGGCAGAGCTTAAAAAACAAGGCTGCCGATATATGTTTATGACCAATAATTCCTCAAAAAGCGTTGAGGATTATATAAAAAAGCTGTCGCGCCTTGGAATAGAAGCCGACCGCAGCGAGTTTATAACCTCCTCGCAAGCAACGGTATACTACCTTAAAAAGCATTATCCCGGTAAAAGGCTGTATGTTTGCGGCACGCAGTCGCTGATAAATGAGTTTATAAGCGAGGGCTTTGAAGTTACCGAAAGTGTGGAGGATACCGAGGTCATAGTTATAGGAAACGATACCGAGCTTACCTTTAAAAAGCTGCACGATATATCGTATATGCTAACAACCGGAGATTTCCCCTATATTGCAACTAATCCCGATTCGGTATGTCCTACCGAGTTCGGCTTTGTGCCCGACTGCGGAAGTATGTGCGATATGCTTTATAATGCAACAGGCAAAAAACCGATATTTATAGGCAAGCCCGAGGCACTTATGCCGCTGCTGGCATTAGAGGCGGCAGGATGCAAAAAAAGTGAAACCGCTGTTATAGGAGATAGAATTCATACCGATATAAAAAGCGGAATTAACGCGGGAATCACCAGCATACTCGTCTTAAGCGGCGAGGCAACGCTTGAAACTCTTGAAAATTCCGCCGATAAACCCGACATAGTGTTAGACAGCGCCAAGGAAATTTTAGATATTATAAAATAAAAGAGCGGAAAGGCTACTTCTTATAATGATGTTTAAAGCCGATAGATTCAAAAAACGAATCTATCGGCTTTCTCTATACTTTCAAACCAACAAGAATGTATGCAAATTCTGTTTCTATACAGTCTAATAGTGTTAGACCGGAATTCGCAAAATATTCCTTTATGTTGTCAGGATTATCGGGGTATATCTTGATTTTTCTATCCCCACAATCTATATACTCGTTTTGATTTTTATCAATGGATAAAATCAAATACCCTTTTGGGTTTAACAAAGAATATATTTTGTTGATGCATTCTTGCTTCTCTTGTATGTGCATAAAAGTTAATGAAGAGTACACCACATCAAAACAGGTGCTAAAAACACAGGTCATAAAATCATCACATATCAGTCTTACATTTTTATAATGCAATAAATTATGTGTAGCTCTATCTATTGTTTTTGGGGATAAATCAATGCCAACAAACTCTTTGCAGAGCGGTATAGTTTTTAATGCAAGACGTCCTGTGCCAAGGCCGATTTCCAAAACGGTTTTTGTTTTATCAAGTTTCATTGCATTAATAAAAACTTGACCGTCCCACTTATTCATATATTCTTTCAAAGGTTTAGTATCATATACAGGGTCATTATTTTCATCAATTAGTTTGTCATAATGCTCAATTACATTCACAAAAATTTTTCTCCTTTCGGATAGAACCAGCATCGCATTTGTATGCACAAACACTGTCAAGGGCTAAGCCCAAACCCTTATTTTGATTTTATGGTTTTAAGTGAAGAAATTAACATTCTACGAATTGCACCGCAATTGTTTTGTAACGCTTTATAATCTTCTTCATTCATACAATTTGTTTCAAATAGAAGTTCAAGCCAATATTCAGTTTCGTAACATTCTTTTTGCGCTATTTCAAGTTTAGAAATAAAATCCTTTGTTCCTTGTGCGTATTGAGCTTCGTGTAAATTAGCGCCTATTGAAGTCGCAGAACGAAGAAGTTGATTTATTAAAACGGATTCTTTATGATTTGATTTCATATCACGACAGAGAAAAACCACAGTTCTTGCAAATTCCTTTGCTTTTCCCCTTAAAACACTATCAGCCAAAGTTATCACCTCTAAATATATTATACATAAAAGCGATAATCTTTCAAGTTGTATTCCGACTTTGTCGGAGTGATATTATTGCCTTGTGGCAATAGTGATATTGAAACCTCACGGTTTCAGTGTTATTTTATTCGCCGCCAAAACTCGCGAAGCGAATACCACTCGGCGTTAGCCGAATATCACTGCGAAGCAATAGAACTCGCTGAATAGCGAATAAAACTGCGAGACTTCCTTATTAGAAGTCTCGCAAACCGCTCTTTTTTATATCATTATATAACCTATAACCGCACTCAAAATAGCGCATAAAAGACCTGCTAAAACATCGCGCACCAAATGTACGCCGAGGATAACCCGCAGAAACGCCAGCATTATACCCATTAATGTCAAAACCCAAAACAGAGCAGGGCTTATGTGGAGAAATGTAAAAGCGATTATAAAAATGCAAAAGGTGTGTCTGGAGGGGAAGCTTTGCCCCTTTGTTCTTTTACCGTTTAGCGGCACAATCGCATACATTTCGTATGGGCGCTTTACATTAATCGTGCGCCGCAAGACCGATACTGCAAAAAAAGAAATCAGCGGCACTAAAATCATCCTAAAAGGCACAGTTCTTGTTATTAAGAAAAAGCACAGTAAAAACAGCGGATAAAAAATATAAACTGCCGCAGTGATAGTAGCGGAAGCCATTGATGCTGCGCGGGTAAGTCGTGGGTGTGCAAGCATAAAGTGGTTAAGCTTTATATATCCGTATTCGCTCAAAATATCACCTCATTTTACTTATTTTATAATAAAGTTTTAATAAAGTCAATATTTGCCTTGACAAAAGAAATAGCGGTGCTATAATGTGCGTGTGAGGTGTTGCAATATGCATAAGCGGGCATCCCAAAATGTTGAAATGTGTTCAGGACCTATTCTTAAAAGCCTTATAATTTATACAATTCCCGTTGTGCTGACCGGTGTTCTGCAACTGCTTTTTAACGCGGCAGATATCATCGTTGTCGGTCGCTTTTGCGGTAGCAACGCCATTGCGGCAGTGGGGGCAACAGGCTCGCTTACTAACCTTTTGGTAAATTTGCTTTTGGGGCTTTCGGTTGGTGTTTCTGTATGTACGGCAACCGCCCTCGGCGCTAAAAATAAGCGCGTAGTTTATCGCACTGTGCACACAGCAATTCCGATTAGTATTATAGTGGGCGCGGTGCTCACCGTATCAGGTTTGCTTTTCTCGGGCGCAATGCTAAAGATGATGGATACACCAAAAGAGATAATTGCTCTGTCGAGTGTTTATATGAAGATTTTTTTCTGCGGCGCAATCCCTAATATGATATACAACTTTGGTGCCGCGGTGCTGCGCGCTGTGGGCGACACCAAAAGCCCGCTTAAATATTTAAGCTTTAGCGGTGTTTTAAATGTGGTGCTCAATATAATTTTTGTAACAGTATTTAAACTGAATGTTGCGGGTGTAGCACTTGCAACAATAATTTCGCAAGCGGTATCGGCGGCGTTAGTGCTTAAAAATCTGATGCGAAGACAGGATGAATGCAGACTTTTTATTTCTCACATGCGTATCTATTGGCCGCAGCTGAAAAGAATTTTGGCGACAGGACTTCCATCGGGGTTGAATTCCTCGATTTTTTCAATATCAAATGTTCTCATTCAGTCATCAATTAACTCCTTTGGCGCTGCGGTTGTTGCAGGTAATGCGGCAGCGAGCAATATAGAGGGCTTTACCTACACGGCAATGAATGCATTTTCGGTAGCCTCGGTTAATTTTGTGGGGCAGAATAGGGGCGCCAAAAAATATGAGCGTATTAAAAAAATAATTTTAACGGTCGTGGCATCCGTTTTTGTGGTAGGCTTGGTTTTAGCTATTGGTGAATGGCTGCTTGCAAAACCGCTGTTGTCGATTTATATAACCGATAACCCTGATGCTATAGCGATTGGCGTTTTGAGAATAACTTGTTTTTTAGTGTACCCACTTTGCGGTATTATGGATAGCCTGACAGGAGCCATAAGAGGACTTGGCGGTACAATTACACCGATGCTCATTTCGGTGATTTGCGTTTGCGGCATAAGGATTGGTTGGATTTTAACCGTTTTTCAGCTTCCTGATTTTCACAACCTTGTAAGCCTTTATTTTTCTTACCCCGCCTCGTGGCTTACCTGTATAATATGCCAAATAATTGCAATTTCAATAATTTATAAAAGGGAAAAGAAAAAAGATGGTTAAAAAAGAGTTTCTAAAAGGCATAAAGGATGGCTTACCCGTAGGGGTGGGCTATTTCGCTGTTAGCTTCGGCTTTGGAATATCGGCGCTGACTGTCGGTATTAAGATTCTTGAGGCTACCATAATGTCGCTTACAAATCTCACCAGCGCGGGACAGTTTGCGGCGCTATCGGTTATCGCCTCTGCCTCACCGCTTATAACTATGTTAATAACCGAGGCGGTTATAAATAGCCGCTATGCACTTATGAGTCTTGCCCTTTCGCAGCGTCTTGGCAGCGATTTCGGCACACTCTCCCGACTTTTAGTAGCCTTTATAAATACTGATGAGATTTTTGCGCTTGCTATGGCGCGCCCCGTGCCGCTTACAAAGCCGTATATGTTCGGTCTTGGTGTATTGCCCATTGTCGGTTGGACACTAGGAACATTTACCGGTGCGTTTGCAGGGTCTATATTGCCCGCGAGCGTTACCGCAGCATTATCATTAGCGCTTTACGGTATGTTTGTGGCTATTGTGGTTCCAAATCTAAAAAGGGAAAAATCAATGGTCGTGGCAGCAGCCATTGCCTGCACACTTTCTTGTGTTTTCGCCTTTGTGCCTATGCTTAAATCGGTTTCAGGTGGCGTGGCAATAGTTGTAACAACACTCTTGTCGGCGGGTATTTGCGCCGCGCTTTTTGCGGGGGAGGAGGAAATATGAGCGTTTACCTGTATATTGCCGTAATGGCAATAACTACATATTTAATCCGTATGCTGCCGCTTACAGTATTCAGAAAAGAAATAAAAAATAAATATATCCGCGCGTTTTTGCGCTTCATTCCCGTTTGCTGTCTTACCGCTATGACCGTTCCTGCAATTTTCCTTTCAACACCGCATTTAATTTCCGGGATAGCTGCGTTTTTAGTAGCTTTAGTGTTGGCATTTTTAAAAAGAAGCCTTGTTGTTGTAGCTGCGGGCTGCAGCGCTGCAGTATTT
>JAZRMU010000074.1:0-27826 GCA_045647785.1 Acutalibacteraceae bacterium
CGGATTTCTTACTGCGTTTCTACCGAAATGATTGAGCGCTCTTTGTCTGCTTTCAAAAAACTTGCAGAGCTTTACAAAGGATAAAATATGAATAAATTAGAGATTGCCAGGAATCAAATTAATAATATTGACAAGCAAATGGCAAAACTGTTTGAGCAGAGGATGAAGGCTGCCGAGCTTGTAGCAGAGTATAAGAAAGAAAACGGATTACCTATTTTTGATGCAGCTCGCGAGGAAGCAATTATCGAAAACAACTCGGCTTTTATAGAAAAAGAAGAAATTAAGAAATATTATGTAAATTTTCAGCGCGATGTTATGAAAATTTCTCGCAGCTATCAGAGCAATATTCTAAAGGGAATGAATGTTGCATTCAGCGGAATTGAGGGCGCATTTGCGCATATTGCTGCCGGTAAAATATTTCCCGATAGTCATCTTGTTTCTTTTCCAAGCTTTACGTCGGCGTATAATGCGGTCGTAAATGGAGATTGCGACTGCGCTGTTTTGCCTATGGAAAATAGCACCGCTGGTGAGGTTGGTCAAGTAATTGACCTAATCTTTAGCGGAAGTTTATACATAAATGGAATATATGAGTTGTCGATTTCTCAAAATTTGTTAGGTGTTAAGGGCGCAACCCTGACCGATATAAAAGTGGTTATGAGCCAAATCCAGGCGCTTGAACAATGCAATGCGTATATTAAGCAGCATAATCTAAAAGCTCAAATGTGTGAAAATACCGCTATGGCAGCACAAAGTGTTGCAAAACTTGGGGATAAGTCGATTGCTGCGATTGCAAGCACCGAAACCGCCGAGCTTTATGGTCTTAACGTGCTTGAAACTAATATAAATGAAAATCATCTCAACACAACGAGATTTGCAGTTCTTTCTCGTTCGGAGCATATTAAAACCACAAATAAGCCCGATAATCATTCGGTTCTTGTGTTCGCTGTTAGAAACGATGCGGGTGCGCTTGCTAAGGCGATAAACATTATCGGTGAACACGGCTTTAATATGAGAATGCTCCGCAGCCGTTCATATAAGGGTCTGCTTTGGAAGTATTATTTCTACGTAGAGCTTGAAGGCAATCTGCATACCAAAGAGGGCAAGGCTATGCTTGATGCAATTGCACCGCTTTGCGATAAGCTCAGGGTAGTTGGTTCTTTCTATAACCATATTGATTTGAAATAAATTGGTGGTGTTGTAATGACCATAAAAATGAACTTAGGTTCTAACAGCTATGATATTATTGTAGAACGCGGCGTGTTAAACAGAGCTGATAAGCTGCTCAATCTTAACCGAAAAGTTTTAATTGTTACCGATAACGGCGTTCCTGTTCAATATTCAAAAACAATTGCTGCGCTGTGTCTTGAACCCGTAATTGTTACTGTGGAACAGGGTGAAGGCTCAAAAAGCTTTGAAACACTGCAAACGCTGTGTTCCACTATGCTTGAGAATAATTTTACTCGTAAAGACTGCGTTGTTGCTGTTGGTGGTGGAGTTGTCGGTGATTTATCCGGCTTTGCAGCTGCAAGCTATATGCGCGGAATTGATTTTTATAATATTCCCACAACAGTTTTATCGCAGGTTGATTCATCTATCGGCGGTAA
Source organism: Acutalibacteraceae bacterium (assembly GCA_045647785.1). GTDB lineage: Bacteria > Bacillota > Clostridia > Oscillospirales > Acutalibacteraceae > SIG565. Next base: position 1,605 of record JAZRMU010000074.1, read on the forward strand.
GGTTGCAATCAATTTTAAGGGTATTAAGAATATTATCGGTGCTTTTTATCAGCCGAAGAAGGTGCTTATTGATCCTGAGGTTTTAAGCACTTTATCAGCACGACAAATTTCAAACGGACTTGCAGAGGCCGTTAAAATGGGTCTTACCTCTGATATAAAGTTGTTTGAACTGTTTGAGAACGACAATATTTACGAAAGAATTGACGAAATTATTGTTCGTTCATTGGAAGTTAAAAGCTCTGTTGTCCAAGAGGACGAAAAGGAAAACGGACTTCGCAAAATACTTAACTTCGGTCATACTATCGGTCACGGCTTTGAAAGTGCTAAAATGGGCGATATGTATCACGGTGAATGTGTAGCACTTGGAATGCTTTATATGTGCTCAGATAAGGTCCGAGAAAGATTAGTTAAGGTGTTAAAAAGCCTTAATTTACCAACCGAAATTGATTTTGATAAAAAAGAAATTATAGATGCTCTCTCACATGATAAAAAGTCAGATAAAGACAGCATTTCTGTCATTTACGTTAATGAGGTTGGCAGCTTCGAAATTTTAGATAAAAGCATTGCAGAGCTTAGCAAATTGCTTTAGGAGAAATAATGAAATACGGATTAATTGGTGAAAAACTGGGACACAGCTTTTCTGCCGAGATACACAATAAAATTGCCGATTATAATTATGAGCTGAAAGAGATACCGAAGAATAAGCTTGATGCTTTTATGAAAGCTAAGGATTTTTGCGGTATAAACGTAACTATTCCTTATAAGCGAACGGTTATACCATATCTCGATTATATTGATGAGTCGGCCCAAAAAATAGGTGCGGTTAACTGTGTTGTCAATAAAGAGGGTAAACTTTTCGGTTACAATACCGACTTTGGCGGACTGCTATTACTTTTCAAGAGATATGTTAATACATTATCGGATAAAAAGGTTCTTATTCTTGGTAATGGCGGAGCTTGTCGTGCAGCATATAGCGTGGCGGAAGCGCTTAATGCTTCCGAAATTTACATCATAAGCCGCAATCCGAACGGCACAACAATTTCTTATGATGATGCAATAAAAATTTATAATAATGCAAACGTAATTATCAATACAACACCCGTTGGTATGTACCCCAATGTAAACGGCGTTGCAATTTCTTTAGATAACTTTACAAATTTAGAGCTTGTTGTCGATGCAATATATAACCCAATTAAAACCGACCTTGTCTTGTCTGCCGAAAATCGCGGCATTGTTGCAGTCGGTGGTCTATATATGCTTGTTGCACAGGCAGTTCTTGCTGCAGGACATTTCGTCGGTAATGATTTTGGTACAGAAATTATTGATGAAATTTATAAAGAATTGTTGTGTCAAAAAAGTAACGTTGTATTAACCGGTATGCCGGGTTCCGGAAAAACCACAATAGGTAAATACCTTGCTGAAGCTACGGGTAGAGAATTTATTGACACCGATGAGCTCATAGTACGAAAAACGGGCAAAGAAATTACCGAAATATTTAACGAGCTTGGCGAAAGAGGCTTTAGAGATATAGAAAGTGAAGTAATTGCCGAAGTATCGCTTAAAAACGGCTGTATTATTTCAACGGGCGGCGGTGCTATTCTTCGGGAAGATAATATTCGCTCACTCAAGCATAACGGCGTAATCTTTTTCCTCGACCGCGAGCTTTCTGAGTTGATTCCAACATCTGACCGACCGCTTGCAAGTTCTAAGGAGCTAATCATTAAGCGGTACAACGAAAGAATTGATATTTACAATTCAACCTGTGATAAAAAGTTTAAAGTTATAACCCCTCAAATAACAGGTGCAGAAATTCTTAAATACTTTTAGTAAAGGAGTGTTAGTATGGTAGCTGAAATTTCCGTTTCAAAGGCTAAAGGCAGTGTTGTTGCACCGCCTTCAAAAAGTATGGCACACAGAATGCTTATTTGCGCTGCTCTTGCAAGCGGAACGAGCAAAATATATAATATTGCTTGCTCTGAAGATATTTTGGCTACTATAGACTGTCTTTCTGCCTTAGGAGCTGAATTTCGCTTTGAAAACGATTTTGTTTCAGTTAACGGAATAAACCTTGAAAACATTAAAAATCCAATATGTGCCAATTGCCGAGAAAGTGGCAGCACACTTCGATTTATGGTACCTATTAAGCTTTTAACAGGTGCCGAATGTACGCTCACGGGGTCTGATTATTTATTTACTCGACCATTGACAATTTATGAAGAAATTTGCAAAAAATTTGGTTTTATTTTCGATAAAAAGGCAAGCTCTCTTACGATTAAAGGTAAGCTTGAAAGCGGCAAATATGAAATACCGGGAAATATTAGCAGCCAATTTATAAGCGGACTATTATTTGCGTTGCCGATGCTTAAAAACGACAGTAAAATCATTATTACTGGTGATTTTGAAAGCCGTTCTTATATTGATTTAACGATTAGTGCGCTCAACAGCTTTGGCATTAAGGTTGATTTTACGGAAAACGAGATTTACATTTATGGTAATCAATCTTATAAACCTACCGAGATATCAGTAGAGGGTGATTATTCAAATTCTGCCTTTTACGAAGCGTTAAACTGCTTGGGAAGTGAGATTGAAGTTCAAGGTCTAAACACTGAGAGCTATCAAGGTGATAAGGTCTACAACGAATATTTTGAAGCCATTAAAAACGGAGTACCAACCATTGATATTACCAATTGCCCCGATTTAGCGCCGATTCTTTTTACAATAGCAGCTTTTTACAATGGTGCAGTATTTATCGGCACTCGACGTCTTAAAATGAAGGAGAGCGACCGTGCTGCCGTTATGCGCGAGGAGCTTTCTAATTTTGGCGCATATATTGAAGTTAAGGAAAATTCGGTTATTGTAAACAAATCCAAGCTACATAAACCCGAAGTAGTTTTGAATGGCCACAACGACCACAGAATTGTTATGTCGCTTTCTGTTTTGCTATCGGTTTTTGGTGGTAAAATCAGCGGCGCACAGGCAATTTCAAAAAGCTTCCCCGATTTTTTTGATAAAATCTCTTCCCTTGGAATAGGAGTGACACTGCATGCAGATTAGTTTTAATACAAAATTTTTAATAGTTGGTTTAGGTCTTATGGGCGGTAGCTACGCTAAGGGACTTAAAAAAGCAGGATATACCGTTTATGCCTTGTCGGACAAGCAAGAAGCAATCGATTATGCAATGAAAAACAACATAATTGATAACGGCTCAAGTGAGATAAATTCCGAACTTATTGCTGCGGCTGACATAATCATTTTTGCGCTATATCCAAAAGTTTTTGTTGATTGGATAATTAATAATCAACATTTAATTAAGGCGGGCACACTCATTACTGACGTCACAGGTGTTAAAACCTCGATTATTGATGAAATCAACGCAATATTGCGTGATGATATCGAATTTATTGCCGCTCACCCAATGGCTGGTAGGGAAGTGTACGGCGTAGAAAATAGTGATGAAAAGATGTTCTACGGAGCTAATTACATAGTTGTTCCCACCGATAAAAACACTCAAGAAGCAGTGAATATTTGTAAGGAAATCGGTAAAATATTAAAATTTGCTCGCATTTCAGAGCTTAGCGCTACCGAACATGATGATATGATTGCTTTTCTATCTCAGCTTGCTCACTGCATTGCTGTTTGTCTTATGACCTGTAATGAAGCTGAGCATTTAGAAGATTATACGGGCGACTCATTTAGAGATTTAACACGAATTGCAAATATTAACGAAAATATGTGGTCAGAGCTGTTTTTGTTAAACCGCGAGCCGCTTATAAATATGATGGAGCTTTTTGAAAAAGATTTCATTACTTTGAGAAATCATATTAAGGACGGCAATAGCGAGGCAATAAAGGATATGATGCGCCGCTCAACCGTACGCCGCCGACTATTTAATAAAAATATTACCGAGGTGAAATAGCAATGGAAATGGAATTCACACGAAAGCTACCCGTTCCTGCGCAGATTAAAAGAAGATACAGCCTTCCAGAAGGCTTTATAAAGCTTAAGGAGTCTCGCGATAAGGAGATTAAAGACATTTTTGAAGGTAAAAACGATAAACTAATTCTTGTAATTGGTCCTTGCTCTGCCGATAAGCACGATTCTGTGCTTGAATACATTTCTCGGCTTCGCGAAGTACAAGAAAAGGTTAAAGATAAAATTTTCATAATTCCAAGAATTTATACTAACAAGCCCAGAACTACTGGTGAGGGCTATAAAGGTATGCTCCATCAGCCCAATCCTGACGAAAAGCCTGATATGTTAAGCGGACTTATAGCTATTCGTAAAATGCATATTGATGCTATTACTCAAACGGGCTTTACCTGTGCTGATGAGATGCTCTATCCCGAAAACCACCGTTATTTATCCGATTTGTTAGCGTACGTTGCTGTCGGCGCTCGCTCTGTTGAGAACCAGCAGCATCGCTTAACTGCAAGTGGACTTGGTATACCCGTTGGTATGAAAAACCCCACCAGTGGCGATTATTCGGTTATGATGAACGCAATTAAGGCAGCCCAGAGTTCTCACACCTTTATTTATCGTGGTTGGGAGGTTAAGTCTGCAGGTAATGAACACGCTCACGCCATTTTGCGTGGCTATGTAAATGAATTTGGTCAGGCATATCCTAACTATCATTTTGAAGATTTAATTCGACTTTGCGAAATTTACGATGCGCAAAAATACAAAAACCCCGGTGTTATTATTGATACTAATCACTCTAATTCTGGTAAGCAGTATTTGGAACAAATTAGAATTTGCAAGGAAGTTTTGCACAGCTGCAGACATTCTGATGATATCAAGAAGCTTGTTAAAGGCTTTATGATTGAAAGCTATCTTGTTGATGGCTGTCAAAAGGTCGGCGGCGAAACATACGGTCAATCTATAACCGACCCGTGTATTGGTTGGGAAAAGACTGAACGATTAATACTAGATATTGCTGATTTATTATAGGAGAGATTATTTATGAAAAATAAAATTTTAAAACCGGTAATTTCAGCACTTTTTGCTGCAATTATATGTGTAACTACCTTTATTATCCAAATACCTATTACTGTTACTGGTGGGTATATTAATCTCGGAGATGGATTTGTTTTATTAAGCGGTGTGATTTTAGGTCCTGTTTATGGCTTTTTAGCATCAGCAATCGGCAGTGCACTAGCTGATATTATGTTTGGCTACATCACCTATGTGCCTGCTACATTTTTGATTAAGGGATGCATCGCCCTTATTATTGCTCTAGCTTGCAGTAAAAAATTTTCACCGTTTAAAACTCTAATTTTCGGCTGTGTATCAGAGCTATTTATGGTAGTCGGTTATTTTATTTATGAATGTTTTATACTTGGCTATGGTATTGGCGCTATCGCTTCGGTTACAGGCAATATTCTGCAGGGTGTTTGCGGAATGTCAATCTGCTATGTAATGCTCGAACTAATTAACAAAAATTTTAAGCTTAAAAATTTATTAAAATGGAGAGAATAATATGAGCATTTGTTCACAGGCACGAGCTGCCGTTTTAGAATTATGTGAAAAAGCAAATCTTAAAGAAGGTTCAATATTTGTCGTTGGCTGTTCTACGAGCGAGGTGGCAGGGGATAGTATCGGAAAAAATTCTAATCCAAATTTTGGTGAGGAGCTCTTTAATGCAATTCATTCAGCGCTTAAAGAAAAGAATATATTTCTTGCAGCACAATGCTGTGAGCATTTAAATCGTGCGATAATTATCGAAAAAGCAGCTCTGCCATATAACTCGGAATTTGTGAATGTTGTGCCGCAGCCTAAAGCGGGTGGATCTTTTGCCACCGCCGCTTTTGGTGGGTTTGAGAATCCGGTTGCCGTTGAAAGTATCAAGGCAGACGCCGGTATTGATATCGGTTTCACTCTTATCGGTATGCACTTAAAGAGTGTGGCTGTGCCGGTGCGCCTTGAAAATAACAAAATTGGTGCAGCGACAGTTATTGCCGCTCGTACCCGCGCAAAATTCATCGGTGGCGAGCGAGCTCATTATAATTGCGATTTATTATAAAAAATAATTTCGATAAACTTTCGTATTCCCAATGTTATCGCAATACATAAAGGCCAGAACGGAGTAAAAGGCCCCATCCAAAATGCAAGAACAATACCACCGGCAGTTATTAAATGAATTTTCTTATCTATTAAGAATAAGCCGAGCGCAACAATAAAAAGGCAAATTAAAAACAATACTGCTGCAACTATTAGCAGTATTACCAGGTTGTGCCAGTCTTTCACTTGATTCCATATCCACTTGAAAAAGTTAAGTACTTTTGATTTAATTTTTTTCATAAGCCATTTCCTTTAATTTTTTATTTTCATTGTATTTTGTTTTCGACAAAAAATCAATAGGAAACTGCATATATAGTGGTTTTCTAATTGAAATTGACAAATTTCACACTATGTTTTTGTTGACAAAATAATTTTGCCGCGTTATAATTCTATTATACAAAATTAATAAAAAATTATTTTTTTCGGGAGTATGAAATGCAGTTATTAGAAGAACGCATATTGAGGGATGGTAAGGTTTTTCCCGGTAATGTTTTAAAGGTTGATAGTTTTATTAATCATCAAATGGATATCGCCTTTATTTGTGAGCTTGGAAAAGAATTTTACCGCCTTTTTAAGGATTGCGGAGTTAATAAAATAGTAACAATTGAAGCATCTGGAATAGGTATTGCTGCACTAACTGCGCAGTATTTTGGCGTTCCTATGGTATTTGCAAAAAAATCGAAAACATTAAATATTTCCGATGATTTTTATTGTGCAGAGGTTGAATCCTTTACTCATGGTAACAAAAATAATGTTATAATTTCTAAAGAATACATAACCCCTTCGGACAAGGTTCTTCTTATCGATGATTTTCTTGCAAACGGTAAAGCTCTTTGCGGACTTATCGAGCTTGTTACAGCCGCAGGAGCAGAGGTTGTAGGCGCGGGAATTGTGATCGAAAAAGCTTATCAGCCCGGCGGAGATTTGGTTCGCTCAAAAGGTGTGCGCGTTGAGTCGCTAGCTCGTGTTGCCCAAATGAAGGATGATGGAAGCATCATCTTTTGTGATTGATTTATCTACCCCAATGGGTATATAAATAAAAAAATTTTGAAGGAGAGAATCCAAAATGAAGAAAATTCTCGCACTTGCAATGGCACTTGTAATGATTCTTGCATTTGCCGGTTGCGCAAAAACCACTGATTCACTCGGTATGAGTCAATCACCCCTTCCTGAACTTGCTTACACACCCGATTTCGAGGTACCGGCAGAGTTCAAAATCGGTTTCATTTGCTTACATGATGAACAGTCTACTTATGACCTTAACTTCATCAATGCTGCAAAAGCAACCCAAGCTGCTCTAGGTCTTAAAGACGAGCAGGTAATCATTAAAACAAACGTTCCCGAAGGCAACGAGTGCTACATTGCTGCTAAAGATTTAGTAGGTCAGGGCTGCTCAATTGTATTCGCTAACTCTTTCGGCCATGAAGATTTTATGATTCAGGCTGCTAGTGAGTATCCGAATGTTCAATTCTGCCACGCTACCGGTACAAAGGCTCACACACAAGGTCTTGCTAACTATCACAACGCTTTCGCTTCCATCTATGAGGGTCGCTACCTTGCAGGTATCGCTGCAGGCTTAAAACTCAACGAGATGATCGAAGAAGGCAAAATCACTGCTGATCAGGCTAAAATGGGCTATGTAGGCGCTTTCACCTACGCAGAAGTTATTTCCGGTTACACTTCTTTCTATCTTGGTGCGAAATCTGTTTGCCCGACCGTTACTATGGATGTTCAGTTCACTGGTAGCTGGTACGATGTAAACGAAGAGAAAAATGCTGCTGAAGCTTTAATTTCTAAGGGCTGTGTTCTTATTAGCCAGCACGCTGACTCTATGGGTGCTCCCGGTGCTTGCGAAGCTGCAGGTGTTCCTGATGTTTCCTATAACGGAAGCACATACGATTCTTGCCCCGATACATTCATTGTTTCTTCCAGAATCGACTGGTCGCCTTATTTCAACTACATCATTAGATGCCATGTTAAGGGCGAGGCTATCGCAGCTGACTGGTGCGGTGGTATCAAAGAAGGCTCTGTAGTTCTTACAGGTGTTAACCTTGACGTAGCTGCTGAGGGTACTGTTGATAAAATTAAGGCTGCTGTTGCTGAATTCAAGGCCGGTACACTCAATGTATTCGATAACAAGAACTTTACAGTTAAAGGCGCTGCTTTAACTACTTATATGGCTGACGTTGATACAGATGCTGCTTTCGCGGCTGATACAGAGGCAGTTGCCAACGGTGTATTTGAGGAATCTAAACATCGTTCAGCTCCTTATTTCGACTTAAGAATTGACGGTATCAATTGCCTCAACGAAAAGTTCTAATTTAATTAATAAGGTTCAGGCGGAGCATTTTCTGCTCCGCCTAAACGCTTTTAAGAATTAAAAAAGCACTGAATGTTCAGTTCCTTTTTAATTCCTAAAACGGAGGTTGTTTATGAATTCTAATATTGCTATTGAATTAAAAAACATTAGCAAATATTTCGGCGGAATTCCTGCAAACGAAGGAATAAATTTGCAGATTAACCGCGGCGAAATTCTTGCTATTCTCGGCGAAAATGGCAGCGGTAAAACAACGCTGATGAATATGATTGCCGGAATATATTTCCCGGATGATGGCGAAATTTTAATAAACGGAGAAAAAGCCGTTATTTCATCACCTAAAGATGCGTTTGATTATAAAATCGGTATGGTACATCAACATTTTAAACTTGTTGATGTATTTTCTGCTACTGAAAATATAGTTTTGGGATTGGATGAAAAGTTCGATTTAAAGCAGGCTCAATCTGCCGTTGAGGAAATCGCCCATAAATACGGTTTTGAAATTGATTTTAATAAAAAAATCTACGAAATGTCGGTTTCTGAAAAGCAAACTGTTGAAATTATTAAGGTTTTATACCGTGGTGCAGAAATTCTAATTCTCGATGAACCTACTGCAGTTTTAACCCCGCAAGAAACTCAAAAGCTTTTCTCTGTGCTTCGCAAGATGAAAGAGTCTGGGAAATCCATAATAATTATTACTCATAAGCTTCACGAGGTTTTATCACTTTCTGACCGTGTTGCTGTTTTAAGAAAGGGTAAGTATATCGGCTCCGTTGCAACTGTCGAAACTAATGAATCTGACCTTACAGAAATGATGGTTGGCGAAAAAATAGAACTTAATATTAACCGTACCGAGCCGAAGAATCCGCAGGAAAGACTTGTTGTAAACGGTCTTGATTGCATTAATCGCGATGGTATAAAGGTTTTAGATAATGTTACATTTACTGTCTATTCCGGCGAAATTTTAGGTATTGCAGGTATTGCAGGCTCTGGACAACGTGAATTACTTGAGTCAATCGCAGGTTTGCAGAAGCTTTCGCATGGCGAAATTTTCTATAACAACCCCAAAACAGGCGAAACCGATAATCTACTCAATAAAACACCTATTCAAATTCGAGATTTGGGTGTGCGTCTTTCATTTGTGCCCGAAGACCGTCTTGGTATGGGACTTGTTGGCAATATGGATATTATCGACAATATGATGCTCCGCAGCTATAGAAAGGGTCGTTCTATATTCCTTGAAAAAAAAGCTCCGAAGGACCTTGCCAACCGTATTATCGAGGATTTAAAGGTAGTAACTCCTGGTGCTACTACACCAGTTAGACGTCTTTCCGGTGGTAATGTTCAAAAGGTGCTGGTTGGTAGAGAAATTGCTTCATCTCCAACTGTTTTAATGGCAGCATATCCTGTTCGCGGTCTTGATATTAATTCTTCATACACCATTTATAATCTTTTAAACGAGCAAAAAGAAAAGGGTGTAGCTGTTATTTTTGTTGGCGAGGACCTCGATGTTTTACTTGAACTTTGCGATAAAATACTTGTAATAGGTGGCGGTAAAGTTACGGGTATAGTTGACGCTCGCACTGCCACAAAAGAAGATATTGGCTTCTTAATGACTAAATCAGATGATTCTATAAAAACGGAAGGGGAGAGCTTGAATGAGTAATCAGGCAGCACATAAAGAAAAACTTTTCCATATAACTAAAAGAGAACCGATGGTTTGGTATAAAGCCTTTGCAGTGCGCGCTATCGCCATTTTATTAGCGCTAATTGTTTCTTCTGTTATATTAGTGCTTTTGACCAAGAAAAATCCCTTCGATATTTTCATTTCAATGATTGACGGCAACTTTGGAATTAAGGTTAAAAATCCGGATCTTGTGAAGCTTCGCATTTGGAGTCATTTGCAAAATGTTGCAATGCTGCTTGGAGTATCTCTTGCAGTTACACCTGCTTTTAAAATGCGATTTTGGAATATAGGTGCAGAGGGACAGGTTCTTATTAGCGGACTTGCAACTATCCTTGTTATGCAATTTTTAGGCAATATTTTGCCATTGCCTATTCTACTTATTGTTATGGTTATTGCATCCATATTAGCCGGTGTTATTTGGGCAGTTATTCCCGCTGTTTTTAAAGCAATTTGGAATACTAATGAAACCCTGTTCACTCTTATGATGAACTATATTTCAATTCAATTGGTATCTTATTTCCTTAAGGTATATGTTAAGAGCGGATCAGGTGTTTTAACTCCATTACCACAGTTTGGTTTACCTAAAATCGCAGGTTACGATTATTTACTCAATATAATTATCGTTGCTATTTTAACTATCGGTGTGTTTATTTATTTAAAATACACAAAACAGGGCTATGAAATTTCTGTAGTAGGAGAGAGTGAAAATACCGCTAAATACATTGGTATAAATGTTAAAAAGGTTATCATTAGAACTCTTGTTGTTTCGGGTGCAATTTGCGGTATTTGTGGCCTGCTTCTGGTTGGTGGCACAAATCACACTATAAGCACTACTACCGTGGGCGGCAGAGGATTTACTGCTATTATGGTATCTTGGCTTGCCAAATTTAATCCGCTTTATATGGTTTTAACATCGTTTTTAATAGTTTTCCTTGATATTGGCTCGCGTCAAATTTCAACAGATTTTAGAATCCCGCAAGCAATTTCTGATATTGTTGTCGGTATAATTTTATTCTTTATTATAGGCTGCGAATTTTTCCTTACCTATAAAATTGTTTTTAATAAATCACGAAAGGAGAATGCATAATGATAGCTTTTATAGTTAGTGCACTTCGCCTTGGAATGACATTTTTATTAGGCTCTACCGGAGAAACAATTACCGAAAAATCAGGACACTTAAACCTAGGAATACCCGGTGTTATGTGTGTTGGAGCATCGTGCGGATGTTTTGCAGAATATCTATATTTAACTGCTGCAAAACGCTCCGTTGTGCCTATTTTAGCTGTTATTATCCCTATTTTAGCTGCATTGATAGGTTCGGCTCTAATGGGACTAATATTTAGCTTCTTGACTGTAACCCTGCGCTGCAATCAGAATGTTACCGGTTTAGCGCTCACAACCTTTGGTGTTGGTGTTTCCAACTTTATGATAGCTCAAACCGGAGCAATTTACAGCAAGGGCAGTAAATATTTCACAGCTTCGCTTCCTTTTGCTAAAGATTTAGGATGGTTCGGCAAAATTTTCTTATCGCACGGAATACTGGTTTATTTAGCAATAATTATCGCTATTGTAACCTCTTATATTCTTTCCCGAACTAAAGTTGGGTTACATTTAAGAGCAGTAGGGGAGAATCCAGCCACTGCTGATGCTGCAGGAATAAATGTTACTAAATACCGTTATCTCGCTACCTGCATCGGTTGTGCCATTGCCGGTCTTGGCGGTTTATCTTTTATTATGGATTATTTAAACGGTAACTGGGAATATTGTATCGATGCAATCGGTTGGTTAGCAATCGCACTCGTAATTTTCTCTGTTTGGAAGCCTAATTTAGGTATTATCGGCTCAATTGTTTTCAGTGCACTGTATGTAGCCAGTAGCTATATCGAGGGCGTAAGCTTCGCAGGCAAAGAAATATTTAAAATGCTGCCTTATGTAGTAACTGTTATTGTTCTTATTATAACCAGCATTCGTGATAAAAAGGAAAATCATCCGCCGCAGAGCCTAGGTTTATCATATTTTAGAGAAGAGAGATAAAATTATTATTTTGCGGCATTCAGTTTTATGAGTGCCGCATTAATGTTTTTAATAGGGAAAAGAATAAATTAATATATTTTACCCTTGTATCTCTATACTACGAATTATACAAAATTAATATTTTGTATAATTGGGGTGAGAGGTATAATCGTTTGCATAACCCGGCTTAATACTTCTTATACCTTATTATATCTATATACTTATGCTTATTAATTTTAATATCATACTATATTAATCTATTTATAGGAGTATCTAACTTTGAAACATGAACAATTTTTGGCATTACCTATTTATATCAGAAACTTTTTAGCCTACAATGATACTATTAAAGGTAAATCTTCCAAGTCTATTGATGAATATGCTTTCGATTTGCAGACCTTCTTTCGATACCTTCTATCATCCAGAAAATTTGTATCGTCTGAAATCGAGTTTAATGAAATCGATATTTCCGGCGTAGACCTTGATTTGATAAAATCAGTTACATTAAGCGACCTATATGCATTTTTAGTGTTCTGTAAGGCTGAACGCGGTAATAATGCAGCTACTCGCGCTCGCAAGGCTTCAACTCTTCGCAATTTCTTTAGATATTTAACGGTTCAAGAGCATTTATTGGAGGTTAACCCCGCCGAGTTGTTGGAATCGCCCAAGATACGACAATCCTTGCCGAAGCATCTTACTTTAGAGGATTCCCTGAAATTACTAGATTCAGTAAATGGGCAATATCAAGAGCGAGATTACTGCATAATTACACTTTTTTTGAATTGTGGAATGCGTTTATCAGAACTCGTAGGTCTGAATTTAACCGATATCAGTTCTGAAGGCGCTTTAAGAATATTAGGTAAAGGTAACAAAGAAAGAGTCGTTTATATGAACAAGGCTTGTACCGACGCGCTTAATGCATATTTACGGGTGCGACCCAATGAAGGTGTACCTGTCAACTATAAAAACGCTCTTTTTATTAGCAGAAATAAGCGCAGAATTAGTAATAAAACGGTACAACATATTGTTAAAAGTTATCTTGAGAAAGCGGGTCTTGGAGATTTAGGACTTTCTACACACAAACTGCGCCACACGGCTGCAACCCTTATGTATCAGCAAGGCAATGTTGATGTGCGAGTTCTTAAAGAGGTTTTAGGACACGCTAATCTTGGCACAACTCAAATCTATACTCACGTTGCTAATAAGCAAATTGAAGATGCTATTAATGCAAATCCTTTAGCGAATGTTAAACCTAATAAAAAAGCTGATGATATGGATGAATAACACTAATTTTATCTAGAAATAATGTTGTCCATTTTTTAACAAAATTTTTGCCAAAAAGTAAAATTATCTAAAAAAGCGAGTAGGTCTTCCCTACCCGCTTTTATATTATAAAATTATACAAACAAGACCGTTGCAGCCCTCGTTTATAACTCTCTCGAGAGTTTCTTGAAGTCTTATTCTGGCATCGCTTGGCATATGCGCAAGCTTCGCGTGCAATCCTTCATTTACCAGCTCATGAAGCGACTTTCCAAATATATTTGAATCCCAAATCTTAACAGGATTTTCCTCAAATTCCTTCAGTAAATACATAATAAGGTCTTCGCTTTGTTTTTCGGAGCCTACTATTGGGCTAACCTCGGTAGCAATGTCCGCTTTCATCATATGAATCGATGGTGCCGATGCTTTAAGTCTGACACCGTATCTGCCGCCTTGGCGCATAATTTCGGGTTCTTCAAGTCTTAACTCCTCTAATGACGGCATAACAATTCCATAACCAGTAGCTTCTACCTCATCTAAAGCATCCTTAATGCGCAAGTACTCTTTTTTCATTAAAGATAATTCTATGAGAGTAGCCAAAAGTTCTTGCTCGCCGTTAATTTTAATTCCAGTCGATTCCTCAAGGATTTTATAAAATAAGTTTTTGTTAATACTAACATTTACCTTTGCGGTACCTGTTCCTAAATCAATATTTTTGATTTGTGTATGTTCAATGTGCTCATTCTCTATTAATTTACAGTTAAAACAGTCGACATCGCTGATTTTACTGATATCAGCACAAGAATTTTTAACTGTATCGGTTATTTTTGAGCGCAGCCAATGGTCAAGCGGTAAAGAATTAATCCACATTGGGAAACCGATATCAATTTCTTTAACGGGGAATTCGTATAGGATTTTACATAAAATATGCTTAATATCCTCTTCGTTTAATTCAAGGCAGCTTACAGGCATAACGTGGACTCCGTATTTTTCTGACAAGGCGTTTGCCAAGTCTTTCGCTTCCTCGGATTCGGGATACATACAATTAAGGATAACAACAAAAGGTTTGTTAATCTCTTTAAGCTCTGCGATTACACGCTCTTCTGCTTCTGCATATTCTTCCCTTGGAATATCGCTTATTGAGCCATCAGTAGTTACCACAAGACCAATAGTCGAATGTTCAGTAATGACTTTTTTTGTGCCAATTTCAGCCGCCATATTAAATGGTATGGGCTCGTTATACCAAGGGGTCATTACCATTCTCGGTTGCTCGTTCTCTATATAGCCGAGAGAGCTAGGCACAATATAACCAACGCAATCTATAAGCCTTACATTTAAATTTGAAATATCATCAAGACATATATTAACGGCGTTTTCTGGTATGAATTTGGGCTCTGTTGTCATTATTGTTCTTCCAGCGGAGGATTGCGGAAGCTCATCATTTGCGCGCTCTCGCTCAAATTCTCCATCAATATTAGGCAGAACAATTTTTTTCATAAATTGCTTAATAAAGGTTGATTTTCCTGTTCTTACCGGACCAACAATCCCAATATAAATATCTCCGCCTGTTCTTGTGGCAATATCTTTATAGATGCTCGATTTTGTTTCCATAAAATCAATCCTCCGTGTCTTTTCCTTTTGGTAAAAGGTATGAACGGAGGATTGATTTTATGACAAATTATAAATCACAATTTAATAAATCATCTAAAGTTTCGCGACGAACCGCTAAATAATTATCGCCGTTTTTGAGCATTACAACGGGTGGACGCGGAATTCTGTTATAGTTACTAGCCATCGAATAGTTGTACGCACCGGTTGTGCAAACTGCAATTACATCGCCACGCTCGGTTTCAGGCAGCATCACATCAGGCTGAATAATATCACCACTTTCACAGCAGCGACCTACAACATCGCAAAGGAGTGTTGCCGAATCTTTAGCCTTTCCGGCGTTGAATAAGGTGTATTCTGACTGATAAAGTGCATATCGCGGATTATCGGTCATACCACCATCAATAGAAACATAGTTCTTATAGCCTGTAATTCTTTTAACAGTGCCGACCGTATAAAGAGTCATGCCTGCATCAGCCACAATGCTTCGACCTGGCTCTAAAAGAATTTTTGGCATTTTAATATTTAATTTTGAAGTTTCGGATTTAATGTATTCGGCTACCTGAATGATATTTGCTTTAATGTCAATTATACCATCGCTATCAACATAGCGCACACCATAGCCTCCACCGAGGTCTAACTGCTCGGTAACAAAGCCGTGCGTATTATACATTTCAGAAATAAAATCAAGCATTATTTCCGCGCCGCGAAGGAATGTATCGGAATCGAATACCATTGAGCCAATATGGCAGTGGAAACCACTTAAATTAATATTTTTAAAACCTAAAGTTTTAGCAACAATAGCAGCGGCCTGCCCTGTTTCAATAGCGGTACCGAATTTAGAATCAACCTTACCTGTGTTAACCGCCTCGTAGGTGTGGGTATCAATACCTGGTGTTAAACGAAGCAGGATATTCTGTTTAATTCCGTATTTTTCAGCAACCTCATTTATAACATATAATTCTTCCTCGTTATCAACTACGAAGTAGCCAATACCGTTTTTAATAGCAAAATCAACATCTTCATCGGTTTTATTATTGCTATGGAAATAAGCATTAGATAACGGGAAACCAGCTTTAAGGGCTGTATAAATTTCTCCGGAAGATACAACATCAACACAAAGATTTTCTTCATTTGCAATTTCATAAATCTTTTTAAAGGAATTTGCTTTACTGGCATACAAAACAGCGAAATTGCCTTCTCCGTACGCCTCTAACATAGCGTTATAATAGGTGCGGCAGTTATAGCGAATACGATCTTCATCAAGCAGATATACCGGTGTAGAGTATTTTTTCGCTAGCTCCAAAGTATTTTGTCCGGCGAATTCAAGTACACCGCACGAATTAATTGAAATATTGTTACAAATCATTTTTACACCCCAAAGATAAACTTGTTGTAAATAGCATTAATAGCAGAAACATAATCTTCTTCGTTGATTCCAACAATAATATTAAGCTCACTAGAGCCCTGATCGATCATACGAATATTAATTCCTGCGTTGGCAAGGGCTGAAAACAGCTTCGAAGCTGTGCCCTTACTTTTTTGCATTCCATGACCAACAACTGCAATAAGAGCCAATTGGTCATATACATAAATAGAATCAGGATTTACCTCCCTTGAGATTTCCTCAATAAGTGCTTGTTCACAGTCGGCAATATAATCAGATTTTAATACTATTGTCATAGTATCAATACCCGAAGGCAAATGCTCGAAGTTGATGTTTCTGTTTTCAAGCACCGAAAGCACCTTGCGGGTGAATCCGATTTCGCTATTCATCATATCTTTTTCAATATAAATAGCCGAAAATCCCTTCATACCTGCGATACCTGTAATAATAGTATCGCTTGAGACCTTTGTAGCCTTTTTAACAATCATTGTACCAGAATCTTCAGGGCTGTTTGTATTGCGAATATTAATCGGAATACCGGTTTTATGGACAGGAAACACTGCATCCTCGTGCAGTACGGTTGCGCCCATATAAGATAGCTCACGCAACTCACGGTATGTGATTTCTGCAATAGGTTTAGGATTTTCAACAATTCTTGGGTCAACCATCAAGAATCCTGAAACATCGGTCCAGTTTTCGTAGATATCTGCACCGATACCGGCAGCAACTATGGAGCCCGTAATGTCCGAACCGCCACGCGAGAAGGTTTTTACATTACCGTTAAAGTCTGTGCCGTAAAATCCCGGGAAAACAGCAAATTCAGCAGAATGCGCGAATTTAATAATTGTTTTATAGGTTTTCTCGAAATCAACCTTACCATCCTTGCCGAAAAAGATGCAATCAGCAGCATCAATAAATTTATAACCCAAATAGCAGGCTAAAATTTTAGAATTAAGATACTCTCCTCGGCTAACAATAAAATCATAGACATTGGCTTCTACAAATTTAGATTTAATTGCAGCGAAATCATCCTCAAGAGAAAAATTAATTCCAAGATCACGGATAATGTCATTATATCTACATTCAATTTCGCTAAAAATCTCTGTAGCCTTTGAAACATCCGGCAAAGCCGATGCACAAGAAATTAAAAGATCGGTTACTTTGGTATCATCGGAAAATCTTTTGCCGGGAGCCGATGCGATAACATACCGACGAGATTTTTCAGCCTTAACAATTTCGGCAACTTTTTTAAATTGATCTGCCGAAGCTAAAGATGTTCCTCCAAACTTTAATACTTTAACCATAAATACATCTCCCTAAAAAATATAGCAGCAAAGTGATGAACACTAAACTGCTATCTTGGTATTATCAAACTAATGATACAATAAAGATAATCAGATAGCGCTCCGCACAAACGTGCGACAACAACAAAGGTATTAACCCGTATTGCCAGAACGATTTTGGGCAAAATCGCCTTCGGCACCCTTCCCTTTCAAAGCCGCAACATTTCGCCCGAAACTTACACGGATTTTACTAATGAAGCAATGCACCTCTATCAAATACTTATAGATTTTATCACATTAACAAATATATGTCAAATATTTTTTTATGTTATAGCAAAAATATTTGACAAAAAAACTAATAAATGATAGAATTAATATATAATTTTATTGTGAGGTGAATCAAATGGACGCGGACAGTCGAAGTATAACTCCCTTGGGGCGTCAGCAAAATAAATTTTCAGCACTGTTTGCGTTTGATTTGCGTAAACATTAAATTTATTTTGCCGTCATCCCGAGGTTAGAAACCAAAGGAGGACTTTTTTTATGGATGAAAATAATGTTTTATTAGAAAATACAATTCTTTCTCTGATTGAGAACAGAAAATTTGCATCGCTTAAAGATGTATTAATCTCTATGAACAGCGTTGATATTGCAGCGCTTCTTGAAAACACCGATAAGGAACTGCTCCCTAAAATTTTTAGGATGCTGCCAAAAGGTCTTGCTGCTGATACGTTTGTTGAAATGGAAGCCGATTTCCAAGAGCTTTTGATTGAGTGTTTTTCGGATAAGGAGCTTAAAGCGGTTATTAATGAGCTTTATGCAGATGATGCTGTTGATATTATTGAGGAAATGCCTGCTAATGTTGTATCACGAATACTTAAGCAAGCTTCTTCCGATATGCGCAAGGAAATTAATGAATTATTAAAATATCCTGAAGACAGCGCGGGCAGTGTAATGACTACGGAGTTTGTTAATTTCCGCAGTTCGATTACCATAAACGCAGCTTTGGATATTATTCATCGCACAGGTATCGATAAGGAAACTGTTAATACTTGTTATGTTACCGAAAATTCCAGAAAGCTTATTGGCCTTGTAACACTTCGATCTTTAGTTATTGGAAATCCGGAGCAGGAAATTTCCGAGATTATGCAAACGAATGTTATAAAGGTAACAACCGATACAGATAAAGAAACTGTTGCTAATCTGCTTAAGAAATACGACCTTATTGCCCTCCCTGTCGTTGATAACGAGGACCGACTTGTTGGTATAATTACTGTTGATGACGCAATCGATGTTATCGAAGAGGAAGCTACCGAAGACATTGAGAAAATGGCAGCTATTTTACCAACTGACAAACCATATTTGAAGCTTGGTATTCTTGAAACTGTTAAAAAGCGTATACCCTGGCTTTTGCTTTTAATGATTTCGGCGACCTTTACGGGTCTCATAATTTCTTCCTTCGAGGAAAAATTAAAGTTATGCCCTGCCCTAATCGCCTTTATTCCTATGATAATGGGTACGGGCGGTAACTCGGGTGGTCAGTCATCGGTTACTGTCATCCGCGGACTCTCTCTCGGCGAAATTGAATTTAGAGATATTTTTAAAGTTGTGTTTAAAGAGTTGCGTGTAGCTTTGATTTGCGGTGGAATTCTTGCGGTTGTAAACTTTATTAAAATTATCGTTTTTGATATGTGGATTTTAGGCGGAAGCGGTATTAGCTCAATGCTTGAAAATCTTGTAATAAGTTTAACGCTGCTGGCTACCGTAACAATTGCTAAAATTGTTGGCTCTATTTTGCCTATGCTAGCCGAGAAAATCGGTCTTGACCCTGCGGTTATGGCAAGCCCATTTATCACAACTATTGTTGATGCCATTTCCTTATTAATTTATTTTGGTGTCGCAACTATATTAATAATTTAATCGCTCTATAACAAAATGCAACGCACCTTAATGGTGCGTTGCATTTTAAATTCCGCAAAAACTTTACAATACGAGGTCTATAACGAGATGTTATTCAACCTTTTCAAACTGTTTTTTTAGTTTGTCAATAATTCTTTTTTCTAAACGAGATATATATGACTGTGAAATACCAAGTGTATCTGCAACCTGCTTTTGGGTTAATTCGTTAAAACCCGCAAGTCCAAATCGCATAACCATGATTTGCTTTTCTCTTTGAGGTAAATCATTAATCAATTTTGAAAGTAAATGTTTCTCATCCTCCTGCTCAATGCCTTTCCCGATATCTTCAGTATCACTACCTAAAACATCAGAAAGCAATAGCTCATTTCCGTCCCAATCCACATTAAGCGGCTCATCTATTGAAATTTCGCCGCATCGAGCAGAATTTTTTCGCAAATACATTAAGATTTCGTTTTCAATACAACGCGATGCGTATGTTGCAAGCTTAATGTTTTTTTCAGGACAAAAAGTATTAACCGCTTTAATTAACCCAATTGTTCCTATTGAAATCAAATCCTCTACCGAAGCAGTGGAGGTATCAAATTTTCGGGCAATATAAACCACAAGTCGAAGATTATGAACTATTAGTTTTTCGCGCACTGCGTCCTTATTTGTTTCGAACTCACTTAAAACTATTATCTCCTCCTCATTTGTAAGCGGTGGAGGTAAAGTTTCGGGGCCATTTATATAAAAAGCGCTTTTTTGTATTCCTAATTTGAAAAGAAAAATTGAAATTAAATTATAAATTTTACTGTGCATTTCAAGCCTCCGCCTTTGTTAAAATTTCGGGATTTAATAACACCGAATATTCTTTATCAATTTTTGTTTCTGAAATAGCTAAAACGGGATTATCTAGCGTTAAACATTTATTATCAAAATGAATTGAAGCTTTTTCGCAGCGTATGCCTTCAAGCAATCTAGCACCCGATACGGTCGAAATCGGTATTACTCGATAGGCGCTTGGATAATCCTTCGGTTCCCCTTTTAAAAGCTTTGTGGCTGCCGTTTTGTCAATTATAAGCACTTCACTACCGCATAAAATATCTTTCACGGAATTTCCTGTATCAAAAATCCCCTCAAAATTGCTCTCTAAACCGTTAAACGATATTTGCACACTACAATTCTTTGCTAGCGCATTATTGCGTTTTAAAGCGAATTTTAGCCCAATTGCAATGATGTAAAATGAACCTGTAAATAATATAAGCATTAGCGGCGAAATATCGTAGTACACAATCGAATTATGAACCATAATCGCCTTGAGCGGAAAAATGTTCGCAATAGCCAACATAGCTCCGCCATAAATAAATGAAATCACAAACAAAAAACAGCTACATCTGAATAAACGCTTGATATTTTTATATCCGAATGCCACCAAAACCATAATTATGCTGCATATTAGTTTAAAAAGTGTATCAACAATAATTGAAAAATGCGGAAAAAATATGTAAATCGAGAAAAAACCGCCAACTATTGCCGAAAGAATAATTTTAGAGGTTTTAACCTTAATGTTTAAAAATTTGGCAGCTAACAAGATCAAAAAATAATCAACTATTATATTTACGGAAATCAAAACATCAATATAAACAGTCATAGCGGCACCTCGTTTCACTAATTATAAACCAAATTTCGCGCAATTTTTGTCAAATTAAAACACCGCAAGAAATTTTCTTGCGGTGTTTAGTTTAATAGCCGTACGGGAAATCGAAGGTTCCACCATCGTTCTTATTATCTGAAGCTAGTTCGGATTTGTAGCTTGACTCACTTTCGGCTTTTGCAAGCGGAGCTGAATAGGTTTTATAATTTCCTGTTTTAGTAATATAAATCTTAAGTTCAACAGTATCTCCCGGCTTGCATTCCTCAATTATATCAAGAACCATATCGCCTTTTGTGATTTTCTTGCCGTTGATTTCTGTAATTATATCCCCTTTTGAAATTTTACCAAATAAGGGAGATTCTTCCGTAATTTCAGCAATTAAAAGACCGGTTATTTCGGTTTTATTAATTTCTGCGGTAACTTCGTTAATTTCGGTATAAGATATTCCAAGCTTTGCGCGGGAAACAACCGCTCCGTGCTCAATAAGCTCCTCAACAACGAATTTAACGGTTGTGGTAGGTATTGCATATCCTACGCCCTCATATTCACTACCTACGAGCTTCGAAGAGGTAATTCCTATGATCTGACCGTACATGTTAACCAACGCTCCTCCGGAGCTGCCGGGATTTATAGCTGAATCGGTTTGAATTAGTCGCGAAGCATAGCTGGTAGTATTTGACACTCGGCGATTTAAAAACGAAATGTAGCCACCGGTAATTGATGAGCTTGAAGTAGCGTCATTCGGTCGTCCTATTGCCACAACCGCTTCGCCATATTTCAATTCATCAGAATTGCCAAATGTAGCAGGATAAAATCCCGACTCATCTATCTTAAGTACTGCTAAATCACTTCTTGTGTCGCCTGCTAAATATTTTGCCGAATAAACTTTGCCGTCAAAGGTATAAACCTTAAATTTAGCACCGGCAACATCAGCATAGATATGGTCATTCGTGATAATATATCCATCCTCGGAATAAATGACACCACTAGCATATCCCTGAATTTTTTCGTTATCGTAAACTGCGATACCAACAACAGATTTATTGACAATCTCATAAACCGCTTCAGCGGTGTATTGAGCGGTATCGGTAGGCTTTGGAGCAAGGTCCAACGAATGGTTAATATTTCCGGATGCTTTATTTTTACCTGAAAAATAACCTATGGTTGTAAAAGCGGTTATCACAATTGCAGCAGCAATAAAAAGCACGAAAACCTTAAAGCCTTTTTTATTAGCTGAAACATCGGCCGATTGCGGAGGGTTTATAAGGATTTGTTCCTCCTCAAGCGGCTGAAATAGAACCTCATCATCGCTATTATTTGCATTCAAATTATTTTCCATCTCGGAAATTTCCGATAAAACCTCGTCGGTGGGAGGTATTGCTTCGTTTTCTTCAACAATTTGCTCGATGTCGTTATTGTTGAGCTGATTATTTTCTTCCATATAAAATATCCTTTCTAAAGTCCAGTTGGCAGAACTACCCTGAACAATGTATAGTCGCCCGGAACACTTTCAACAGAAATAGTACCTGAATGCAATTCAACAATTGTTTTCACGATAAAAAGTCCTAATCCGGAACTATTTTTATTATTTGAGCGGGATTTATCGATTTTATAAAAGCGGTCAAAAATAAATTCTTGATGCTCGTTATCAATACCCTCGCCCGTATTTTTAATGGCAAATTCGATATTATCACTATTTTTATAAATAGCAAAAGATATTTTACCGCCATCATTTGTAAATTTTACGGCATTATCAATAAGATTATACATTACTTGATATATTAAGTCAAAATCTGCAAAAATTTCTGCTTTGGGCAAAGAATCAAGTCCTAAAATTTCAATATTATACTTTTCAATAATACTTTCCCGCCCCAAAACACCATTGATTACCGTTGAGGTTAAATCGAATTTCGTTTTATTTAAGGTAATAGCACCGGACTCAAGTCTTGAAATATTAAGCATTGATTCAACAATGCGCGAAAGGCGTTTAACCTCATCAGAAATAATTCCAAGATATTCTATATGGCGTTCTTTAGGAATCGTACCGTCAATTATTCCGTCAATAAAGCCCGCTATAGTTGTCATGGGTGTCCGAAGCTCGTGCGAAACATTCCCAATGAAGCTGCGGCGCATACCCTCTGCTTTAGATAGTGCTTCGGTCATATTATTAAAAGAAGCCGAAAGCTCACCGATTTCATCATCGTTCATAACAGGAATTCTTTTTGAGAAATCTCCATTTGCCATACTTTTGGCTGCTTCTGACATAAGCTTAAGAGGTCTGGTTTGATTAAATGAAATAGTAAACACCGCAATAAACATCATAATTAGCGGTATTATCGCAGAAAAAATATAGATACTGAAAATACGCCTCATTAGGCTGCGCAGTGAACTGGTTGTGGCAGCAGCAAATATATAACCGGACATTCTACCATCAGGGGAAATTATTTCTGTGCCGCAAATATATTGGTCGTCAGAGTATAATCCACCTAAATTACTTATATTTAAATATTTTTTGCCTGATGCTGCAATAAGCACCTCTGATGAAACCGCTTTATCGGTATGATTGCAGGACATTTCAGTATGGAAAACGCTGCAACCGCATAGAACAATTTCTCCACTACTATTGGTAACGAAAATATCAATTTCAGAAATTTTATTTTGAGTGCTGATAATATTGAATAAATTTCGCTTGAAATTCACCGAATTCATATCGGCTGAAACAAAGTATGAAACTGCCTCGCAGCTATCCTCAAGCAAGCGAAACTTTTCGGCTGTAAAATAATTCGAAATTGCAAAAGATAGTATGCTGGTTAAAATTGTAAGACTAACAAGAATAATAATCGAGGTTGTAAAAAAGAATTTTTTAAAAAGCTTCATCTTATCCCCTATTTAACCTCAAATTTATATCCAACACCCCAAACGGTTTTAAGTTCCCAATTGGATTTTACACCTTCGAGTTTTTCACGCAAACGCTTAACATGAACATCCACGGTTCGGGAATCGCCGTAATAATCAAAACCCCAAACCTCATCTAAAAGTTGGTCGCGTGTGAAAACTCTGTTTGGATTTTTAGCCAAATGATATAAAAGCTCTAATTCCTTTGGTGGAGTATCTATTGCCTGTCCATCAACGATCAATTCATAGTTGGTCAGATTAATCGAAAGCTTATCGAAAACTGCCGCTTTAATATCGGTATCCTTTTCTTTAGCTGTTCGGCGTAAAACTGCCTTTATTCTAGCGACAATTTCCTTTGTGTCAAAGGGTTTTGTAACATAGTCATCTGCGCCGAGTTCAAGTCCAAGGACTTTATCAAAAACTTCACCCTTGGCAGTTACAAGGATGATAGGTACTTGTGAGCTTTTTCGTATTTCTCGGCAAACCTGCCAACCGTCTAGTTTAGGCAACATAATATCGAGCAAAATTAAGTCGGGATTTTCAGTTTTGGCGAGATTTACGGCAGCTAAACCATCATATGCCATAACAGAAGAAAAACCTTCTTTTTCAATGTACAGCTTAAGTAGTTCACAGATATTTTTATCATCATCAACAATAAGTATTTTTTCCAAAAATTACGACCCCCTTTTTTCAATATAATTATATTTTACTACCTAAAATGAAAAATTGTATTAATAATATGTGAATTTTTCAAGAAGAAAACCGCCCAAAATTTTGGGCGGTTGAATATTTATATTATGCAAATATAATTATTCAGCATTAGCGTTTTCAGCTTCTGCTCTCACCTTAGCATAGCACTCCTTGCAATAAACCGGACGGTCATCGCGAGGAACGAATGTAAGTTCTGCAACGCCGCCGCAGGCACTACAAACAGCCTGGTGAATTTCACGCGGGCCTCTGCCGTTGTTCTTGCGCTTATCGCGGCAGGGTTTGCAACGCTTGGGTTCGTTAACAAGGCCCTTTGACTCGTAGAACTCCTGCTCACGAGCGGTGAAAACGAATTCTTCGCCACACTCTTTGCAAACTAGTGTCTTGTCCTCAAACATTTTTTGTACCTCTCTCTTATTTTGTTCCCTGTAGATATCCACAGAGTATATAAAAGCTATCTAATAGCCTTTATTTTGTTTCGAATCCGCACCATTGCGTTATTAACCGATTTTTTATCAACCGAAAGTTTGGCGGCAATAACATCGTAGGAACAATTACTTAAAAATTCGCCCAAAACCCTATACTCAAAATCCGATAAAGTCGATTTGATTTTTTTAGTAAGAGCATCGCACTCTTCTTTTTCAATAAGCAATGATTCAGGAGTTGTAGTAGTTGTGTTTTCAAAATTATCCAAAGAAACCTTAATGTGTTCAGGAATTTCTTTTTTATTAAAAAGCTTGCGATAAGCAGAGATAAGACTGCGCTCAATGCAGAGGTTTACAAATGTTGAGAAATTAGATAAATTTTCATCATATACGCTAATGGCAGAATAAAGGGCAATAGTACCGACTTGCACCATATCATCTGTGTCAGCGTATGGACATAAAGCTACTGCTTTAGCTTTAATAGCCCCAACATAGCGAGCTATTAGGGTCTGAAGAGGTTCTTCATCCCCTGCCACGATAATCTTGACAAGCTGTTCATCTGTGCAAAGGCTATAATCCATAAAAACACCCTAAATACTATATATTAAATAATAACTTATCATATAAATTTTGTCAAGCATTTTTATATTTTTTATGTATTTAACATGAATTTTGTAGAAATATACTAACAAAACACCCGGATTTGGGTGTTTCGAATAATGTACTATCTATTTTTTAATAATTTTGAAGTTGCCATAAGTTTCGTTTACAATTTCCATAAAAGAGCAAAATTGGGATTATATCAGCCTTCAGTGCCGGTGGGAACACAAAAAAGATGTTGTAATTAAAGCAGCAAAATCTGCTACCAAAAAGCCGAACGAAATTACAAATATGGGTGAATAAAATTAAAAGACCATTCTTGAAAGAGAATGGTCTTTTTTGGTGGAGCATACCGCACAGCATCCGAACTAGCGTCCCGAGGTGCAAGCTTTAGATTTGCACAAACTTGGACGGATTGGGTGTGGCAGA
>JAZRMU010000075.1:0-27581 GCA_045647785.1 Acutalibacteraceae bacterium
CCAGTTGCCCAAGGAGGTTCAAGCCATATTAGATGCTAATAATATTATATACAACAACTCGGAAAATAGCAAGGAAAATTTTGAAAAAAATTCACAAGATAAAATTCGCCGTTCGGTGCCGATAAAGGAAAATGACACCGATGCAACGGATAAACCTGAAATTTTAGATTACACAGCACGTCATCAAGAGCTTTTCCAGGAATTCCAAAACGGTGAAATAACTGCCAAGGAATATAAGGATATGGTGAGCGTGCTGTCAAAAATCGACCGCAAAGAAAAGTGAAGAGTTAATAGTGAAAAAGTAAAATCGACAAGCTTCTGTCGAAACTTGTCGATTTTTGGCTGGGGTGGCAGGATTCGAACCTACGAATGCAGCAGTCAAAGTGCTGTGTCTTACCGCTTGACGACACCCCAATATTTAGTTTATTTAAGGCTTTGGCAAACATTTGCCAAAGCCTTATTTTTTGTGGGGTGGAAGATGGGACTCGAACCCACGGTCTCCAGTGCCACAAACTGGCGCTTTAACCAACTAAGCTACATCCACCAAATACTCATTGATTATACCATAAATTTGATTTTTGTCAATAGCGAATTGAAAAATTATTGGTATATTTTTTTTGATATAGATTATTTGGAGCTATAGAGGCAATAAAACATATTACAGTTATAAGCAAAATTGTGGAAATTGCGGTTGGCGAAGCAGAAAAAGTTATAGTTGTGCCATAGCTTGATTGAGTATGTACAGAAAAATCAAAAATCTTTAATGCAATAAAAACTAATGCAGTTGAGAGAAGCGCTATAAAAATTCGCGAAATTATTAAGGCTGCTAAATTTATTTTTAATTTCCTTGCTATAAATACAATTTGCAAAATAACTGCAATACCGCCAAAAGACAATATAAAGGCTAAAAAATAAACATTTTTCACGGTTATTACAGCGTTGCTTACCTCTAATAAATTCATTAAAGGTAATAAAGCTGAAAGAGGTTTAATGGTACTTATTATAACAGAGCAAAGTGTTATAAATCCGCAAATGGAGAGCATTGCGGATGAGCTATCTGCTACAGCATCAACAAAGACATCGGTTAATTTGAAGGCAGTATAATTTTGATGAATTGATATTTTTTTGTTTTTTGCGAGGATAATAACTAGGATTATAAAACTTGGTATTATTTGGGAAATCCAAAGTATCATTCCTAAATTTCTTGAACATAAAATGCCATCCCCAACTGTTAAAACTGCGAACGCAGGCCCTGAATTGATCGAGCAAAAGACAAGCTCTTTTGCAAATTTCTTTGGCAGACAACCGCATTTATATTCATCAATAATAATTTTTGCACCAATGGGGTAGCCGCCGATGCAAGATAAAATAAAAATTATAAGCGGTGTTTTATATTTGCCGAGGGGGATAATATTTAGTAATTTAGATTTAAAAAGAAAGCAGGACACTACCATAAGAGGAAAAAGAGAAGGTATGATTGAGTTGATACTAATAAGCATTCCATCTATGGCACCTACCTTTGCATTTGCTGGATTTAACATAATTAGTATTATAAAAGTACAACACGTAGCTATGATAAAATAAGCTTTTAATTGTTTGAGTAAAATTTCGATTACCTCCTTAACTGTTTTAGAATTTTTAAGAATATAAATTCATATTTATATTTGGAAGGTATGGTGGATTATGAGCAAAAAAATTAATACAGGTATTAAACACAAGACTGAAAAAATCAAATTTTTAAACTTTGGTGAAGAACCTCATTTTTCAATCGGTGATATATCGCAAATTACCCTAACAGGTAATAAACAAGCGCAGATTGAAGGGTGCGGAGGGATAATTGATTATACTGAAACATTTATAAAGATTAGTATTAAAAAAGGTTTTATTACATTTTTCGGAAAGGATTTTAAGGTGTTATCTTTTTTCGATAATCAAATAATATTTAAGGGCGAGATAATGTCTATTGAATATTCGGTTTAGGGGATATTATGTTTATTATAAATTTATACAGATTTCTTTGCGGATATGTTGAAATTTTAGTTTCCGGAGAATTTTGCAACAAACTACTTAATTTATTTGCTTTGCAAAAAATATCCATTTGGAATATTGAAACGGATAGCAGGAGTATAAAATTCTGTATCTCTGTTAAAAATTTTTTGCGCTTTAGGTCTGTTAAAGGCAAACTTAAGATTCGAATTAAGATACTTAAAAAATGTGGACTGCCGTTTATTCTTAAAAAAAGAACCAAAAGAATAGGCGTACTAATTGGTATTGCTTTGTTTTTTATAACTTTACAAATTTTATCGATGTTTATTTGGACGATAAAAGTCGAGGGCAATTCAACAATATCAGGCGAAGAGATAGTAACTTGCTGTGAGCGAATTGGTGTGAAAAGCGGAATAAAACGAGACGAAATTAATTCAGGTTTTCTTCGTGAAAAACTTTTGCTTGAATGCGGCGGGCTTGCTTGGTGTTCATTCAATGTTGAGGGCTCTAGATTAACTGTAAATGTTACCGAAACAAATTCGGTTTTAAATTCGCAGCCAAGCAATATCGTGTCGGATTTTAACGGTGTGATTACCGAAATTTTTGTTGAATCAGGTACTGCACTTGTAAAAAAGGGAGATGCTGTGTGCGAAGGTGATGTTCTGGTGAGTGGTGTTATTGAAGGGGTCAATGGTAATAAATTTGTGAATTCTGCCGCTAAAATTAAAGCAAATGTTTTCGAAACCATTAGAGAAAGTGGTGAGTTTTCCAAGGAAAACTTATATGAAGATGGCAAGAGGAAAAGTAAATATGTACTTGAGTTTTTTTCTATTAAAATCCCACTTTATCTAGGAGAAACAACTTTACCCGCCAATAGTGAAAGAAGCGTAAAAGAGTTTATGCTTTTTGGAGAGCACCTTCCGATAAAACTATATTCTCGAGATTTTAAATTTCTATCAAGAGAAAGTGTTACACTCACGCGAGAGGAATTAGTTGTTGATTTAACAAATAAAATTGAAAGAAAAATCAACGATATTTCCGCTGAATATGAGGTGTTAAATCGAAATATTAGTGAAAACGGTCGGGGAATTGATGTAAAATATGAAATCAAATACGAAAAGTCAATAGGAATTGAGGAAAAATTAATTTTAGATATTCCAAAATAGAAAATATTATGATATAATAATAAAATATATAGGAGCGTGGAAATTACGGAAAAAACTATCAAAATTAAAAATCTCGATAATATTGTGCTTTTGTTTGGGAATTATGATTCAAATGCAAAAATTGTCGAAAAAAGATATAATGTTGTGATAACGAGTCATTCAGGTCTTGTGCGTGTAAGCGGTGCTGATGAGAATGTTGATTTTGCTCTGCGTGCACTCGAAGGGATGTTGGCTCTAATCGAAAAAGGCGAGAATCTTTCGGAACAAAATATTGATTATATAATTAGCCTTATAGATGACGGAGAGTATACTGCGGTTGAGGAGTTGAAATCTGTTCAATGTATTGCCGTAACTATGAAGGGGCGACCGGTTAAACCTAAAACACTAGGTCAGCAAAAATATGTTGAGGCAATTAAAAACAACACAATTACAATCGGAGTTGGCCCCGCGGGAACAGGTAAAACCTACTTGGCGGTTGCTATGGCTGTGATGGCTTTTCGCTCAAAACAGGTCAGCCGAATAATTTTAACGCGCCCTGCGGTTGAGGCTGGCGAGAGCCTTGGCTTTTTACCCGGAGATTTGCAACAAAAGGTTGACCCTTATTTGCGTCCACTTTATGATGCACTTTACGATATGTTGGGTCCTGAAGCTTTTGCCCGCTGTCAGGAACGCGGCGAGATTGAGGTTGCACCGCTGGCTTATATGCGCGGTCGCACGCTTGATGATAGCTTTATAATTCTTGACGAAGCACAGAATACCACTAGTGAACAAATGAAAATGTTCTTAACAAGACTTGGAGCTAATTCAAAAATCGTTGTTACGGGAGATATTACCCAAATCGATTTGCCCACGGGTAAAAAATCGGGATTAAAGGATTGTATTTCAATTCTTAAAAATATTGAAAATATTTCAATAATAAAACTTACCGGCAGAGATGTTGTTCGACACAAGCTGGTGCAGGAAATAATTAAAGCTTATGAAAAGAGCGAGGAAAGGAAGAAAAACCATGATAAAAGTTAAGGTAAACATTTCGGATAGACAAAAGGCAATCAAGCTTCCGACCGGCATTAGGCTTCTTGTTAGAAAGTCCTGCATAGCTACTCTTAATGAAGAAAAATTCCCAAGTGATGCAGAGGTTAATGTAACCTTTGTTGATGATGCGGAAATAATGAATATGAATAAAAATTTCAGAAATATCAATAACTCAACCGATGTTTTGTCATTTCCGCTTGGCGAAAATGGGGTGTATGATTTAAATCCCGAAACCGGCGCTATGCAGCTTGGAGATATTGTGATTTCTGTTGAGCATGCATTTGCACAAGCCGATTTATACGGACATACACTCGAGCGCGAGGTTGCTTTTTTAACAGTACACTCAATGCTTCATCTGCTTGGATATGACCATGTTGAAGGCGGCTTGGAGGCTTCCAAAATGCGAGATAAGGAAGAAATTATTTTAGCAAATCTTGGCCTCGCTATTATTAAAGATTAGGTGAATTATGGAAACGAAATCAGCATTTATTAGCATTGTCGGTAGGGCAAACGTGGGTAAGTCCTCTTTTCTTAATAAGGTATTATCTCAAAAGGTTTCTATAGTATCGGATAAGCCGCAAACTACCCGTACTAAAATTATGGGTGTTAAAACTTTTGCGGAAACACAGCTGGTGTTTATAGACACTCCGGGTTTTCATAAACCAAAAAATATGCTTGGTGAAAAAATGATTAAAGCCGTGGGAGACGGTCTTACAGATATTGATGCTGCAATTCTTATTGTTGAGGCTGTGCCGAAATTTAAGTTCAACCCAAACGATCTACCTCCCGCAGAATTAGAGCTTTTAGAATCGCTTAAAAAGCGTAAAATTCCTACGGTGTTAGGTATTAATAAAATTGATTTACTAAAAGAAAAGGACGAGCTTTTAGAAATAATTTCCGCCTATGCAAGTATTTATAATTTCGCTGCCGTAGTGCCTTTTTCGGCTAAAACCGGAGATGGGGTTGAAGTGCTAGTAGATTCTGTTAAATCCTTCTCAAAGCCATCAGCTCACTTTTTCGGCGCAGATGAGTTTACCGACCAATCCGATAAGGTTATGGTTGCAGAGCTTATCCGCGAAAAGCTTTTAAGGCTTTTATCTCACGAAGTACCGCACGGAATTGCTGTTGATTTGGAACGCTTTTTTGAGAGAGATAATAGGGACGGCGAGCCGGTGCTTGAGGTTGAAGCGGTAATTTACTGTGAAAAGGAATCACACAAAGGCATTATAATTGGCAAGGGCGGCGAAATGTTAAAGAAAATCGGCACACTTTCGCGCCGAGATATTGAAAATTTCTTTGGAATTAAAGCTAATTTAAAATTATGGGTAAAGGTTAAGGAGGATTGGCGTAACCGTCAGAGCCTTATTCATACTTTTGGTCTTGATTAACTATTTTTTCCTTAAATATATCCCAGCTCTGCTGCAAACATTATTTGTAGTCGGAGGGGTTTTATGAAAATTGAGAATGCTTGGAAAAAATTCATTGAAAGCGGTTCGCCGCTTGTTTATATAGAATATTCGTGTCTTAAACAGCAAAAGGAGAAAAATTATGCTGATTGCAACGAAAGGACTTGTAATAAAAGTGATGGATGTAAGGGAAAATGATCGCCTTATAACCATTTTAACTGCCGATTTAGGGCTGATAAAAGCGTTTGTATCCGGAGCTAAAAAATCATCTAATAAAAATCACGCCAACACAAGTCTATTTTGCTATAGCGATTTTTCTCTTGTAAAATCGGGCGATACATATAAAGTCAAAGAATCAGTTTTAATATCCAGCTTTTTTAATATCAGTACTGATATTTTAAATTTAAGCCTTGCACAGTATTTTTGCGAAATAGCCGGCTTTTTTTCACCCGAGGAGAGTGGTGCTTCGGAACATCTGCGTTTAACGCTAAATTCTCTTGATTTTCTTCGCAAAAACAGTTTTGAGCGCAATCAGTTAAAAGCGATTTTTGAATTACGTCTGATGGAAGCATCAGGTTATATGCCCGACCTTGTGGCATGCGAAGACTGCGGCAAATTTGATGATGATATTTTTTGTTTTTATTTTGAAAATGGTAGCATTCTTTGCAACGAATGCAAGGTGGAAGGTAAATTTGCTTATTTAGACAGAACCTTGCTTGCCGCAATGCGGCATATCATTTATTCTGAATTTGAAAAGTTTTTCAGTTTTCGAATTCCCGCTGATGCCGCAGCACGACTTTCAAAAATTTCAGAAGAGTATGTTATGTTCCAAAGTGGTAGAAAATTTCACACCTGTGAATTTTATAAAAGTTTATTGTAGGAGTTAAAATGTCCAAAGATATTAAAAATTTTACAACACTTGAGCTGGATAAAGTTTTATCTATGCTTTCAAATGAAATTACTTTACCGACAGCCGCAGAGCGCGCTGCCAGTATTATGCCGTGCTTTGATTTAACAGAGGTTCAGCGCTCTTTGGAAAAAACCTATTCGGCATACAAGCTTTTGGGCATTAGTGTAATGCCTTCGTTTTCTGCTGCTGCAGATAATTCAGAGGCTCTTAAGCGGGCAAGCCTTGGTGGTGTACTCAATGCCGGCGAGTTACTGTCAGTTGCAAGAACCTTACAGGTAGTTAGAACACTCAAGGTTTGGCGCGAGAATGTTAAGTATGATGAAAAAACCTGTATTGACGGTTATTTTGAAAACTTGGTTCCAAATAAGTTTTTAGAGGATGCTATTTTGGCTTGCATCAAAAACGATGAAACGATAAGCGATAATGCTTCTCCCACACTTTCTGATATTCGCCGCAAAATTTCATCAGCACAAAACAATATCCGTGAAAAACTAGATAAAACTCTTCGCGGAGAAATGTCTAAATTCCTTCAGGAGGGCATTATTACCCAACGCGACGGTAGATTTGTTGTTCCTGTTAAAAGCGAATTCAGAGGCAATTTTGCGGGTATTGTGCACGATACTTCAGCTTCCGGCGCTACTTTGTTTATTGAGCCCATGAGTGTTGTCGAAATCAATAATGATATTCGTGTTTTGCGCAGCAAGGAAAAGGAGGAAATTGACCGAATTTTAGCTGAACTTTCTGCAAAGGTGGCGGAATACGCCGAACAGATAGTCAATTCGTACCGTATTATTGTTGAGTTGGCAATTATTTTCGGTAAGGCTTCACTTGCCTATAAAATGCGAGCAGTTTTGCCTAAAATGAACGATGAGGGTAGGGTAGTTCTTAAAAATGCCCGTCATCCGCTGATTTCTCCCAAAACTGTAGTTCCAATTTCTTTAACGCTTGGTAAGGAATATAATTCGCTTGTTATAACAGGTCCAAATACGGGCGGCAAAACTGTTACTCTCAAAACTATAGGTCTTTTAACACTTATGTCTATGTGTGGGCTTATGGTGCCTTGCGATGATGATAGTGAGCTTTGCGTTTTTGATAAAATATTAGTAGATATTGGTGATGAACAGAGCATTGAACAGTCGCTTTCTACATTTTCATCTCATATGGTTAATGTCATTTCAATTATCGAAAAGGCGACTCCTTGGAGTCTTGTGCTTATAGATGAGTTGGGCTCTGGTACCGATCCGATAGAAGGTGCAGCACTTGCTACCGCAATACTTATTAAGCTTTATAAAAAGGGTGCAAGAATTGCGGCTACAACCCATTACGCAGAGCTTAAAAGCTATGCGTTAACAACAGCTGGTGTAGAAAATGCAAGCTGTGAATTCGATATAGAAACTCTAAAACCCACATACCGCTTACTTATAGGTGTTCCCGGTCGCTCTAACGCTTTTGCCATTTCTGAAAAATTAGGTCTGTCTATCGATGTTATTGAAGAGGCTAAGGGTTATGTCAATAATGAAGATAGGCAGTTCGAAAATATTATTGCAGCGCTTGAGACCGAAAGAAAAAATGTAGAAGATTCTTTAAGAGAGGTTGAAGCTCTAAAGCATAGCCTTTTGGAACAAAAAACAACCTCCGACAGCAAGTTGGCAGAGGCGCAAAAGAAATATGAGCAAATTCTTGAAAAGGCTAAAACAGATGCGTCGTATATAATTGATAAGGCAAGATATAAATCCGACGCCCTTATAAATGAGTTAGAGGATATTAAAAAGAAAATTAACTCTGAAAACGCAAATGACAAGTTCAGAATTGCAAAAAATCTAGCTAAAAATCAAATTAACGAGATGATGGATGAGGCTAATCCCGTGGCTGAACGTTTAGCTTCCGATTATAAGCTGCCTCGCGAATTAAAAGCAGGGGATTGTGTTAAAATTATCGATATTTCAAAGGAAGGTACTGTTGGCGAGGTTTCGGGTAAAAGAGTTCTTGTTCTTTCAGGCAGTATGCGACTTTGGGTAGCCATGGATAATTTAATGCTGCTTGAAAAGAAGAAAAACGCTCCTTCAAAAGCGATTTCCAAGCCATCAAGCGTTGACCGAATCGCAAGCACCGAAATTGATATTCGAGGATTGGCTTGTGATGAAGCTGTTATTGAATTAGGAAGATTTATAGACAATGCTGTGTTAACAAATATAAATACCGTTACTATAATTCACGGCAAGGGCACAGGTGTTTTAAGGAATGCAGTTCATAAGTATTTGAGAGCCCATAAAGCTATCAAAAACTTTAGAGTTGGTCTTTTTGGAGAGGGCGAAAACGGAGTAACAATTGCAGAGCTTAATAAATAAGACAGTATAAAAAAGGATGTGTAGAAATCTCTACACATCCTTTTTACTTTCATTTAGATTAAAACCTTTAAGGGCTGTCCATCTTGTTTGTTGGCTAAATATTTAATCCGCCATCAACGCTAATTGTTTGACCGGTTATATAGTCAGCGCCGTCTGAAGAGAGGAAATAGGCAGTTTTTGCTATCTCGAGGGTAGTACCGATTCGTGAAATGGGAAGCGAGGACACAAAATCATTAATTTCATCAGGAGTTAAATGTGCATTCATTTGAGTGTCAATCATACCCGGAGCTATGCAGTTTACGGTAATTCCACTAGGTCCTACCTCTTTTGCGAGTGCTTTAGTAAGACCAATAACACCTGCTTTAGAGGCTGAATAATGCACTTCGCAAGAAGCTCCGGAAACACCCCAAGCAGAGGAGATATTTATAATCTTTCCGCTCTTGTTTTCGATCATATGGGGGAGTACAGCCTGTGAGCAATTAAAAACTCCCTTTAGGTTAACATCGATCATATTGTTCCATTCATGTTCGCTGATGTCAGTGAATAATTTTTGTGCTGAAATGCCGGCGTTATTTATAAGTACATCAACCTTACCGTATTTGTAAATTGCTTCTTTAATTAGTAAATCCGCCTCAAGCTTGTTTGTAACATTAACCTTATGAGCAAAAACCGAATGACCGCTTTGAGTTAGGGAATTGCGGAGTAAAAATGCAGATTCCGCAGAGTTGTTATACCCGATAACAACATTCCAGCCTTGCTCTGCAAAATAGATTGCAATATGGGCTCCGATGCCCTTTGCTCCTCCTGTGATAACTACTGTCTTATTATCCATAAAATCACCTTTAAATTAATTTTACAATATTATAACACAGCAAAATATTTTTATCAATTATTTTTTGAATGTTTTCACTATAAATTGAGTTTACATAATAGCACGTGGTATAGATATTGTGTAGTTAACATAATAAGTTGACATAACATTTCGATGAACCGAAATTTCTTGTTGACATAATATTATTTTGGTGTATAATAGTATTTGCTACGCGTTATTTAAACATAAATCGCACTTCAAGTGTGATTTTTTATTTTGTCTTTAGGTTACATAACAACATAAAGTATTCTATATATAGCGCTGTGCTTTTTAAATTTAACTAAATATTGTTTTGCGGAATATCTTGTCCCTTTGTTTCATAGTATTTTGTAAACGGAGGAATTTTATATGAGAAGAACCGCAATAGTAAATTTAAACACATCTAGATTTATAAAAGAGTTAAAGCTGCATTATTTAACAATAATTTTTGCTTTTTTCTTTGTAATTGGCATTGCATTCGGAGCTGTTGCAGCAGGTAAAAATCAACTAATTAATACTTTATCGGCAGACAACTTTTTAGTCTATCTTAAAACAAGAGTCAATCAACCGATTTATAGAGTTTTTTTGCGATCAGTTTTTGATTCTTTAATAATTCCGCTATTTATTTTCCTGGGCGGAACTTCTTTAGTTGGTGTTGCATTTTGCCCCTGCGTTGTTCTAGTAAAGGGATATACTTATGGCGCTCTGGCAGGGTATTTGTACAGCAATTTTTCTCTAAAAGGAATTGCCTTTAATGCGCTTATGTTAATTCCGCCTACACTTATAGGTGCTATTGCAACGATTATTTGCGGAAAGTTAGCTTTCAACTTTTCCTTGATTTTAGTTAAATCATCAATACCGAAAGGTCAGTCGGTTAATCTGTATAATGCTTTCCAATATTATTGCAAACAGTTTACGGTAGCGTTAATGCTTCTAGCTTTATCCGCCGCCATTGATGCAATAATGTCGGCTGCATTCTTAAATTTCTTTAGTTTTTAGGTGTTATTATGAATGGTTATGTTAAAGAGTTTGAAAACTATTTAATAGTTGACAGAAAAGCCTCTAAAAGCACCATTGAATCATATAAGCGAGATATTTCAAAATTTGTGGCTTTTTGCGATAGTGAGGAACTTAAAAATATTTCCTCAGCAAAATCTGCTTTCATTAGAAAATATACTCAATATATGCTTTCTATTGGTCAAAGTGAGGCATCTGTTTCTCGCACCATAGCCTCTCTTCGTTGCTATTTTAAATACTTAAACAGCATTGGAGTTGTTAATACTTCTCCTATGGAAAATATTGCGCAAATACATACCGCAAAAAAATTACCGGAAATTTTAACCAATAAAGAGGTTATAACCCTACTTCATCAACCAAGCGGAAACGATTTTAAGAGTTCAAGAGACAAGGCGATGCTGGAATTGCTTTATGCTACCGGTATTAAGGTTTCAGAATTAATCTCGCTTAAGCTTTCAGATATTAATTTGAATGTGGGAATTTTGCATTTAAGAACGGGTAAACACGAAAGAATTATACCAATTTATCCCGACGCGATAAAAGCGTTAACTGCGTATATCAATAATGTTCGTCTATTTATTGTTAGCGACAATGAAAACGAATTTTTGTTCACCAATATGAATGGACAGGCTATGACTCGTCAAGGCTTCTGGAAAATAATTAAACAGTACGCAGCACAGGCAAAAATTAAAAAAGATATAACACCGCATACGCTTCGACATTCTTTTGCAGCTCATTTGCTTGAAAATGGCGCACAGTTAAGCGATATTAAGGAAATGCTCGGTCATTCCGATATTTCTTCGACACAAATCTATGCACAAATTATGAAAAATAAATATGCATCAGCTTATAAGAAATTCCATCCGATGGCAAGATGAAAAAGACTTGAAGAGCCAGGCTCTGCAAGTCTTTATTTTTCTTCGAATATTATTGTTATTTTAGCGATACAATGAGTTTTCAGTACTACAACGCTCATAGGAGAGCAGGGAAGCTTAATAGCTAAGAAATCGTCTCCCGCCTTTATAAGTCTTCCAATAATTTCATTACACGAATTTGCAGTGTTATATTCGATCATTATTGTTCTGCCTATATGGCGCATTAAGTATTGCGAATGTGTTATGTTTTCTTGTATGTTTTGCTTATTCGTTCTACGATAGTTGTTTATATTGTTCAAAATAATCACCTGATAACAGTATATTCAGGTTTATAATAAAAGTTAAAGCAGCGGTTTCCCGCTGCTTTTTTTAATGAAGTTTAACATCTATCCAAAGATTTTCGTAGTAGTATCTGGTTGCAGAATCGATGTCGGTGAAATATTGGGTTTTAGGTTTGTTATCCTCGGCCGGATAAAGAATTTCGTTGCCGTAGTAGTAATATTCCTCGTTTTCAACAACAGCAATGTTTGGTGAGGCATATCCGATATATTCAGCGTTTGCAAGGGCGATATCGGGCTCGCAAAGAAAGTTAATAAACATAATTGCTGCATCGTAATTCTGTGCGGATTTTGGTATGCACGCCGAATCAACGAATATATTAGTTCCTTCTTTTGGATATGCGAAAGCTAGATCGGGATTAATTTCGAGCATCGTTAGGAAATCTCCCGCATAATACGGGGCTATAGCAGCTTCGCCTGTTTCCATTTTACCGTAAACCTCATCCATTACATACGATTGTAGAATAGGCTTTTGAGCAATCAACAATTCCTTTGCCTTATCCCAGTCGGTCAAATCGGTTGAGTTAATATCTTGACCAAGTCTGAACTGTGCAATAGCAAACGCGTCGCGAGGATTATTAAACATTAAAATGTTATCCTTATATTTTTCGTTCCATAGAATATCCCAACTGTCTACAGTATCCTCTACCAGGGCGGTATTATATATAATGCCTACCATACCGACACAATAGGGAACGGTGTATTCATTGAATTCATCGAAATATATGCTTTTGTATTGCTCGTCGATCAGATCATAGTTGGTGATACGCGAAAAATCAAGTTTTTGCAGCATATTTTCATTTTTAAGGCGCTCGATCATATAGTCAGATGGAATTATTACATCGTAAGAAACGCCGCCACTCATTAGCTGTGAATACATTGTTTCGTTGCTGTCGAAGGTTGAATAATTAACAGTAATTCCCGTTAGTTTTTCGAATTCCTTAACAACATCAATGGCATCCTCGCCTCCGTCTGAAATGTATTCGCCCCAGTTATAAACATTAAGGGTGGTACCTGCTAGAGAGAAATCATATTCACCGCGCAGTTCTAGCTCGGCATATTCGTATCCGCAGCCTGAAAATAGGGAGGCAATGATTGTCAATACTAAAAGTAGAGAAAAAACTTTTAATAATTTCATCGTCTGATAGCCCCCTTTGTTTCGGTCTTATTCTGAACTGTATTATACAGCACCAAAAGGAAAAATATAACCGCAAAAATAATCGTAGAAAGTGCATAAGCATCGGGGGTTACGGTCTTTTTTGTCATATTATAAATAACTATTGGCAGTGTTTGATAGTGTCCGCAGGTAAAATAGCTGATTACAAAGTCGTCAAGCGATAAGGTGAACGCCATAATAAATCCACTAAAAATACCTGAAGAAATAGATGGAATTATTACCTTAAAAAAGGATTGGAGCGGAGTACAACCAAGGTCAAGTGCTGCCTCCGACAAATTAACATCGGTCTGGCGCAGCTTTGGCATAACCGATAAAATTACATAAGGTAAATTAAAGGTAATGTGCGCTATAAGTACTGTTAAAAAACCAAGCGATTCATGAACTCCGATAATTCTGCCGAAAAACACAAATAAGAGCATTAATGAAATACCGGTTACAATATCTGCATTCATCATCGGGATATTTGTTACAGACATAATAACGCTTTGAGATATTTTCTTGCGCAGAGCTAAAATTCCTACCGAAGCGGCTGTGCCAATTATGGTAGAAATTATTGCGGATAGAACAGCAATG
Source organism: Acutalibacteraceae bacterium (assembly GCA_045647785.1). GTDB lineage: Bacteria > Bacillota > Clostridia > Oscillospirales > Acutalibacteraceae > SIG565. Next base: position 13,679 of record JAZRMU010000075.1, read on the forward strand.
ATTAATGTGTGCTTGAGCGCGTTAAGCATAGTACTGTTTGAGGTTAGCTCTAAATACCAGTCGAACGAAAAACTTTCAAATACCCAAACGCTTTCAGAGGAGTTGAAGGAGAACACAACCATTACTGCAATTGGTGCGTATAGGAATAAGAGGATTAGTGCCGTGTAAATTCGCGAGATTGCTTTCATATTATAACACCCTCCTCTTCTGCATCGGAAAAGCGATTCATTATGGCAAGGCAAAGTAAGATAATAACCATAAGTACCAAAGAAATTGCAGATGCAACATTATAAAATTCGGGTCCTAAATTAAACAGATATTCAATCGCATCTCCGATGAACATTGTTTTATTGCCGCCGAGTTTTTGTGTGATGTAAAATGTGCTGACAGAGGGCACGAACACCATCGTTACACCCGAAACTACACCGGGAAGGGTAAGGGGGAATATAACCTTTCGGAGCGTTTTGAAACGGTTGCAACCGAGGTCCTCGGCAGCCTCCAAAAGCGAACGATCGATTTTTGTCATTGCGGTATAAATGGGGAGTACCATATATGGCAAGAAATCATAAACCATACCTAAAATTACAGCGCCGGGTGTGTTGATTAATTTAATCGGACCAAGACCTATATTTTTAAGGAAGGTGTTAATTAAGCCGGTGTTAGCTAAAATTGAAATCCAAGAATATGTTCTAATAAGGAAATTCATCCACATTGGAAAAATTACCATTAAAAGAATAAAGCGTTGCGAGCTTATCTTCATTTTGGTCATAAAATAAGCTAAAGGATATGCCAAAATGAAGGTGAAGAATGTTGCAACAATCGCATAAAGGATAGACAATCCAAATGCCTTTTTATATTTACCCAGTGTTGCAAGATTAGTAAGAGTAAAAGCGCCCGAAGCGTCGGTGAAGGTATAATAAATCATCATAATTAAAGGTATTATGATGAAAAGTGCAGCCCACACATAATAGGGCGATGCTACTAATCTGCTTCCAAATCTTTTATTTTTCAATTGTCAACCTCCTCTGCATCGTTAAGGTGGTCGATTTCCTCGCTGTACGAGCTATAATCTCCATATTTACCTGAATATTCAGATTTTTTCATTATATGTATTGCGTCAGGCTCGATATAAAGTCCGACCTTTTCGCCAACATTTACACCGTCGGTTGTTTGAATCATCCATTTAAATCCGCCGATATCAACAATTATTTCATAATGAACACCTAAAAATGTTATTGAAGTAACGACACCTTCCAGCATACCTTTTTCTGGTGCAACAATATCAACATCCTCCGGACGCACAACAACATCGACCTTTTCGCCCATGGAAAATCCTTTATCCAAACAGTCAAAGGTTTTGCCCGAAAATTCAGCAACAAAGTCTTTTATCATTACGCCGTCAAGAATATTTGACTCACCAATAAAATCAGCAACAAAGGCGTTTTTGGGCTCATTATAAATATCCTGTGGGGTTCCAACTTGCTGAATTTTACCGTTATCCATAACAACTACTCTATCGGACATAGAAAGAGCTTCCTCTTGGTCGTGAGTTACAAAAATAAAAGTAATTCCCAGCTGCTGTTGTATCTTTTTAAGCTCGGTTTGCATGTCTTTTCGAAGCTTTAGGTCTAGGGCCGCAAGTGGCTCATCCAGTAGTAATACTTTAGGGTTGTTAGCGATAGCGCGAGCGATAGCCACACGCTGCTGCTGGCCGCCTGAAAGAGTATCAATTTTACGCTTCTCGAGCCCGGAAAGGTTTACCAAACGCAGCATTTCCTTAACCTTTTCGTCGATTTCATTTTCCTTCATTTTCTTAAGGCGCAGACCAAAGGCTATATTCTCATATACATTTAGGTGAGGGAATAGTGCGTAGCGCTGAAAAATAGTGTTTACCTGACGCTTGTAGGCGGGCACGCCGTTAATTTTTTTGCCGTCGAAAAACACTTCTCCGCTATCAGGCTCAACAAATCCCGCAATGATGCGAAGGGTTGTGGTTTTACCGCAGCCCGAGGGACCTAGAAAAGTTATAAATTCTTTATCTGTAATCGACAAATTAAGGTTAGATAATACCTGTTCATCGTCGAAAGAAACCGATATATTTTTTAGCTCTACAATGTTGTTTTTCAATTATGCATCCTCCCGAAAAAAATGTTCGTATTTTCGAACAAAATAATACAGAATAAATATAGAACAAAATGCGCTAAAAGTCAACAATTTTATTATAAATTTTAGCAATTTTCAGCGCGAAATTTGAAGTAAAATATTTAAAACTCTCTAATTCTTTGTTTTTCTCGTTTTTTCTGTTGTTTTCTAACTTTCTGCAGTTTAAAAAACTTTTCGTTTCACTTCAAAGTTTATCGAAAATCTACCTAATTTAATTAATAAATAATTTATAAGTAAATATTGCTATTTTTTACCGCGTGTGTTATAATATCTTGGAATAAAATAGGGTAGGTAGTTTTTTTGAAAATTTTAGGTATTGACCCGGGCTATGCAATAGTAGGATATGGAGTTGTTTTATCAGATGGTGTGCGAGTAAAGCCTCTGGAATATGGCGCAGTAACTACAAAAGCTAAAACCGAATTCACTTTAAGACTTGAACAAATTTACGACGGAATATGCGAGATAATTGAGCGCAACAAGCCGGATGCTTTATCGGTTGAAAAGTTGTTTTTTAACACTAACTCAACAACTGCTATTGATGTTGCACAGGCAAGAGGTGTACTTTTGCTCGCTGCTCATAAAAATGGGGTTCCAGTATATGAGTATACTCCGCTTCAGGTTAAGCAATCGGTTACGGGCTACGGTAGGGCTGAAAAAAATCAGGTTATGGAAATGACCAAAAGCCTTTTGGGATTAAAAGCCGTACCAAAGCCGGATGATACTGCCGACGCACTCGCTCTCGCGATTTGCCATGCAAATTACGCCGGCTCTTCTTTTGGAAAAATTTTTTTGGAGGGTAAAAAATGATTTCTTCTCTACGCGGAAAGCTGATATATAACGACCCGGAATTCATTGTGATTGAATGCTCGGGCGTTGGCTTTAAATGTTTTATTACCAGAAATTTAGCTTTTAATCTACCGCAGCTGGGTAGTGAGATTACCGTGCACACTTTTCTTTCTGTCAAGGAAGATGCACTTGATTTATATGCATTCTCAACAGTTGAAGAGCTTTCAGCATTCAAGCTTATTACCTCTGTGAATGGTGTAGGCGCTAAAATAGGTTTAGCGTTGCTCTCGGAATTTACCCCCGACCGATTGTTTTTAATAATTGCAAGCAACGATGCAAAGGCTTTAACTGCAGCTTCAGGTGTCGGAATTAAGCTTGCCCAAAGAATCATTCTTGAGCTTAAGGATAAAATTGGCAGTGTTTCAACAGAAAACAACGAAGCGATTAAGGCTGTTGGTAACGCTACTGCCCACACTAATACCGGCGAAGCAATCGCAGCTTTAGTTAGCCTCGGATTCTCGCAAAGCGAAGCTTCGCTCGCGGTTGGTAGGCTAGATGCCTCTTTATCAACAGATGCGCTTATCAAAGAAGCGCTCAAATCACTTTCAAGGCAGGTGTAAAAAATGCAGGAAATGGATTTTGAAAATAGAATTGTTGCTCCCGATTTTGTTGCGGATGACAGCGATGTTGAATTTTCCTTGCGTCCTAAGAATCTGAATGAGTATATAGGTCAAGAGAAAGCAAAAGAAAATTTATCTATTTATATAAAGGCTGCTCTTAAAAGAAACGAGGCGCTTGATCACTGTTTGCTTTACGGACCTCCCGGACTCGGTAAGACAACCCTTTCAGGAATTATAGCACGCGAAATGGGTGTTAATTTCAGAGTAACATCGGGTCCCGCTATTGAAAAGCAAGGCGATTTAGTAGCGATTCTAACTAATCTTGGTGAGGGAGATGTGCTGTTTATCGATGAAATTCACCGCCTTTCTCGCAGTGTTGAGGAAATTCTTTATCCAGCAATGGAAGATTTTTCTGTTGATATCATCATCGGAAAAGGTCCTGCGGCAAGGTCGATTCGTTTGGATTTACCACATTTTACTTTGGTGGGAGCTACAACACGCTCGGGACAGCTCACTGCGCCTTTACGCGACCGTTTTGGAGTGCTATTGCGTTTAGAACTTTATACTCCGGAGGAGCTTGCAAAAATTGTTACCCGTTCTGCGGGAATTTTAGGCATTGAAATTGATAATAACGGTGCTTTGGAAATTGCCTCGCGCTCTCGTGGAACACCGCGTATTGCGAACCGTTTACTTAAGCGTGTCCGCGATATTGCCGAAATAGAATACGACGGAGTTATCACCGAGGAGGTCGCCGCAAAGGCGCTTGCCCGTTTTGAAATAGATGAGCTTGGCTTGGATGAGTTTGACCGACGCCTTTTAGCCACTATTATCAATGTTTATAACGGTGGTCCTATTGGTCTTGATACACTTTCTGCAGCTCTAGGCGAGGAAAGCATAACTATTGAGGATGTATATGAGCCTTATTTGATGCAGATTGGATTTTTAACAAGGACTCCGCGTGGCAGATGTGTAACAAAACTAGCCTACGAGCACTTGGATATTAAGGCACCTGAAGGACTACAGCAAACTATACTTTAAGGATTTTTATGATGCGATTTGTTGAAGATTTTAATGATTATGAATTAATTGATGCCTCTGCGGGTGAACGGCTTGAACGCTGGGGCGATATTATACTTATTCGTCCCGATCCTACAATTATGTGGGACTCTAAAAAAGAGGACAAGCGTTGGTTTAATCCGCACGCTATATATCACCGGTCTGTATCAGGTGGCGGATATTGGGAAACGATAAAAAAAGTTCCGGATGTTTGGAGCATTAAATACCGCGACCTTACATTCCGTCTAAAGCCAATGGGCTTTAAACATACAGGTCTTTTTCCCGAACAAGCTGTTAACTGGAAACTTGCAGAGGAGCTTATTAAAGGCGCTAACAGACCTATTAAAGTACTGAATATGTTTGCTTACACGGGCGGCGCTACAGTTGCCTGTCTAAAAGCGGGCGCGTCGGTAACCCATGTGGATGCCTCTAAAGGTATGGTGCAGTGGGCAAAGGAAAACGCTGTTTGTTCAGGCGTTGCCGATCGCGAGGTGCGCTGGCTTGTGGATGATTGCTTAAAATTTGTTAAGCGCGAGATCAGGCGCGGTAATAAGTATGACGCAATTATAATGGATCCACCATCCTACGGCAGAGGACCCGGAGGCGAGGTGTGGAAAATTGAACAGCAGATTTCAGAGCTACTAGAGCTTACAGGTCAGTTGCTTTCGGAAAAACCGTTATTTTTCTTTTTAAATTCCTATACGACGGGGCTTTCTCCCACAATTCTTAACTATATTACGGAGCTTTACATCGCTGCAGGGCGCAAGGGACGTGTTTTTACCGATGAAATCGGTCTTAAAATAACTTCTAAACCGCTTATTTTGCCGGCGGGCAGTACAACCGTATGGATTGGTGAAAATTAATGGATTCAATTATAAAATTTGAAAATGTAAGCTATAGTTATGAGAGCGAGGAAAATGTAAAAGTAAGTGTTGTTGAAAATTTTTCTCTATCAATTGAGCGCGGTAGCTTTACAGTTATTTTGGGGCATAACGGTTCGGGAAAATCGACTGTTGCCAAGCTGATGAACGGTTTATATAAACCTGATAGCGGTACAGTTTTAGTTAACGATATTAAAACAACTGATGAAGAAAGAGAGCTTCTCGTTAAGAAAACTGTGGGTATGGTATTTCAAAATCCTGACAATCAGTTGGTGGCATCTATTGTTGAGGAGGATGTCGCTTTTGGACCTGAAAATCTTGGATTGCCGACAGAAGAAATCAGAAATAGAGTAGATAGTGCTCTTAAAGCGGTTGATATGTATGAGTATATTAAGAGTGCTCCGCATAAGCTTTCGGGTGGACAAAAGCAACGTGTTGCTATTGCGGGCGTTATAGCTATGGAGCCGGAATGTATTGTGCTTGATGAACCGACTGCGATGCTCGACCCTAAAGGTCGCCGTGAAGTTATGGACGCTATTTTTAAGTTAAATAAAGAAAAGGGAATAACGATTGTGCTTATAACCCACTTTATGGAGCATACTGCGGGTGCAGATAGAGTTTTAATTATTGATGACGGAAAGCTGGTTGCAGATAATAAGCCCGAAGAAATTTTTGCTGATATCAAGCTTCTTAAAAAATGTGGTCTTGATATTCCGCAAACTACCGAGTTAATCGATTCATTAATCGACAACGGTTTTGTTTTTAAAAAAGGAATTATATCTATAGACGATACAGCTGAAGCTATTGCTTCTGCTCTTATCTAATTGGAGGAAATAAGTTGACAAATTTACAGGTGGAAGGCCTTACCTATACCTACAATAAAAATACACCGTTTATTAAAGATGCCGTAAAGGACGTCAGCTTTAGTGTGAAAAAAGGCGAAATATTAGGCATTATTGGTCATACCGGTTCGGGCAAATCTACCCTTGTTCAGCATTTAAACGGACTTATAAAACCAAGCAGTGGAAAAATTTATTTTTGCGGTAGAGATATTTGGGAAAATCCTAAAAACATAAGAGAAATTCGCGCTAAAATCGGTCTTGTTTTTCAATATCCCGAATATCAGCTTTTTGATGAGACGGTTTTCAAGGATATTTCGTTTGGTCCGAAAAATATGGGAATTTCTAATGATGAAATTTCAAAAAGGGTATATTCTGCGGCAAAAACGGTAGGGATACCGGAGGAATATTTTGAAAAATCACCATTCGATTTATCCGGTGGCGAGAAAAGACGCGTTGCTATAGCGGGAATTCTGGCTATGCAACCAGAGGTAATTGTATTTGATGAGCCTACAGCAGGTCTTGACCCAAAAGGCAGAAATCAAATTATAGATATCATCAAGGATTATCGCGATAAGTTTGGTGCCACCGTAGTTATTATCTCACACTCTATGGAGGATATGGCGTTACTCGCTGATAAACTTCTTGTTATGAATAAGGGCGAAAGGTTTATGTTCGGCACACCAAAAGAGATATTCTCCAATCGTGAAAAGCTGCTCTCCTGCGGCCTTGATGTCCCCATGATTACTAATGTTATGCTGCTTCTGCGAGAAAAGGGTATTAATCTGCCGACTGATATTATTACAGTTGAGGAAGCGGTAAACGCTTTATTAAAGTTAAAAAGGGGGAACGGCAATGCTTAACGATTTCACCTTTGGTCAGTTCTTTCCGATGAATTCTGTTATCCATTCTCTTGATGTTCGAGTAAAGTTGGTTTTGACAGTTTACTTTTTAGTATTGATTTTTTGTGCCACTAACTTTGCTTCGCTGTGGTTATTGTGTGTTTTTGTTTTAATGGTTTTATTTCTTTCAAAAATACCTTTCAAAATGTATCTTAAAAACCTAAAGTTCATCTTACCGATAATTTTGATAACCGCCATTATAAATTTATTTTATATAACCGGTGGCACTGTTATCGCTGAATTTTGGGTAATTAAAATTACCGATTACGGTGTGATGCGTTCTGTTTTTATGGCGCTGCGTGTTGTGCTTTTAATACTAATCAGCGCGGTTTTAACCTATACAACATCGGCGAACGATATCACTGACGGTCTTGACAGATTGTTTGCGCCACTTAAATACTTTGGGCTTGGTCCGGCTGTCCATACAATGACAATGATGATGACCATTGCCTTACGCTTTATTCCAACTCTAGTGGAAGAAACTCAAAAAATTATGAATGCTCAAAAGGCCAGGGGAGCAGATTTTGAAAGCGGCGGCTTGATGCAAAAGGTTAAGGCGGTTATACCAATTTTAATACCCTTGCTTATTTCATCTGTACGCCGTGCGTATGATTTAGCCGAGGCAATGGAAAGCCGTTGCTACAATGGCGGCGAGGGGAAAACTCACCTAAAAGTGTTCATATTGCGTTCTCATGATTATATTACAATTTTGATTTCATTGCTGGTTTTAGCAGGAGTCATTCTTTTAAATATTTTTTCGGCGGTGTAGCTTATGTTTCGTTTTTTACTGAAAATCTCGTTCGATGGCACCGACTTTCACGGATGGCAGGTACAGGACAATGCTCCGACCGTTCAACAATTAATTTGTGAAAAACTCGAAGCAATGCTCAAACAACCGATTAATGTTACCGGTTGCAGCCGCACCGATTCCGGTGTTCATGCAAAGGAGTTTTATTGCCATTTCGATTCTCCTCTCGATTTAGAGCCTAAAGCATTTTTTAATGGCTTGAATGCAACCTTACCGCAATCGGTGGCTGTACTGGGCTGTGAAAAGGTTGATAATGAATTTCACGCAAGGTACAACGCAAAAGGAAAGAATTATATTTACCGCTTTTTTGATGGAGATGTGCTGAATCCTTTTTCGGCGCGATACGCTTATAAAGTATCCCATAGGTTGAACGAGGAAGCAATGAATGAGTTTTGCAAAAACCTTATAGGCACCTATGACTTTTGTGGATTTTCATCCTCGAAGCGCACTGTTACTGATACAGTAAGAACTGTTAGTGAAGCTTCGGTGGTGCGAGATGGCGATTTTGTTACCTTAAGCATAACAGCCGACGGTTTTTTATACAATATGGTGCGAATTATTGCAGGTACAGCGCTTTATGTATCGAGCGGCAAAATTAATCCTGCTGATACTAAAGCCTTAATCTTATCAAAAGACCGAGCTTTACTGGGTGCTACAGCCCCTGCTAAAGGTTTGTTTTTAAATAAAGTAATTTATTAAGTGTGGTGAAAAAATGCCTCAATACAAAAAGAAAAGCATTAAACGGCATAAAAGAACTGCTAAAAATGTAATTAACGATGATGTGGTTATGACCGCTGCCAAAAGTGATATAAAACACGAGTATAAAACAAAGGCGCGCACACCAAATCCCGAGCGAAAAAAAATCAATATAATAAGAGGAAATAAGTACCGCAATAGGTATAAAAGAATGGCTATTGTTATTACTTGCTTGTTTATAGCAGGAATCATTACCATAATTTCTCTTTTAACTCCAACAGGTCTTGCTGAAACTATTGTTAATTTATCTGCTTCTCTAAAAGCGGGCAATGTTTATCCTGTAAAACTTTCCGGAGGAACTATTGTAAATTCTATAACTCAAAATAATCACGCCTTTTTAGTTTCAACTACGAATTTTGAGTGTTATAACAGTAGCGGAAAGAATATATTTTCTTATCAGCACGGTCATCAAGCGCCTGTTTTAAGCGTATCAGAAGCAAGAACCCTACTTTACGACCAATCCGGCAAGAATTACAGCGTTTATAACCTGAATTCACAGCTTCTAAAGGGTACTACTGATCGCGAAATATTGGCTGCCGATATTACAAGAAACGGTAATTTTGCTATTGCGACATTATCTGATAGCTATTCTTCAATGGTTACTGTATTCGACAAAAACGGTAATTCGATTTTCGAATGGTTTTGCGCTGATTATACTATTAACGCAGTTTTGTTATCTCCAAACGGTAATCAGCTTGCAGTATCAGCGATAAGTGCTGTGAACGGCGCATTCATTTCAAGAGTTTATGTTCTTGAATACGATTCTGCTGACGCAAAGCAAAAGTATGATTATAATAGCTTAATTTTAGGGCTTCAACCTGTTGGTAGTTCCGCTTTTGTTGCAATTGGCGAAAATTCAACCGATTTTATTAACTGGAAGAAAGGTAAAATCGCTACATTTTCAACCGATGATAATTTAGTATTATCCCGTCCGTATAAATCGGCTATACTTTTTGTGTCCAGCAGAACAGCTAACAAAAATGCAAGTACTGTTTCGATTTTCGATTCTAAAGGTAACTGCAAGCATTCTTTCGATTTTGACGGTATAATCAATAGTATCGAATATAAGGGCGCAGAGGTTTATATTTTGAGTGAAAAAACAATTTATAAATATAGTGTAAAAGGAGAACTTCTGGGTAGTACCCAATGCGAATTCGGCACGCGCTTTATTTATCCGATTTCCAAAACGGAAATTACCGCTATTACTGACAATATAATGCGAAAGCTTGATTTTTAGGAGGGAACTTTTATGAATATCATATTAGATTTGATTATTTTAGCATTAATTGCAATTTGTACGCTTATTAGTGCTAAAAAAGGCTTCGTTAAAACTGTAATAAGCCTTGTCGGCTGGGTTTTAGCACTTGTCTTATCCATTAGTTTAAGTGGACCATTAGCCGAACTTACATATTCTAAAGTAGTTGAGCCTGCAGTTATTTCAGCAATCAACGGGGTAGTTTCCGATGTAGTAGATGGTGCAGAAGGCGCTGTGAAAGAAGAGGTTTATGAAGCTCTGCCCGATTTTATCAAAAATAATATTGAAATTTCTGAATTTGAGATTACTAATGATGGTTCTATCGCTAAAAGTATCACAGAGAGTGCTGTGCAACCGATAACATGTTCTTTGCTTCGAGCAATATTCTCACTTTTATTATTCATTGTTCTCTCAATTGCAGCCGGCTTCCTTGCTAAATTGCTCAATAAAATCTTCTCGTTTAGCATTCTTGGAAAAGCTAATAAGATTTTAGGTGGCGTAGTCGGTGCTGTTCAGGGTATAATATTTGCAGTAATTTTTGTTTTAGTGGTAACAGTAATCGTATCTGTGTCAGGCGGTTTCTTAATTTTTACCCCTGAAGCAATAGATAAGACCGTGTTATTTAATTTTATTTCTAAACTTTTACCCTCAAGTTTTCTGTTCTAAAGGAGTCTTTTTTAAATGAAGTTATGTTATAAATGTAAAAAGCGTCCGGCGGTTGTATTTATTTCAGACCCAAATAATGCTTCTGCTGATCCGCAAGGTCTTTGCCTTGTGTGTGCAAAGGAATCGGGTATTAAGCCCATTGATGATATGCTCAAAAAAATGAATATTTCTGATGAGGATATCGAACAAATGAGTGAGCAGTTTATGGATATTATGTCTATTGCCGAATCTGAAGATGGAGAGGATGCTTTTTCTCTCGGTACAGCGCCCGCTTTTCCGTTCTTAAATAATATTTTTGGTGCTCCTCAAAAAGAGAATACAACCGAAAATAGTGGGGATAATTCCGATGATAAGAAAGAAAAAAGCAAGCATAAAACCAAAAAGCGCAGATATCTTGACCAATATTGCATAAACCTTACCGAAAAAGCAAAAACGGGCAAACTGGATGCTATTATCGGCAGGGATAATGAGCTATATCGAGCTATTCAGATTCTTTCTCGCCGTTCGAAAAATAATCCTTGCTTAATAGGTGAGCCCGGTGTTGGCAAAACCGCTATCGCGGAAGGTTTGGCTCTAAAAATCTCTAAGGGAGAAGCTCCTGCGAGACTGCTCGATAAAGAGATATTACTCCTTGATTTAACAGGCCTTGTTGCGGGAACACAGTTTAGAGGTCAATTCGAAAGCCGCGTTAAGGGACTGATTGATGAAATTAAATCAGAAGGCAATATTATTCTCTTTATTGACGAAATTCATAATTTAGTTGGAGCGGGAGACTCTGCAGAAGGCTCTATGAACGCCGCCAACATCTTAAAACCAGCCTTATCACGCGGTGAGGTACAGGTTATTGGTGCAACAACCTTTAAAGAGTACCGGAAATATATCGAGAAGGATGCCGCTTTAGAGCGTCGCTTTCAACCGATTACTATTGAGGAACCGTCTATTGCTGACTCTATAAAGATTTTACAGGGTGTTAAGAGCTATTATGAGGGCTTTCATAGCGTTACCGTGTCTGACGAGCTCATATCAAAAATAGTTACTTTATCTGAAAGATATGTAAACGATAGGTTCTTACCTGATAAGGCGATAGACCTTTTAGATGAGGCTTGCGCATGTGCCAGCCTTGCTAATAAAAGTGTTGATGAGCTTTATGAAGTAAATAAAAAAATAGCTGAATGCCATATAGAAATCGAAAACATTGAGGCAAATGTTGAAAATCCCGATTATGAAAAGTTAGCCCTTTGTAAATCCAATCTCGAACAGTATAAAAATAGGGCAGAGCAGCTTTATACTCCTGCTTCTCATGCCACTGTAACTGATATGGATATCGCAAAGGTTATCGAGCTCTGGACAGGTATTCCCGCTACAAAAATTCAGGAAAGCGATTTAATTAAACTTTCAAATCTAGAAAGCGAAATTAAAAAGCGCATCATAGGGCAGGATGAGGCGGCACACCTCGTGGCAAATGCGGTTAAGCGTTCGCGTGTGCAAACAACACCGCACCGCCGTCCGGCTTCATTTATTTTTGTAGGTCCTACCGGTGTTGGTAAAACCGAGCTTGTTAAGGTGTTATCCGAACAGCTGTTTTCAACCCCTGAAACCATGATAAGACTGGATATGTCGGAATTTATGGAAAAGCATTCCGTTTCCCGCTTAATAGGTGCGCCTCCCGGTTATGTTGGATTCGATGAGGCGGGTCAGCTAACCGAGAAGGTTAGGAGAAAGCCTTATTCAGTAGTTCTTTTCGATGAAATCGAAAAAGCGCATCCTGATATTTTGAATATCCTGTTGCAGATTTTCGATGATGGCAGAATAACCGATGCACAGGGTAGAACTGTTAATTTTGAAAATACAATTATTGTTATGACCTCAAATGCGGGTAGTTCAAATAAGAGCGGTTTAGTAGGCTTTGAAAAGACCGAATCACAAATCTCTAAAGAAAAAGCCATGAATGCTTTAAAAGAATTTTTGCGTCCTGAATTTATTGCGAGAATTGATGAAATTGTTGTATTTTCACCATTAACTATTGATAGTCTAAAGCAAATCACAAAGCTAATGCTTGATGACTTTGTTAAGGTTATGCTCGAAAAAAATATTACTATCACATATAGTGAAGCCGTTGTTAACCGTATTGCCGAAATATCTGAAGGTGCTAAGGCGGGTGCTAGAGAATTACGAAGCAATATTCGCAAATTTATTGAGGATAAAGCCGTTGATATTATTATTGAAAACTGCAATTCCATCATTAGTAATATTGATTTTGATTTTAACGGTGATTTTACCGCCAATTTTAATTAATTTATAAAAATTTCATTATTTCAAAAATTTATTCTTGACTATCGGCAAGAATTGTGTTATTATAATCCTTGCCGATTTTTGCGGGTGTAGTTCAATGGCTAGAATCCCAGCCTTCCAAGCTGGTCGTGTGGGTTCGATTCCCATCACCCGCTCCATTTAAAAACAACTTACGAACCAATATGGTATCGTAAGTTGTTTTTTTATGTTAAACTATAATGTTCTCTTTAGAAACTGATTTGTCAGAGACTCCTATATAACATTAATTTCAAAAATTTCCTAGACTCCCTTGAATTAATACGAAAAATACTATATAATATTATTTAAAGTAGCATTTATATTTTATCTTGGGCCTGTAGCTCAGTTGGTAGAGTGTTCGGTTCGCATCCGAAAGGTCGAGAGTTCGAATCTCTTCAGGTCCACCAGCAGCAGTCTGCCACACCCAATCCGTCCAAGTTTGTGCAAATCTAAAGCTTGCACCTCGGGACGCGAGTTCGGATGCTGTGCGGTATGCTCCACCAAAAAAGACCATTCTCTTTCAAGAATGGTCTTTTAATTTTATTCACTCATATTTGTAATTTCGTACGGATTTTTGGTAGCAGCTTTTGCTGCCTTAATTGCAACATCTTTTTTGTGTTTCCACCGGCACTGAAGGCTGATATAATCCCAATTTTGCTCTTTTATGGAAATTGTAAACGAAACTTATGGCAACTTTAATTTATTAAAAAATAAATAGTACATTATTCGAAACACCCAAATTCGGGTGTTTTGTTAGTATATTTCTACAAAATTCATGTTAAATACATAAAAAATATAAAAATGCTTGACAAAATTTATATGATAAGTTATTATTTAATATATAGTATTTAGGGTGTTTTT
>JAZRMU010000076.1:0-2200 GCA_045647785.1 Acutalibacteraceae bacterium
TGTACCGCTCACTCCAAGAGGTGTTATTATTTTTATAATATCGCTGCCATATGAAATATTATTTTCATCTAATATCCTAAGCATTGCAGATATGTATGTTGGCATAGAATCAACCAAAGTTCCGTCAAAATCAAAAAGAAACGTATTCATACCCATCATCTCCTTTATTTAATTATACCATCTTTGTCTTAATAATTCAATGCATACAAAAAATCCCCACCCATTGCTCGGTGGGGATTCGATTAGCTTTATAAAGTCAGCGATTACTTGCTTTCTTTAATTGCAGCCTGTGGTGCTATGCACAAAAGAGGGAATTATGTTTCTAATTCAATATAGAACCATTCTATACAGTCTGCGTAGATTCCAAAATCAACGCCGTTTTCTAATTTGAAATGTATGTTGTTTGGTAGAGAATTTGTTTCTTCAGCAACTTTTGCTTTTTGTTCGTCAAAACCTTCCAAATCAAATGGATAACAATCCGTTTCATCTACCAAAACTGATACTATTTTTTGCTCTTCATACGATAACTGAAACTGATTGCCTAAATCATAAAAATAGTTATCGCCCTTTAATCCCATATCGCTTGGAGGAAAATCTTTGGTGTTTTTGATTTTAATATCACAGAGATTTATTGTACGATGTTGAACCATACCAGTTCCATGTACGTGAATTTCTATTGCGATGTTATCAAACAGCAAAATAGCAGGTCCACCGAAATATGAAAAATCATAATAATTTTTATCTTGATGAAAAGATTCTAAATATCCTTGCAAATTCACATACACCTTTTTGAGGATATGATTTTTGCAAAGGTCGTTTAATTCGTTCTGCAACTCTTGGTAAGAATAATACCATTTGCTTTCATCGTTGGGTGTGATAATTGTGGAATAATTAACCCTACCAAATCTATTGTTGGACATTTTCCTCACCTCTTTAAGTGTATTATATCACATCTTGTGTCCAATAAAAAGGACTTTGCGAAGAAAAATCCCCTCGGATTTCTCCGAGGGGATAAGTTTTGTTTTATAAATCTAATTACTTAGATTCTTTGATAGCAGCCTGTGGTGCTGACAGCAAAAGAGGGAAAACTTTACTTATAAACTTAATTATTTAATTTTAACAGCTCTTCTGCTATAACCTGCGCCATAATAGCGTGACCTTTATCATTGGGATGGAGTCCATCGGGAACCACTTCTTTATCAGTTGGGTCAAGAGGATTTATTTTGAACAAGTCTATTACTGCCACCTTGTGGTTTTTACATATTGTTAGAATAGCATTTACATAGTCTTCCAATTTTTTTGAATCGGGCATCGCAGGCTGCGCCTCGTAGAGTCTGTGAATAGGTGTCATAAAAATCAATTTAGCCTGCGGAAAATTCTTCTTCAAGGTCTTTATAAGAGAATTCACAGCGCCGCAGAATGTATATTTATCCTCGCTGTCAACCGTTCCGAAAGGCGCGTCACCGTGCCCGAAATCATTTGTGCCGCCAAACACTACAATAGCATCTGCATTTCGGTCCATAATCTCCGAACGCAGTTCAAAAGTTAAATCCCATTTGGTATTCTCCTTTGTGGGCACAATCTGGCGTGCAATTCTCGTTCCACCCACACCGTAATTATACGCATGCTTCATATTATATTTTTCTTTAATTATTTGGTGAAACACTTTACTCGGCGCGGTTGTCCCGTGCCCCTCGGTTATGCTGTCACCCAGAAAATTAATTGTTAAATTTTTTAATTCCATAATCGCTTTTACTCCCAATCTATTTGCATTACTATAGGCTCATTATACTACCGCTGAAATCAAGTGTCAATCGGTCCAAACAAGTTTACTGCTTTTGCGCCAAAAATAATACATAAAAATCCGCCCGAATTTCTTCGGGCGGATAATTTTGTTTTAAAAGTCAGCAAATTAAATTATTTGCTGACTTTGATAGCAGCCTGGGCGGCGGCCAGACGGGCGATCGGCACGCGGAAGGGCGAGCAGGACACGTAGTCCAGACCGATCTTGTGGCAGAACTCCACAGAGACGGGGTCGCCGCCGTGCTCACCGCAGATGCCGCAGTGCATCTCGGGACGGACCTTCTTACCGAGGGTCACAGCCATATCCATCAGCTTACCAACGCCGTTCTGATCCAGCTTCGCGAAGGGATCGTTCTCGTAGATCTTGCTGTCGTAGTAAGCGGTCAGGAACTTACCG
>JAZRMU010000077.1:0-14510 GCA_045647785.1 Acutalibacteraceae bacterium
GCCTGCGTATGGTCGGATGAGCAACCTATAACCCCAAACGCACTTGCCGAAACAAGAAGTAACGGCAGAATTGCTCCCGCGAGCGCACCGTTTGTGCCAATTGCAGCGGGCATACTCGCAGCGAGTTATATTGTTAAGGAATTGATTAAATAGCAATAAATATCCACCCGCATAGCGGGTGGTTTTTCATTTTCGGGCATAGCCCTAATCGTTACAGGCGACGCACAAGTGCGTTTTGAGGTTGGCCTGCCAGCCATGCATTGTTTACTTACTACCCATTAAATGGGTTCCGCGGGTCGAAAAGACTCAGCTGGTCACTTTCTTGGTCGTGCTTTAATTGATTTGAAATATATTCCTTTATGGCTTTTGTGTTTTTACCCGCGGTATCTACGTAATATCCCTTACACCAAAATTCGCGGTTTCGGTATGCGAACTTCATATTGCCCCATTTTTGAAATATCATTACTGAACTTTTCCCTTTTAAATATCCCATAAAACCCGAAACGCTCATTTTGGGCGGGATACTCACTAGCATATGTATATGGTCTGGGCATACCTCTCCTTCAATTATTTCTACACCTTTCCATTCGCAGAGTTTTCGCAGTATTTCTCGTATCTCTAACCGTTTATCTGCATAAAATACTTTTCGTCTATACTTAGGCGCAAAAACTATATGGTACTTGCAATTCCACTTTGTGTGTGCTAAACTATTTGTACTGATTTCATCTTTTTTCATTTTTAAATCCTCCATTTGTGTTTTAGCTTGACTGGCAGGTCTCTGCTATTTTATCACAATTGGAGGATTTTGTTTTTGTTCATCGGTAAACCTTCACTGAACCACGCGACTATCGCGTGGTTTTAGTTATACAAAGAAACACCTAACCCGTACGGGTTAGGTGTTTTTGATTTCATTACTCGAATTTGATTGAATAGAGGTGTATTCCTCGTCTCTGCAACTACCTATATTTATCATTTAATTTTCTCTATTTCACCTTATTGATAATAAGACCTGTTGTGAGCTTCGGATAAAAATATGTGGATTTTTGCGGCATTGTATCGCCCGCCTGTGCTACGTCGGCAATTTCGCTGACTCTTGTGGGGTTAAGAATAAAGCAGCAGTCAGCACCGGCATCCACCTCGGCAATAGCCTCTGCGGCATCGCGCTTATAGTGCAGATTTATCTGATTTGCAAGATTCTCCTTGTCGATTCCGAGTACACCCTCTAAAAGCAGCGAGTGCAGCACGGTAACATCGAGGTTGCGAAGCGCCTCGCCCATATCGGGCAACAGGCTTGCTAAAACGCTCTTGTCTTTAAGGGTCAAAAGATAGGTTTCTTTACCGTCATAATAACCAAATGCGGTTTTACCATCGTTATATTCCTTTTCGAGCAGCGTTTCAATATCGCTCTCCGCCTTTTCTACAGCAAAATATTCATTTGCACTATCGAGCAGCTTTGCACTATCAAAACCTTCAACCCCAAAAATCACGCGATGAGTCGGGAACACAACAAGTCCTGCATTCTGCATATCGACCAAGAACATCATAATATAATCTGTGTTCTCGTTTTCTATACCGTTTTCTTTTGAATAACGGCGGAAGTTGAGCGCGGTTTCATAGCGATGATGACCGTCGGCAATATATAGCTTTTTATCGCCGAACAGCGCGCAAAGCTCTGATGTTTTCTCGCTCTTTTTAGCTATCCACATACGATGGGTTACATTATCGCTGTCGGTAAACTCGGCATCGGGTGCACCGCTTGATAATTCGTCTATCAAGCGCGGAATTTCACCATTTTCATTATTATAAAGTGAATAAATCTGACTAAAACTGCAGCCTGTTGCCTTTAAGAGATTTAATCTGTCGCTCTTTGCCTTTGACAAAGTGTGCTCGTGGGGTAGGATTATGCCCTCTGAAAACTCGTGCAGCTTAACATATGCCGAAACACCGCGGAACGAATACTCCTTGCCGCGCACCGCAAAGCTCTCCTCATAAATATAAAGCGCGGGGATTTCGTCCTGCTTCATAATGCCCTCGCCTATACGGCGAGCCAGCTCGACTGCAGCGCCCTCATATCCCTCGGGAGTCTGGTCGGGTGCTTCAAGCTTTATGATGTTATTTGCATTTTTATTTAAATATTCTTCCCTTTCCTCTGCGCTTATAATATCGTAGGGCGGGCAGCAAAGCTCGCCGATATCGCCTGCTTTATCGGTGAAGCGCAGGGCTCTGAATTCCTTAATTTCTGCCATATAAACAACTCCTTTAGGTATATGATATTAAAAATCAGGATAAATGTCAATAATTTACTTGTGTATAAACTAATTGTATAGTATAATTATTAATAATTTATTCACTTAATATGTGAATTTTTGTGTTATCATAACTCTAGTTTTTATTCAGGAGGTAGTTTTTGATGATTGAGGTAAAATCTCTATCCAAAAAATACGGAAAACATTTAGCCGTTAAAGATGTTTCCTTTTCCATCGGAAAGGGTGAAATCGTCGGCTTTTTGGGACCTAACGGTGCGGGTAAATCCACTATTATGAATATCCTGACCGGATATATATCAGCGACCGCGGGTTCAGCCACTATTGACGGCTTTGATATTTTAGAGCAAAGCGAGCAGGCAAAGCGCCGAATCGGCTACCTGCCCGAAATTCCGCCCCTATATACCGATATGACGGTTACGGAATATCTTTACTTTATTTATGATCTTAAAAAAGTTCGTTTCCCGAAAACGGCACACATCGAGGAAATACTGCGCCTCGTTAAGATTGATAATGTGAAGGATCGACTCATCAAAAACCTTTCAAAGGGCTACCGTCAACGTGTTGGCATTGCATCGGCACTCGTGGGAAATCCCGATGTGCTTATTCTCGATGAACCGACCGTTGGTCTTGACCCGAAGCAGATTATCGAAATCCGCGAGCTGATTGCAAAGCTGGGTAAAAACCATACCGTTATCCTATCTTCCCACATTCTTTCGGAAATTCAGGCAGTTTGCAAACGCATTTTAATTATAAACAGCGGAAAGCTTATCGCTGATGATACTGCTGAAAATTTATCAAATGCGCTTTCAACCGACCGCTCCCTTGTTGTGCGTGTTGCGGGAGCAGAAAGCGATGTTCTTAAAATTTTGCAGAGTGTTAAGGATATTGAAAGTGTTATCCCGCAGGGTATGCGCGAGCAGGGCGCTTATGAATATATTCTGACACCTAAAGACGGTGCCGACATCCGACGCGACCTGTTTACCCGCCTCGCAGAGCGTGGCAAGCCGCTACTTGAGCTTCGCTCCAACGCGCTGACTCTCGAGCAGGTGTTCCTACGCCTTACCGACGCTACCGCAGAGGTAGCACTACCCACAGCAGAAAGCACCGAAAAGGAGGATGAGGAATAATGAAAGCTGTTTTTAAACGCGAATTCAAGGCTTATTTTAATACCCCCATCGGTTTTGTAATTCTTGCAGTTTTTGCAATTTTTGAGGGTATGTTCTTCAGCTCTATTTATAATCAAGGCTCACCCAATGTGCACGGAATTATCGGCGCTATGTCTACCGTTGCCATTTTCGCAACACCCTTTATAACAATGCGACTGTTCAGCGAGGACCGCCGCCAAAAGGTTGACCAAGCGCTTCTCACTGCCCCCGTTAAGGTATCCGGCATTGTGCTCGGCAAGCTGTTTGCAGCACTTACGCTCTTTGCGCTTGGCTTTGCACCTACGGTTATATTCCAGCTTGTCGTTTCATTCTATGTGTCGTCCAACTGGTTAATTTACCTTTACGCCTTAATCGGTATGCTGCTTCTCGGTTGCGTTATGATATCGATAGGTATGTGGATTTCCTCCCTTACCGAAAGCCCCATTATTGCAGCCGCGCTCACCTTTGGAGTTTTCCTCGGCGTTATGTTTATTGGCTCTTACGCCTCTACAATGACCTCAACCTGGTTCACAAAATTCGCATCAGCCATCTCGTTCATTGACCGATTCTCGGCATTCACCGCAGGCATTGTGAACATTCCGGATTTAGTTTATATGATTACCGTTTCGGCGTTCTTCACATTCTTAACCGTTCTTTCGGTTGAAAAGCGCCGTTGGGCTTAAAGGAGGCAGCAAAATGAATATTAAAAATATTTTCAAAAAAAGCGATGCTACACCCGCCTTTAGCCGAAAAAGCTTCTATAGACACAGCGGTTATGCCGCTA
Organism: Acutalibacteraceae bacterium; assembly: GCA_045647785.1. Classification (GTDB taxonomy): domain Bacteria; phylum Bacillota; class Clostridia; order Oscillospirales; family Acutalibacteraceae; genus SIG565. Next base: position 4,197 of record JAZRMU010000077.1, read on the forward strand.
TTGTCGGCGCTATCGCACTCGCCCTCCTACTCATTATAAATATTGTTCTATCGGTTGTTGCCAATCGCACAACCCTGCAGTTCGACCTGTCGGCTGCGGGTGAAAACAGCATTAGTGCCGAAAATGCCGATTTCTTAAAGAATATTGAAAAGCCCGTTACCCTTACCATTTGCGCCGACAAGGCATCCTACACAAATGGCACATTAGGTGAGTTCGCTTACAAATATTTCTACATTATGGATGAGGACGGCTATTACGACCAGACCATCAAGCTAATTGACCTTTACCCGACCTACAACTCAAATATCACGGTTGAGTATATCGACCTGACGAGCACCGCCGGCTCAGCTATTGCAAGCGAGTATCCCTCCATATTCTATGGCGACATTATAGTAAAATGCGGTGATAACAGCAAGGTTGTAGGCTACAGCGATATTTACGGCTACGAAGATGTTTCGGGCTACGGTGCTTACTATTCAATTACCTCTAATAAGCTTGAAACTGCACTTTCATCGGCTATCAACACCGTAATTTCGGGCAAAACCAAGACCTCGGCTGTGCTTTCAGCCTATTCGAGTGCTGATGTGTTTAACACTCTGCTCGGCTCGCAGCTAAAGCTCAACAGCTTTGATGTTATAGAAATTAAGGATAATATTATTTCCTCTATTCCCGCGGAGGTTGAGCAGCTTTATATGATTTGCCCCACCAAAGATATGCTGGCAGATGAGCTGCGCGTGCTTAACAACTGGCTTTATAACGACGGCAAGCTCGGTCGCTCACTTGTGTTCATACCCGGTTCGAGCGTTGCAAATATCCCCAACATTGTTGAATTTATGAAGGAATGGGGTATTTCCTATACCGACGGTGTGCTTTATGAGACAAGTGCAAACCAGCACTATCCGAACTACCCCACCGCGTTATTCTCCTATAGCAACGAATCTAAATTCCAGAAAATTGTTCCCTCAAACGGCTTCTTTATAACCGGAACTAACATTCCTATGACCACCGTTTTTGAAACAAACGATTCCAAAACAACAAACATCATCGCTTCCACAAGCGATACCACCGTTGCAGCGCCTCTCGGTATTAAAGAAGATTGGAAGCCCGATGCGTCGGTGGAAAAGAAAATCTATCCCACCGTTATTATTACCGACGATTCAGCTCTTGTGGGCGACACCCATAAGTCGAGTTATGTTGTTGCTTTTTCGAGTGGCGACTTTATCTACTCATCCTTCGCACAGTCCGCAAGCGTTTGCGGCAACCTCGAGCTTGCAATTAATGCTTGCTCTCACACAGCAGGCTTTGAGGATGATGCAAGACTCATCTTTATCGACAAAACCGTTACGGTTGAAACCTTCCTTGATAAAATAAGCGAAAACGGCGCTGCCGTTATCCGCATCATATTCGTTATCGCTTTACCGTTTCTGCTTGTAGCGGCAGGCTTTGTAATCTGGTTCAGGAGGAAGAATCGATGAGTGAACCGTTAGATAACAGGGTGCTCTCCGAAAACGAGGAATCTACCATCTTTTCAGCTCCCACGGAGCACAACGACAAAGAGCCCGCCAAGAAATCTCTTGCCAAAAGAATTGTTGCCGGTCTTCTCTCGCTTCTGATTGTGGCTGGTGGTGCTTTCGCAGCAATAAAGCTTATTCCCGGAAAACCTACCGATGAAAAGACAGATGCCACTATCCCCGTTTTGAGCATTGATAATGCCAATATTGAAAAAGCCGTCATTACAAACGAAAAGGGCAGCCTAACGCTGCTTTCGGAAATGGCAGAAGCGAATGGCGAATCCAAGCAACGCTGGTATATTGAAGGCGTAGAAAAAAACTTTGTAAGCTCTGATAATATTGACAACACTGTTAAAGGAGTTGCAAGCCTCAAGGCACTTAAAGAGGTCGAGGGCACTACTGCCGATTTCGGACTCGGCTCCCCGCAGGTTACAGTTACCCTTTCGCCCCGAAACGGCGCTTTTGAGGAGGTAACCCTAAAGCTTGGCGATGCCGCCCCGGCAAATTTGGGTATTTATTGCTCTGTCAGCTCTTCGGATAAGGTTTATCTTATCGGCAACGATTTAATCAGCCTTTCCACTCTAACAGATATTGACCTCGCAACTACGGTTGGCATCTCGGGCGTTGTTCAAACAGAAAGCAACACCTCTTGCTTTACCGATGGCGTTATAAGCAAGTTCGATTACATTACCCTTTCGGGCGGCAATTTCCCGCAAGCACTCAAAATTGAGATGCAGCCCGACGAAACAATAAATGCTTTCTTTGCGTTCAGAATAACCGCTCCCACACTCCGCATCGGTAATGACGATAATATTACGGGTCTTATAAACTTTATGAGCACAGGTGTACAATCAGCGGGCGCATACAGCCTTAACCCCACCGATACAGTGCTCAAGGAGCTTGGACTCAATAATCCCGATGTCGTATTCTCCATTTCGGTTAGCGGCAAGCCCTACACCGTTATCGCCAAAAAAATCGACGATAACTATTGCGCTGTTGTTGATAGCTACGGCGGCATTGTTCATAAAATTGCGACCTCACAGCTACCCTTTATGACCACCAATCATATCGACTACTACAGCTCGTTTATAGTACTCGAAAATCTTTCGGGTCTATCCAACTTTAAGGCAAACTTCTCCGACGGCACATTCTATGACTTTGTAACCGAATACACCGAGGAGGGTCAGGTTTACAAGGCGTTCTTAAACGGCAAGGAGCTTGATATTGCTAACTTTAAGGCGCTTTATAGCGACTTTATAGGGCTTTCTCCTGTTGAATACGATTCGAAGGTGATTAATGAAACTGCGCTCACCATAACGCTTGTTCACACCGACAAAGCATTCTCCGATACGGTTATAACCTTTAAGCCTTATTCGAGCGGCCGCTATCAGGTTGAAATGAATAACCTTCCTATGGGACTTATCACTACCACAACCTATGACCGCTTCACCGAATCAATCACCAAGGTAGCAAACGGTATTGCAATTAAATAATTAAAATATAAAACGGCGGAAATTTCCGCCGTTTTGTTTTATTTGCCCTTGTATTTCCGCCTTGTTGCAAGTCCGCCGCGAATGTGGCGCTCACTTTTATTTATCTGGAGCACCTTTAAAACGCGCTCGTATAGCGTGATATCATAGCCACGCAGCTTTTCGGTTATATCCTTATGTACGGTTGATTTACTAACACCAAAAACCTTTGCTGTGGCGCGCACGGTAGCCCCCGTATCTGCAATATATTTTCCAAGCACCACCGCGCGCACCTCTGCCGACACACTCATATAATCAGCTCCCTCAGAACAGTTATTAAATTATATGTGGGGGATTGCTTAAATATGATTTGAGTATTTAACCGCCTACAAAATAAAATATTCAGAAATATGGTGTTTTTTATTGCAAAATCAGGTAATTTTTGTTATACTGTTTTTGGAAATCACACGCGAAAGGTGAGTATTTATTATGTTAAAAATCTACAGCCGCATTCCCCTTGGCGATATGCAGGCAAACTACATATTGACCGATGACGAGAGAATAGTGTTAGTTCTTTTGCCTGAAGGCGATGAATGTGATCTTTTGAGTGAAAAGAATCGGGATGCCTATCGCTACGGTAGCCTTGCACACATTCATTTAAGCCACCACAATGAGTTTTTCTACTCAAATTGTCTTAAATGCTCTGAAAGCGTGCTCGCTCTTAAATTTGTTTCACAAAAAACAGAGGAGACCGATGATTATATTAAAATTATCACCACCGAGGCTGCAGACGAGGGTTATGCAATAGAGCACACCCTGCTTTGGTATAAGGGTGAGCGCGGTATGGAATGCTATACCGAATTTATAAATTCGAGCGACCGCGATTTCCATCTTGAATATTTAACCAGCGCCTCACTTGATAATTTTAGCCCCTATTATGAATCTGACGGCGGCAAGCAGATTGTTTTGCACCGATTTAAATCAGGTTGGTCAATGGAAGGTTTGCTTCAGTCGCAGTCGGTAACCGAATTAGGTCTTGAAAAAGCGTGGATCGATTCGGGTGAAAACCTCAAATTCGGTGCTATTGGCTCGCGTCCTGTAAGAGAATACCACCCAATTTGTGCCCTTGAGGACACAAAAAGCGGCGTTGTTTGGGGCATGAGTCTTGCTCACAACTGCTCTTGGCAGATGGAGCTTACCAGAACCTACACGAACCTTTCGCTTTCCTGCTCTATTGCCGATGTTTACCACGGCGCATGGAGCAAGAAAATCGCCGCGGGCGAGCGTTTCCGTTCCCCCAGCGCTTATTTAACCGTCGCTCACGGTTCTATTGCCGAATCCTCTAACCGCCTGTTATCACTTCGCCACCGCAACATCGAGGCAAGCGGCAAGGACCTTGATATGGATATTATTTTTAACGAGTGGGCAACAACCTGGGGCAATCCAACCGAGGAATTTTTAGTAAATCTTGCCGATAAGCTTAAAAAAGGAAAAACAAAGTATCTTGTTGCAGATGCCGGCTGGTATGTTGGCGGCTGCAGCAGAGGTATCGGAGACTGGGAATTAGATACTAATAAATTCCCCGACATTAAGCGCTATACCGACAAAATTCGTGAAAAAGGTATAATCCCCGGTGTTTGGTTTGAGTTTGAAAGCGCTGCTATGGATTCTCGCTATGCTACCGAGGAATACGACGACCTAAAGCTCAAGCGCAACGGACACGCTATTATAGCTTTGGTTATAAACGGTCGACGCGAAAAGCTTTGGGACTTCCGTAAGCAGGGCACTATCGATTATCTTGATGAAAAGGTAATCAAATTCCTAAAGGATAACGGCTTTGGATATATAAAGGTTGATTATAATGCAAGCTCCGGTCCGTTTGTTGACGGTGAGGATTCGCCCGGTGAAAACCTGCGCCAGCATTGCGAGCAGGTGCGTGAATTCTTTAAGCGAATGAGTCGCGAAATCCCCGACCTTATTATCGAAAACTGCGCCTCCGGCGGATGCCGATTAGAGCAAAGTATGATGGATGTAAGCCAAATGAGCTCGGGTAGCGACGCACACGAGGGCTATGAGGGTCCCGTTATTGCCGCCAACCTTCAGTATGTATCTCCCCCTCGCCAAACACAGTGGTGGTGCACGCTCAAGCCCGAATATGATGACGCGCATTTCTCACACATTATCTCGGGCGGCTTTATGGGTAGACTTTGCTGGTCGGGTGCCGTTGACAAGCTCGATGATGCAAGGCTTGATGAAATGTTCCGTGCAGAAAACCTATACAGCGAGGTTTCCGAGATTATAAAGAAGGGTAACAGCTATGTTTACCGCACCGATATGTGCAGCTTCTCTGATCCCACAGGTACTCAAGCAGTATTGCGCTTTGCAGAGGCTGATAACCGCGCACTGCTCATAACACACTCATTTAAAGATGCAAAAACGCTCCAAATTGATATCCCAAGCGGCTATAAAATCGAAAAATCGCTTTATGGCAGCTGGGCAGAGATTAAAGGAGATAAGCTAATTATCACTCCCAATACTGATTTTGAAGGTAATGTTTATCTCTTAAACAAATAAAAGCGATCATAACCACCATCAAAGCGGTGGTATGCTCCACCCCCTTATAGGGGGACTGCTGGATTAGCCCCTAAAATGGGCACTGAAAGTTTAGTAGCACATTACCATTTCGGACAGCCGCGAGAGAGCGGCTGTCTTTTTTTGCCTACTGTTTCTAGTTACCAGTGAACGGGGCTCCAATTTTTTTACTAATAAGCTCTGCCATATAATCTTCTGCCAATTGATTCTTGATATATTCGGCTATTGCTTTTTTTATTTGAAAAACCTCCTGTATAATGGTAATGCAGTCGTCAAACCATTACCATTATACAAGAGGTTTTTCTTTTCTTATAGCCTTTTGAGGCTTGGCTACGCCTCGCCTTTTTATTGTAACTTCGCTCGTTTTCTTCCCCTGGTAGAAACAGGTTTTTTTCACACCTAAAGGTACCAATCAGAAAGCGGCAGCAGGCAAGCTGCTACCGCTAAAATGGTAAATTATGTCAAAACGCAAACTAGTCAATAATTCCCTTATCTACATAGCGCTTACAGGTTAAATATGCGCCTGCAGTCCAACCCATCATAGCGGGCATGCTATCAGTGCGCTCTTTTGAAAGAACATTGTTTGAACCCTCAACAACATTGTACTTCTCCCACAGTTTGCCTGTTTCAGAATGCACCTTCTCTATAAGCTTCATATACTTTTCTGCACAACGGGCGGCGTCATCTTTGTAGCCATAGTTATCAAGTGCCTTAACAACAAGGTGCTGCTGGCAGGACCAACCGATAGGGTAATTCCACTGGAAATGGTGAGTATCAGAATATACATTCTTTTCACAAGAGGCAAGGCCGTACTCGCATTCGATTTTCGGAAGGGCGGCAACGGTAGCGGCCGCAAGCTTCTCGTCGGCAAGACCAACAAACAGAGGATAGAACGAGCAAGATGAGAAAATCTCTGAATGCTTTTCTGTTACAAAGTTGTAGTCAATCATTACACCGCTATCATTAACAAGATACTTGTACATTAGCTCCTTGCGGGTGGCAGCTGCATTTTCCCACTTTTCCTCTTCGCCAAGGCCAAGAATCTCGGAGAAATAAGCCATATTCTTTTCCCAATCATAAAGCAGACTGTTAAGCTCCACCTGAACAAAGTCAGGACCGTGGAATCCGTCCCAACGGGGGTTGCAATCCCAACCCGACTCGCAGCAAGCCATATAATGGTCAACTATCTGCTGGTCAGTAAGACCTTCGGGACGCTGCCCTACACAGGCGCGGCAAATAAAGTCGCCTGCCTTCTGCTCGGCGGTCTTATCTACATTCTTTCCGCGATACTGATTAAGACCAATCTTGGTCATACGCTCGGTCATCCAGAAGTTATACTCGTTCTTAAGGGTATGGAACGCACCATAAAGCCAGGTCTTATCCTTATAATGGTCATAGCACTCGCGCACCATGCGTGAAGCGAAAGGCGGCTGGCAAAGACCTGCATGGTAGAAGCGGTTGCTGTTCTTCATAAATCCGAAACGCTCAATCATATAAAGAATATTATCGGTGTTGTTCTTAACAAGCCACCAACGATCAGCCAGCATTAAGCCCTGATTCGCAAAATATGTATCCCAATAATACATTTCGTCAAAATGTCCTACTGCGGGAATGGAATAAGGATACGGCAGACCATATAAGGTTTCGGTTCCCGCTTCGATATCCTCGCGGTTCTCATTCTGACACGAGTCCCAATTTTTTTCGATGTAATCTAAAACTGCTTTACTCATAATAACTCTCCTCCGAAATATTTTTACCACATTAGCGATTAATTAAAAGATTTGTTTCGCACATACTTTTTAATAAACATATGTGTACCGGCTATTCTACCTATCATCGACGGCATCGTCGCGCGTCTAAGCACATTGATATTACCCTCAACAACATTATATTTTTCCAAAAGGCTGCCCGTTTCATCAAACACATTTTCGATAAGACGCACACCCTTTTCCGCAAGGCGCAGAGCCGCATCCTTATAAACCTGGTTACCAGCGCACGAACAGCCCACTCTACGAACTCCTACTCCGCCGCCTCTGAGCCGTGCACCTTTTTGTGCTGCAAAGCATCAATTCCGCCGTCTTCCTTACAACTTCGTTCATCCGAATCATTTGTTTCTTCCAAGCCTTGCGGCTATATCGCGCAGCTCCTCATCACCATAAAACTCAATGCTGATTAAACCGTGATTTTCGCCAAGCTTGATAACCTTAACCTTGCGATGCAGCTCCTCTTTAAGAGCCAGCTCTACCTCGGTATAGTAGCTATTTTCGTGTAACGTCGGTGCGTTGCCGCCACGTTTAATACGGCGAACCGTTTCCTCAAGAGTTCTTACTGATGCACCGTCGGCCGCCATATCAGCAAGTTTTTCGCGTGTAAGCTTATCCTCAACCGCCAAAATCGTGCGCGCCTGTCCGGCCGTTATAGTTCCAAGTCGAAGCATCTCGAGCTCGCGCTCACCAAGCCCCAGCAGGCGCAGTGCGTTTGCCACAGCAGCACGTGATTTTCCTACCCTACTTGCAACCTCTTCTTGGGTCAGGTTGTGTGTATCTATCAGGGCGCGGTAGCCCAACGCCTCCTCAACAGGGTTAAGGTCCTGACGTTGCAGATTTTCTATCAATGCAACCTCCATAACCTCCTGCTCTCCCAAATCCTTAACGATTACAGGCACTTTTTCAAGTCCCGCAAGGCGGCAAGCGCGCCAGCGACGTTCACCTGCAATTATACGATAAGTGCCGTTTGTAAGCGGCTTTACAACTATTGGCTGAAGCAGGCCATGTTCTTTAATGCTCGCAGCCAACTCTTCAATAGCAGTTTTATCGAAGTTTTTGCGAGGCTGATCCTTATTAGGCTCAACATCAACGAGCTTCACCTCGAAGTAATCGTTATTATCGGTCGAATTTTCGTTAAACAGAGCATCGAGTCCTCTGCCAAGACCGCCTTTTTTGATAACCATTTACCTTCCTCCGTTTCGCTTCAACAATTCTTGCGCTAAATCGTCATAGGCGCGCGCTCCTTTAGAGCGCTTATCATAGTATTGAATAGGCACGCCATAACTTGGTGCCTCCGAAAGGCGCACTGCGCGCGGTATTGTTGTTGAATAAAGCTTGTTTGCAAAGAATTTCTTAAGCTCCGCAACCACCTGATGCGTAAGATTAAGTCTACCATCAAACATCGTCAGCACAACTCCCTCCAGCTCCAAGCCGGGGTTGTATAGGCGTTTTATCTGACGCACACTTGACATTAGCTGCGAAAGTCCCTCCATAGCGTAATATTCGCACTGAACCGGCACAAGCAGCGTATCGCTCGCCGTCAGGGCGTTTATAGTTATAAGTCCCAATGAGGGAGGACAGTCAATAAATATGTAATCATATTCCTCGCGCACAAGAGATAACGCACGCTTTAGCTGCGCTTCGCGGTTTTCAATAGAGACAAGCTCTACCTCTGCTCCCGCTAAATCCATATTTGATGGGATAATATCCACATTTTTGAAGGTGGTATTAACCGTTGCGGTGGCTGCGCGCTGCGAGCCGATAAGCAAATCATATGTTGAAAATGGCACTTCACGCTTATTGACGCCAAAACCACTCGTGGAGTTTCCCTGCGGGTCCGCATCTACCAAAAGCACCTTTTTTCCGGCAACTCCCAGTGCCGCAACCAGATTTACGGCAGTTGTGGTTTTGCCAACACCGCCTTTTTGATTAACAATTGCTATAATTTTAGACATAACACACCTCAAATTCAGCTTACAAGAAAATTATAACACAGCATACCGCTTTCTACAAGTGTTAGTTTCACGTGAAACAAAAAATTTTATGAAGGGGCACTTGCCCCTGTTTCAGGAAACAGGCTGACCACGCAAATTTATCAAAACAGCAAGGTTTGCTGAACTCTGTTATAATTATGACCTTCTTTTTCGTTTTTTTGCAACACAAAGCGCAACTAAAAACGAATAAAGCACCTGTGAACACCCGCGAACACCTGCGAAACACCTTATAATAGGCTCGCAAAAAAGTGCAACTCCTAACGAAAAGCAGCAAACTCCGCTAAAAACTCTGGTAGGAACCTCTATGAGAGTTCTCGTAAAAAATCTTATTAAGAGCTCCCGCAAAAGGCTCCGGCAATAACCTGCTAAATTTTTTAGGGCAAAAAAGACCTCCTAAAAACAACTTCTTAACCGCATACCATAAAGAAGTTTTCCTGAAATAACAACCATTTGGCGCAATAGCGCGTCAAGCCCCGCCAATATGCATCATACTCGCAATGGTGGGGCTTTCCTTTTCTCGCACACAAAATTTCATTTTTGGTGCTGCGCAGTTCCGAAAAAACTTCTTTTCATTTAAACCAAAGCACAACAAGACCGGTGTCTTGCTGCCTTGGGCCAAACATAAATGATTTCCTTCAAAAACAAAAAATATATAATTGGTAAATAGCGTTGACTTTTTTGTTTCACGTGAAACTATGATTTATCGCCGGGATTAAATAACCGCGCCATCAATAATGCAAATACTATAGCTGCCGCAATACCTGCAGCCGTAGCAGTAAGACCGCCGGAAAGCGCACCTATAAGCCCATTTTCATTTACGGCCTTTTCCACACCTTTTGCGAGACTAAATCCAAAACCCGTAAGCGGCACAGTTGCTCCTGCATCGGCAAATCTTACTAACGGTTCGTAAATTCCAATTGCGGTGAGTGCCACACCCGACACAACATATCCCGTTAGGATTCTAGCAGGCGTCAGTTTCGTT
>JAZRMU010000078.1:0-19731 GCA_045647785.1 Acutalibacteraceae bacterium
GGTATATTTTCCCTTTTTGCCGCCGATAGTATGTTTATGTATTCTGAAACTATTCAAAAAATTATAGACCTTATGATTACTATTGGCATAGCTTTACCTTTTGTTTCTGTGTTAGGTATAGTTCTTTCAGTTATTTTTCGCAAAAAAGGAAAACGAATTTTAAGCTTCATAATTCAATTTATTCCTTTATTGCTCTTTGCTATTATGGTTGTTACATTTGAATTGGTAAGCAATATTCAGTTATAACCAAGTAATAATTTCCAATTTGACAAATGAAGGTGATTATATGAAAAAAATTGCAAGGTGTATTTTGGGTTCGTTGTGCGTGATATCTTTATTTTTTACACTAACAGCACCTATTATAAGTAGCTATATGCAAGGTTATTATAAAGGATTAATTAGCACTTCACCTGAAAACACGCAAGCATTATTAGAAAAAAAGCAAACTTGGGTAACAATTGGTGAAACTGAGTTTTTTGCAATTTTGTTTTTGATTATTCTTTTTTCTTTTCTTATTACGGAATTAATTGTATGGATTAGAAAATCAGCAAATCGCAATTAAATTCCAATTTGTCGTTCACTTTTAATGCATATACGAACACCTTATGACTGCGGTCATAGGGTGTTTTTTTACCTTTTCTTGATTTTTATTTAAAACATTGTCATGCTATATTTGTATTCAATAATACAACGAAGGAGCAATATTAGAGAAAAAATGAAGGAGGAATATTTTATATCTTTGAAAATCACACACAAGAAAACACACACATTAAAACCCAACAAGTCGTGTGTTGTGTGCCACCGTCTAACTGTATAAGAAACTCAAAGGCACACCCCCGCGACGTTCAATCTTAAAATCGTTGTATCGGGCGATTTTGGTTGAACACCACAACCGACACGATAAGGTCGGTTTATCGGCGATAGTTTTTATCGCTGTTTTGGGATAACGGAGCGACGGCACCGTTATCTTTCATCTGAACAAATACGATACATATATTATTTTTAGGGTGTCGGTCAATGGGTCGGCACCTTAAAAATTACATAAATTATGTCGCCATTAACGGCGCGACGTTTACAGTCGCGACGACAATGGCGACAAATATCACGAAAGGAGCGACAAAACAATGTCAAAATCACTATTCTATCAATTTAACTCTGCTTTGGATATGTGCTTCCGTTTGCACTTTGACAAGCATAGCGATAAGAAAAATCACGAAACGGATAACAGTCATATTATTAAATCACTATCTGCTAAAAGTAATTTAAAAGACTTTGCACACGATTTCGCCGCCTTTATCAAAAGCGAATACGGGGTCAAGCAAGTAAAGGAAATCACCCCCGATATGTGTCAATCTTACATTGAGCGAAAGTCAGCCGAAAATTGCTCGTTGAAAACGATTAAGACCTATCAAAGCAATCTTCTCAAACTACAAAAATGTGCTTCGAGAGCATTCCACATTCCAAAGCTTGATTTCTCTGTATCGGTTGACGAAAGCAAGATTGAGAAAACTGAAACAATAAAAGAATACTCTTTTACCCGTGCAGAAATGGAAAAGATACTTGCTGCACCTCGTTCTTGTGATAGTCTTACTGCCTTAAAATTCGCATATCAAACGGGTGTTAGGGTAAACAGTCTTGAACGGCTTGAAGTCCGCCATATAGACTTTAAGAACGGCATCACAATTCACAAAGACAAGGGGAACAGAACGAGAGTGTTGCCTATGAGCGAAGAAACGGCAAATCTGCTCCGTGAACAAATCAAAGGCAAGAACCCACAAGACAAGGTTTTCGGTGTCAAGAAAGGGTCTGTCAATCGTTATCTTCGCCGCCGTTGTGAAAAATTGAATATTTGCACTCCTAATGGCGATGTAAAATCGGGTGTGCATGGAATTAGAAAATTATGGGCCGAGCAATTTGCCGAGAAAAACGGGGTCGCAAAAACAATAGTCGCACTCGGCCACGGCGAAGATAGAAAAGACCTTGAAGATACATATTTGCATAGCAAAAAATAATTTTAAAAAATTATAAAAAAGGGGTCAAAAATACTTGCAATTTAATTTTTTATAAGTTATATAGTTATATATACTTAACTTTTAGGTATTATAGGTATATAACTTTTTTAGGTTATATAGATATTAACTTACTATAAGTTATTAGGTAAATCACTTAATAATAAGGTATATAGGTAAATCTCTTAAACAAGGGTAAATAGGTGGATTACTTTGAAAAAGGTTTTAGTTATAACCCTTATTAAAGGTGTTTGTGTAGATATATAACTTAACGGGTTGAGAAGTTAAATACCTTACAACAGATAATGAACATACTCCTTTTAGATTAAAAAAGTTTAAGTAAATAACTTAAAGGAGTGTTAGTATTTATGCTTTCACAAAAATTAAACAACATTTATGAAAATTATTTTTTAGGTGGTTATATTTCAAACTTGATTGATAACCCCGACAAACCCTATCTTTCTATTGCTATGAAATCATACGATAGAGAAAAAAGCAAAACTGTCTTTATTATGATTTTTAGAATGTCGGGATATGGCGATAGCAAATATCCAAACCCGACGGCACAAATCGTCAAAGATGCTTTTGAAAAACATATCCCCATTTCCTGCGTCTATTACGATGACGGCAAGGGTGGAAACAAAATGTCTTGCTGCTATGCGAACTTCTCGGCAGATAAATATGCCGAAGTTACCAACGACGGCGAAATGCCATTTTAATACTAATCAAAGAAAGACTGTGCAATCTCGCACAGTCTTTTATTATTTTACTATATGCACAATAAAAATCTTATTTAGGTACAGAGGAATTAGCTCATATGGAAATGGTTGGAGCTATGGTACAGCAGTTAACGCGCAAAATGACGCCGGAGGAAATAATTGCCTCGGGCTTCGACACCTATTTTGTAGACCATACTGCAGGTGTTTATCCGATAGCCGCTTCAGGCGTGCCCTTTACAGCGGCTTATATCGGCGTTAAGGGCGATGTTATAACCGACCTACACGAGGACCTTGGAGCAGAGCAAAAGGCTCGCACAACCTATGATAACCTTTTGCGCTTAATAGATGATCCCGATATTCGCGACCCACTGAAATTCCTGCGCCAGCGCGAGATTGTACACTATCAGCGCTTCGGTGAGGGATTGCGCCTTGCAACCGACCGATTAAACAGCAAAAACTTTTATGCCTGCAATCCGTCCTTTGACAGAAATTGCGGGAAATAGCAATATTTTGCAGGGGACGGCGCCTCGTCCCGTAAAAAAAGCAGATGGTTTACCATCTGCTTTTCTATATATTTTTAATTTTCTTAATAAGCAGTGTAGATGTCAGCCCTACTGCAAGTCCTGTTACGATACCGCTAATCGCCAGAACGGGCAGATAAAGAAAAATCTCTTTAGTATTCATCATAGCCGCCGCAACCGCAACCTGTGCTAAATTATGGCAGATAGCCCCCGTTACGCTGATAGCCGCTGCAGAAAACAGTCTTAATTTTTTGATTGCCCACATAACTGTAAGACTTAATACCGCGCCCGCAATGCTATAGGCGAAAGAAATAGCGCTGCCGAAAAGGAGGGAAGCGAGTATTATTCTAACTGTTGAAATCAGAGCGGCATCCTTGAACGATAAACGGTATAGTGCGAACAGTATTATAACATTCGGCAGCCCTATTTTGATGCCCGGCGCAAAGGAATATAAAGGCGGTAAAAGTGTTTCGAGAAAAGATAATATTAATGCCAGAGCAGCGAGCAGTCCTATTAATGTTATTTTTTTGGCGTTTGTTTTCATAGACCTACTCCACAATTTTAATTACAAGCTTATGCGGCAGGCATGCTATAGTTTCACCGATGTTTTGAATAGGGTCAGAATGAACGCATACCTGATTTTTACAGTCGGCACTATCGATTCTAGCAGTGCCATCCTTGATTACAAGGCGATTAACGCCAAGGAGTGATATATCGGTTTCGATATCCTCGGCAAGTGAATATCGTGCGATTTCCTTGCCGTCGGCTATAACTGCGGCGTATTTTCCATAGGTATTTGGATGCAGCACAAAAAAGCCGAAAAGTGCAGCGGCTAAAAGGATGGATAAAAGTATAATATCGTTTTTAAGCTTTTTAATCATTTTATACACCTATATTAAAGAAGGTCAGTCAACACCTATGTATTAGACCGACCTTTTATAATCATTATTCTGCTAAAACAGCTTCAAGTGCCTGCTTTGCAGTTGCTATACTTTCTTTGTTGGGTATCTTTACAGATAAAGGCTGGCTTCCGCCTGAATAGGTAGGACGCATAGTGCCTGTACCCTCAACATAGGTAGTTTGAATATCCCAAGAAGCCATATCATTTTGCTGCATACGAACAAGTGCTTTAATATCGCTGCCGCTGATATTAGTTTTCATATTGGAGGTTATAGCCTTCAATACATCATTGAGCTTTGCGGGATTGAGAATAGAGGGGGAGATGAGCTTATTAAAAATAGCTTTGATAATAACCTGCTGGTGAATACCGCGCTGAATATCACCCTTTTGGAAGCTCTTGCGCTCGCGGGCAAAGGCTAAAGCCTGGTCGCCCTTAAGGAAGTTTTCGCCAACCTTAAAGTTGTAAAACTTTCCGGAAAGCGAGGCATCGCTTGTGAACTTGAATTCGGAATTCACTGTGATTCCACCAAGAGCATCAACAATATCAACAACCGATTTAAAGTTAACCTTAACGCAATAATCGGCCTTGATGTCAAAAATTGCTTCAACCGTTTTAATGGAGCAGTCAATGCCATGTGAGCCGGCGTGGGTAAGCTTATCCAGCTTATCGGGGTCTCCCCAAAGACCTACATAGTAGTCGCGGGGGATATTAACCATAAGCACCTTTTTAGTTTTTGGGTTAATGGCAACCATCATATTAACATCGGATAGACCTTTATCCTTAATGGTGCTTACATCGCGGGCATCAATGCCGGAAAGGTAAACCACAAAGGGGTGGCTTGTAATGTTGATTTCGGGATTGCTTGGAGGAATGACGCCGCCATCATCGGTTCCGCCAAAATCGCCAAGCGCATTGTTAACAGTACCCAGCATTATGCTGCCATAAATAGCGGTAACCGAGATTATAACGCTTAAAACTATGCTTAAAACCTTAAGTACTACCTTGCGTGTTTTAGTTTCAATAAGTAGAATGTGTAGCGCCGAAACAAAAATAATCAGTGCTGCAAGCGCGATTAAGAATTTAAGAGAAATAAGGTGTAAAAATGCAACATAGGTAAAGCCTGCCAGCATAATCAGAAGCTGAACAGCGCAAATTATGCGGGTTGCGGGCAGAAGCTTGACATTTGCGCTGTTGCTGCGAATATCAATACTGCTGTTTTTGGCTTTGCTGTTAGTTGTTTTGCTTTTTGCAGAGGTTCTGACACTAGCTGACCTTGTGGCAGGTCTGGCTGTGCGTGTGGACTTGCTGTGTTTTCCTTGCTTCAAAACTATAACCTTCTTTAGAATTAATCTTGCTTTTTATAGGTGGGAACTATTTGAGAAACAAGCTCTTTAATGTCGCTTGCTTCGCCCTCGCAAGCGCGCTTAAGCTCAACTAATTGAGACTTAAATTTCTCATCATCCATAATAATTGGCTTACCGATATGAATGAGCTTATTTTCAGTTTCCTGCAAACCTTCCTCATCCATAAGAATTTCCTCATACAGCTTTTCACCGGGACGAAGTCCTGTATAAACAATTTTCATATCAACATCAGGGGTGAAGCCCGAAAGTCTGATGAGATTTTTTGCCATATCGGCAATTTTAACGGGTTGCCCCATATCGAGAATATATATTTCGCCGCCCTTTGCGTAATAACCCGCTTGAAGCACAAGTGAAACAGCTTCAGGGATAGTCATGAAGAAGCGTGTTATATCAGGGTGGGTAACCGTTACGGGACCGCCTGCCGCAATCTGTTTCTCAAAAAGCGGAATAACGCTGCCATTAGAACCGAGCACGTTGCCAAAGCGTACCGCAACAAAGTCGGTATTTTTGCTGTGTCTGCCCATCATTTGAACAACCATTTCGCAAAGGCGTTTAGAAGCACCCATAATATTAGTGGGATTAACTGCCTTGTCGGTTGATATCAAAACAAACTTGCTGACGCCGTGCTTATCGGCTGCCAAAGCCATTTTATATGTTCCGAAAACATTGTTTTTGATAGCCTCGTTTGGGCTATCCTCCATAAGAGGAACATGCTTATGTGCCGCAGCGTGGAAAACGATATCAGGCTTGTAGGTGCCTAAAACATCGTCGAGTCTTGCTGTGTTTCTAACAGAACCTATCAGCACCACTAAATCAAGCTCGGGATATTTCTTTTTGAGCTCCATTTGAATATCGTAGGCATTGTTCTCGTAAATATCGAAAATGATAAGGGTTTTAGGCTGGCTTAAGGCTATCTGACGGCAAAGCTCGCTACCGATAGAACCGCCGCCGCCTGTTACCATAACAACCTTACCACCGATAAAATTATAGATTTCATCAAGGTTAACCTTGATAGGATCGCGACCCAGAAGGTCCTGCAATTCAACGCGGCGCAGCTTGCCCATAGCAACCTGACCTGTTACAAGCTGGTAAATGCCGGGGATGATTTCAACCTTACAGCCGGCATTACTGCATATTTCAAGAATTTCCTTGCGGTCCTTACCGCTACCGCTCGGGATAGCATAAATAATTTTATCAATATTGTATTCCTTAACGGTCTCAATAATCTTATCACGACCGCCAACAACAGGAACACCGTCTAAAAGGCGACCTTTTTTGTAGTAGTTATCGTCAATAAGACAGATAACAGTACCTTCAAGCTTATCGCTTTCAGCGTATTCGCGTACCAGCATTTTTCCGGCAAAGCCCGCACCGATAATCATAATACGCTCGCCGCAAGCAGCGGTGGTGTGCTTTTTGTAAATAGCGGCATAAACGCTATTGGCAATTCTTCTGCCAAAGCGAATGCCTACCGTGCAAACATAGCTGAATATTAAGCCCATAACATAGAAGGAACGGGGCATATTAAAATCGAAAATATAGCAAAGCGAAACACCGACAACCGCTATAACAACATACGCTTCGGTTATGCGGAAAAGGTCTTCCATACCCGCAAAGGAAAGGATTGTGTTGTATAGTCTGAATATTAAAAACACAACTATAGAAATTGCAATCCATATACCGATTGTTTTGAAATAGTTTTGAAAGAAAATGGGAGTGATTTCATCAAAGCTAAATTCGAATCGAAGCCAAAGGGCCGCAAAGAACGAGCCCGCGATTGAAATAGCATCCAATAAAAACAAAACGATAATATTTCTAATTCGATAAAAGCTTGCAGCAGAGGTATCTTTAATATCTACATCTTTACTGGTCCAACTCATTTTAAATCTCCTATCATTAGTATAGCGAAATAAATTTTCGCACCAAACTATAGTTTACCACAAAACGACATATTTTTCAATATGTAATTATTTATTAATAAATTTGATGTTTTTGAGTATCGGGAAGCAAAGTGGCCATACCGCGCCCGCAAACACGACCATAACAAAGTAGGAAAGCGCGCGGGAAAGCGGCTCATAGGGAATAAACCCAAACACAAGATAGCAAAGCTCTTTTACCAGTAAAGAAAGTAAAAGTCCTAAAGCCACTTTTATTATTTGAACGGGCAAAGATGCCTTTGTTTCAAAATTTATGTATTTGCGGTCGAGCTCAAAAACTGCGAGCATTCCAAGTAAGCTGCCTAACATTTTATATGTGGTTTTAAGCCCGCTTAAGAGCTCGGGATCGCCGATATCGAGGGTAAAGGATAAGTAGATAGCTTGTGCCAAAAAAAGGGGAATCAGCACCGCAAAAATGGTGTGCATAGTGCGTGAATTTTTTGGCAGGTACTTAAAAATTAAACCAAAAATCAGTACAAGTAAAAGTCCAATCCCCAAGGAGATGCCAACATCAGCGGGGGTGTGCACCCCTAAATACATACGCGAAAAAGCAACAAGTATAAACAGAATTGGGGCTATAATTTTGATGAGCCTGTGTTTTGAGGTTACCGCCACAGTTCCGAGTGTGCCAACTGCCGACTGGGTGTGCCCGCTGGGAAAAGAGTAGCCTGTTGAAGCGGGAATAGCCGAGTCCAAGGGCTTGAGGCTCGGGTTGCGCACCCAAGGACGCGGTATCTTAAAGGTAACCTTTAAAAACTGATTAAGCTGTGTGCCGCAAAATCCGACAAACAGTAAATAGTAGGCGTCAAACTTATCTATGCACCAAAGGTAAATCATTGCCACTATTATAAAAAAAGTTTCTTCGCCGAGCTTTGTTATGTTGAGCATGAAAAAGTCGAGAACCGGTGTGCGAATTCCTTCTAAAAGCTTCAAAAATTCCATAAGCTGCTCCTTAAGCTATGCAACGGCTCATTTTAACATTACCGTCAAAGTCATACCAAGTGAAAACTCCGTCTTCAAATATCATATAGCCGTGCCAAGAGTTTTCTTTAGGAATGGAAACCGAGCCGGGATTTAAGTAGAAATAATCGCCGCAGTCAAGATTGGCGGGGATGTGTGTGTGCCCGTGGAGCAGTACATCACCCTTCTTAAGGCTTGGTGGGGTAGCAGTGTTATATTTATGTCCGTGCGTTATAAAAATAGTTTTATTATTGTAGGCGAGCAGTGCATAATCTGCCATACAGTCAAACTCAAGCACCATATTATCAACCTCTGCCTCGCAGTTGCCGCGCACGCAAAGTATCTCGTTTTTGATTTCATTAAGCTGTGGGATAATGGCTTTTGGACAGTATCCCTCGGGGAGGTCGTTGCGCGGGCCGTGGTAGAGAATATCACCAAGTAAAATCATTTTATCGGCCTTTTCTTTTTTGTATGCAGCGAGCATTTTTTCAAAGTAAAACGATGAGCCGTGGATGTCCGATGCTATAAACCATTTCATAATAAAGTACCTCACATAAAATTATATTTTAAGTATAACTTTTTTAAGGTCTTAAGTCAATTGTTAAAGTGCTTGAAAATGTTTTCAAAATATGATAAAGTGTTGTTAAGTTTTTTGCTAATGGGGGGATATCGTGAAAAGACCGATGGTAGCAGCGGGCGTTTTGGCAATTTTATTGTCGATTTTTGTAATAAACGCAGAAATTAAAGCGATTCTTGCTGTTTTGATTATTGCCGCAATATCGCTTGGTGTCAGCATGGTATTTGGTCGCCTGCGCAGCCTTATAATAATATTTCTTGTGGCGGTATTAATTCTTTTAAACGCGCTTTACATATTAGGGCCGATAAATGCCCAAATAAGTAAAATAAATTCTGATGAACCCGTTTTAGTTTCGGGTGAAATCAAAAGTGCATATTTTGATAACGGAAAAGCCATATATACCCTTAAAACCGATAATAATAACGAAATTCTTCCCAAAAACACAAAGCTGAATGTATATTCAAAATTTGCGGTTTTTGATGTTGGCGAAACGGTAAAATGCGATATGTATGTAAAAGAAATTTTGCCGCGAGACAGGACTCGAAATTTTTCAAAAGGTGTATTTGCCACGGCAAATGTATCGAATATAATTGAAACTAATAAATCGGTGAATCTTGATTCTGTTCTTGCAACATTCAGAGCAAGAGTAACAAATGTGCTTAATAGGTATTTGTCTTATGATACTGCGGCAACGGTAAATGCCCTCACAGTGGGTGATAAATACTATCTTTCTGATGATTTTGATATAGCGGTGAAGCGTTGCGGAGTAAGCCATGTAATGGTAGTGTCCGGACTACATTTAAGCATAGTCTGCGGCACACTTCTTAAGCTACTTTCTCTTTTAAGACTCGGCAAAAGGCTATCTGCAATAATCACCGCGGTAGGTGTATTTATGTTTATGGCACTTTGCGGCTTTAGTATGTCTATTTTAAGAGCGGGAATAACCTTCTTTGTAATGCTCGCCGCTTTAGCCCTTATTCGTCGTACCGATCCACTCAATTCTCTAATGATAGCGGTATCGCTTATAATTTGCGCAAACCCGTTTTCTATGGGCAGCATAGCGTTTACGCTGTCGGTCGCATCAACAGCGGGTATCATCATTTTAAGCGGTTCGATTTCAAGTACCTTTAAAAGATATCGTTTCTTTAGAATTAAGGTGAT
Source organism: Acutalibacteraceae bacterium (assembly GCA_045647785.1). Taxonomy (GTDB): domain Bacteria; phylum Bacillota; class Clostridia; order Oscillospirales; family Acutalibacteraceae; genus SIG565. The sequence goes on from JAZRMU010000078.1 coordinate 10,150, forward strand.
TTCCGCAGTAGTAGATGCCGCATCAGTAACCCTTTCGGCACTAATTTTCACTTTGCCGATCAGTGTATACTTTTTTGGCGGTTTTTCCATTGTAGCGGTTATAACAAATCTGCTTATCGGCTTTGCCGTAACGATAGCACTCATAACAGCGGCAGTAGCGTTACTGTTTGGGCTGATTTTCGATTATTCTGTATTAGCAAACGGCATTTTTCTTATAACCGAGGGTGTTACCCGTTACTTCAATTTTATAATTAGTTATTTTGGCAGTCTTCCGTTCTCGTATATTGAGGTAAATGAAACAATTTTTATTAGTGTTTATCTTGCAATTATTGCAATTTTTGGTATAATTAAATATAGAAAAATGATATATAAAGGGGGGATAAAGTTATGGCAATCGCTAACGAGCAAATCCTCAAAACAAATATAAAAAACGGCAATATATTGAGCACTTATTTTATTTACGGAGATGACGCTTTTCTTAAAAAACTGTATGTTGATAAAATTATTGACAGCACAGTAGAAAGAGACGATGAATTTAACTTTATCCGCTTTGAGAGCGAGTGCGATTTGCAGCTGGTTTACGATGCAAAAGAGCAGTACCCAATGATGGCAGAAAAAAAGTGTGTTCTGCTTACTGATTATGATTTTGAAGAATGCAGCAAGGCGGATTTTGAAAAGCTGCAGCAGCTGTTAAGTAATCCCTTGGATACTACAGTTTTTATATTTTGGTGTAATAATCTTAAATTTGATGAAAAGCGCAGCAGTCGTTTAAAAGCACTCATTTCTGCTACTGAACAGAGCGGCGGAATGGCGGCTAGACTCGGCTACCGTACAAGAGAAGAGCTTGTTCGGGTAATCAGCGATGGAGCTAAAAAGCGCGGTGCACAGTTTTCGAGTGGTGTAGCGGCATATCTAATTGATGCCTGCTCCGAGGATATAACCGTTTTGCTTTCGGAGCTTGAAAAGCTTTGTGCCTATGTTCAGGGCGGCACCATCACCCGAGAAACCGTCGATTTAATTTGTGTTAAATCGGTCGATGCATCAGTCTATAATTTAACAGGTCAGATATTGGCTCTTAATACTGCAGGGGCAATTAAAATGCTCGATAATTTATTTGATATGCGTGTAGAGCCAATGATTATTTTGCACACAATTTCCGATAATTTTATCGATATTTACCGAAGCCTTTGTGCCGCACACGAGCAAAAAAGCATCTCCTCCGTTGCCGAGGATTTTGGATATGGGAATCGCAAGTTTGCTCTTGAAAAGGCAAGCCGACAGACCGGTAGGTTCGACAGTAAAAAAATAAAATTCTGCTTAAATGAGCTTGTCGATGCCGATAGGCGGCTTAAAAGCTTTTCAGCAAATGAAAGGGTAGTGCTTGAGGAACTTATAATCCGTTTAATTTATATAATTTCAAAGGGTGAAAGAATTGCTTAAATTATCGCGTGCCGTGATTGTTGAGGGTAAGTACGATAAAATAAGACTGGAGAATATTATAGATGCCGTTATTATCACAACAAACGGCTTCCGTATTTTTAAGGATGAGGAAAAAAGGCAGTTAATCAGAAAAATTGCCGAGAAAAAGGGGATTATTATCTTAACCGATAGTGATAAGGCGGGTAGTGTTATCCGTGCGCACATTAAGTCAATTACGAATAATGCCGACATTGTGAATATATATCTTCCTCAAATATCGGGCAAGGAGCGCCGCAAAGCGAGACCTTCAGCCGAGGGATTGCTCGGCGTTGAGGGAACGCCCGACGAAATCATAATAAATGCGTTAGAGCGTTTTAGCGTAAACGAAGAAAAATCGGAAAGAGTCGAAAAATCCAATTTATACTCCTTGGGCCTTTCGGGCGAGGAGGGCAGCGCCGATAGGCGTCGCGCGCTTTTAACCTATTTGGATTTACCTGCCTCTCTCACAACGCCTGCGCTTTTAGATGCGGTAAACAGTCTATATACCAAAACCGAATTTATGGAGGTGGCAACAAAGTGGCTGCAAGAATGGGAAACAAATTAAAGCTTTTGTATATTATTGATATTTTAAAAAAGCATACCGATGAGGAGCACCCCATAAATGCTACCGAAATTTGCACACTGCTCGAAAACGAGGGCGTTTCAGCCGAGCGTAAAGCGGTTTATAGTGATATCGATATGCTGACATATTACGGCTTTGATATTATTAAAACAAGAACTCCCAGAGCGGGATACTTTTTAGCATCGCGCGAGTTCGAGCTCCCGGAAATCTACCTTTTGGCAGATGCTGTCCGTTCAGCAGATTTCATAACCCCAAAGAAAACTCGTGAGCTGCTTTCAAAAATTGATTCTTTTTTAAGCGTGCATCAAGCAAAAAAACGCGAGAGAATCACCTATATTTCGCCACAGTATAAATGCAAGAATGAGGCGCTTTATTATAACATTGATAAAATCAGTCAGGCGATAGAGAAAGGCGTTAAAATAAAGGTTACATATACTAATCGAACCCTGAATGATGCCAAAAAAATTATTACTGCCGAAAAGGTTATGAAAATAAGCCCGTATGCCACTGTATGGGAGAATGATAGGTATTACCTTGTGGGCAATAATGAAAAATACGATAATTTAATACATTTGCGACTTGATAGAATTAAGGATATTGCAGTAACCGGTGATCCCGTTCGCCATTTTAGTGAGGTGTCTGAATATAAAGACAGCTTTAATGTGGCAGACTATGCTGCAAAAACCTTTAATATGTACGGCGGCGAAACGGCTGAAATAGAGCTTAAATGCAAAAAGAGCCGTCTTGAACAGATTATTGACCGTTTTTCGGACGAGATTTCGGTTTTCGGTCTTACCGAGGATACCTTTTCTTTTACAACCAATGTTATTTTAAGCGACGGTCTTGTATCATGGCTTTTGCAGTTCGGTGCGGATATCGAGGTTGTAAAGCCGATAGCGCTTCGTGAAAAAATAATTGAGCGCATACATGAATTATCGGAGATTTACTAGTATGGGATTGTTTGATTTTTTAAAGAAGAAAAACCGAAATTATGACCTGCTTAAAACCTTCGATGGCAGAGAGGTAAAATATGTAACCCGCCGTAAGGATGGCGAGTCCGTCATAGTCGGTAAAAGCGGCAGAATTGCTGTTATCGGTGAAAACATTCGTATTATTTGCGGTGAAAAGGATGTTTTCAGTGGCAGCATTGATACCACCCAATATTATATGCATTTATCGGGCGACGGTGTTACCGTTTCAGGCTTTAATACCGTAATAGGCGAAGAGGATAATATTAGTGCGTTTTATAAATACTACAGAAAGTAGGGATTAATATGTTAGAGGTATTAAACCTCAAAAAAGTTTACAAATCAAAAACAGGCAGTGATGTTGCTGCGCTAGACGGTGTTACACTTCGTTTCCCTGAAAAGGGAATGGTATTTTTGCTGGGTAAATCGGGTAGCGGTAAGTCTACGCTGCTTAATGTTTGCGGTGGACTCGACAGCCCAACATCGGGTGAAATCGTCGTTAAGGGTAGAAGCAGCAAAAACTTCTCGCAAAGCGATTTTGATAGCTATCGCAACACCTATATAGGTTTTATTTTCCAAGAATATAACATCCTTAATGAATTTTCCGTTGAGGATAATATAGCATTAGCCCTCGAACTTCAGGGCAAGCCCAAGGATAAGGCGGCTATTAATAAGCTGCTTGAGGAGGTCGATTTGGTAGGCTACGCAAAGCGCAAGCCTAACACACTCTCGGGCGGTCAGAAGCAACGAATTGCCATAGCGCGTGCCCTAATTAAATCTCCCGAAATTATTATGGCCGATGAGCCTACGGGTGCGCTGGATTCAAACACAGGTAAGCAGGTGTTTGAAACTCTCAAAAAGCTATCAAAGGATAAACTGGTAATTGTGGTATCACACGACCGCGAATTTGCCGAGCTATACGGCGACCGTATTATTGAATTAAAGGATGGCAAGGTGCTTTCCGATGTTGAGAAAACAGAGCAGGGTACAAGTGCTGTTAGTGAGAATATCGATGCCATTGGCAATATCCTTTGTATAAAAAACGGTGCTGATTTAAACGAAACAGATTTCGATAAAATTAAGGCTTTTCTTAAAAAAGCCAAGAAGGATATCGTAATTGCCAGCGATGAAAGCGATATTAAAGCGTTCAAAAAAGCAAGCCGTATTAATGAAAACGGTTCGCGTGAGGTGTTTGCTCAAACCGATGAAAATAAGAATCCGAGGAAGCAATACACCCCTGCAGATAGCCGATTTATACGCTCGAAGCTGCCCGCCCGCCACGCATTCAAAATAGGCGCTTCCAGCCTTAAAAATAAGCCCATAAGACTTATTTTTACAGTGCTGCTTTGTACGGTAGCCTTTGTTATGTTTGGTCTTTTATCGACCTTAAGCTTTTATAATAGCGAGGAAACCTTTAAGCAAAGCCTGACCGATAGCGGCAAAACAATAATGCTTGTGCAAAAGGATTACCAGTACAAGGAAACCTACTATTTTAATGGTAAACAGCAGGGCGAATTTTTCGGTAATACTCAAACTCGCCTCACCGAGAACGATATTAAATCCTTATCAGAGAAGTTCGGTTCCGATACCTTTGGTGCAGTCCGTGCCGGTATCACTTATAATATTAAATCAACCACCAGCGAATATTGGGTTAATAGAATTGATTTTTTTGCTGCATTACCCGAAACCAACTCGTTAAGGCAGAATCTAAACGGCACATATCCAACAAATAAGGATGAAATAATTATTTCCTCTTATACAGCCGATGTTATAGCAACCTGCGGACTGTATAGTGGTGATGGAGAAAGCCTTGAACTCAAAAATCCCACCGATATTATCGGTAAGAAAATTGATCTTGGCGGAATAGAATATAAGGTAACAGGCATTTTCGATTCGGGTAAGATAGACTCAAAATATGATTATTTAAAAGAAACCGAAGCCGAAAATTATATGGATGTTTATAATTTTACCGCCTCTCTTGAGGATGGGCTGCATCTTGTGGCTTTTGTAACACCGGATCGCCTTTCTGATATAGAGAATGAAGATTACTATTTCACACCCTCCGCCAAAGAGTATACCTATGCTATTGCAGTGCCCAAGGGACAGGAAATGCCCGAGCATTCCAATGTTTCGTATGTAGCTTATTCTTCACTCCAAAACGATAATTTTTATTATTTCAGCGATTCTGCACAGTATGTTCCGAATGCAGTATATTTAACAAATACAATGTTTGGCGAGTATGTGGCTGATGCTTATCGCGAAAAATTGGACAATGCACATAATAGCGATAATGGCGCACTAGTTGACCGCTATAACAATACTGTTAATTTGGCTTATGAAATTATGCAGGGTGGTATATGGGACGAAAATGCAGATACAAAGGATAATATCCGCAAATTCACCCCTGACCAGATGAAGCAAAAAATAACAAGTCTTATTAGTGCACTTAATCGTGATAACATAAAGCTTGAAATTGATTTCCGCCTTTATGATATGAATAACGGCAGCGCCCTTGGGGAAATTTCTACATATCCTGTAGCAGGTGTTTATCTTTCGAATGGGGAAAGCTATAACAACTATTTCGTTATACACACTGATGAAGTATATAAAAACCTTTGGGATACCCAAAAGGCAAGCCTTGAATTCTACTCGGAATATGACATTAAGTATGTAGAGCCCAAGGATGCTATATATGACATTGCATTTGCTCCTTTTAATGGTAGCGCAGAGCAGACAGATGATTTTTGGCAGCTATATTCCAACAACGAATTCGGCGAGGATAGCAGCCGCGTAACCCTTACAGGCGCTTATGTAAATAATATTAAAATGGTGGATGATTTTGTCCTCGATTTCACGAAAATATTCCTTTATGTAGGTATTGGATTTGCGCTCTTTGCGGTGCTTCTGTTCTCTAATTTTATTTCTGTATCTATCTCGCAAAAGAAGAGAGAAATCGGTATACTTCGCGCTGTAGGTGCTCGCAGCACAGATGTTTTCAAAATATTTTTCTCGGAGTCCTTTGTTATTGCGGCTATATGCACAGTAATAGCAACTGTGCTATCGGTATTCCTTTGCGGTGTTATCAATGGGGAATTAAATGTCGGTATAGGCGCATCACTCTTTGTGTTCGGTATTCCGTCCTTTGCTGTGCTGCTAGGGTCAGCTCTCTTAACAGCAGTTATAGCAACCTTCTTGCCGGTATTTAATGCTGCCCGTAAGAAGCCCGTAGAATCAATCAGAGCGTTATAAAAAATAAAACGACAGGTTTTACCTGTCGTTTTTTATTTAACCTATTTAAGAATATCAATAAAAAGAAATAGTATCATCTTAAGTGCTACCTATTTTCTTTATTTATGGGGCTAATAATCCGTTTACAACCCTTATGCCCCAGGCTTGCTCAACAGCCTTCGGTGGGTCGGATTGCACAGCCGATGCTAAAATTTTAAAGCTCACGGAGGTGCCCTCGGGGGAGTCCAGGGAGCGAACCTCGGAAATAAGCGTTGTGGTAACGGCTTCAATTGAAACGGGTTTAGTGTAATAATAGTAACCGTCCGCTCCCTTAAGCCAATTCGTTGTGTCTAGCTCAATGGTATAATCCTGACCCTCCACGGGTGTTTGGGGTAATATAGTGCCATTTTTATCGTTCACAAAATTAACCACCAAAGCAACTCTAATATACGCTGTGGCATTTCCAACGTTTCTAATCTTTACCTCGCTTTTAACGCCGTCCTCGAATTTTCCTTCAACCCGACATGCGACCGCCGCGGGCTCGAATTCGTTAGTCAGAAGCTCGGTTTTGAAAGCAATGTAGGCGACGGTTACTCCCACGGCGATGAGGGTTAAAGCCGCAATAACGATGAGCAAAATAGCGGGCTTGCGGAGTGTTTTGATTTTACTGTGTGTCATATTGGCTTTCACCTCTTTTTAAAAAATATTGTTGATACTGTGTAAACCATCGAGCCATTTATCATTGTGCTTGGATGCGGTATAAATAAGATGATTAGCGCCGCCGTTATATTCCAGCGTGTATTCTCTCAAGTTGTCTTCTCTTTGGAATCTCCAAGCCCAATCGTTATGATAGATGATGGTGTATTTACCAACGGGAAGGTCGGCGATTGTAATCGAATCATTACCCGTTATCGAAACGGTAAGATTAACGTCTGCGGTTTCGGCCGCAATACCTTTTATGGTAAATAAGAAGGATTGGTCGATATCCGTGTGATAAAGCGAGTTAACGGAAATGGTAAGGTTCGTTTGCAAAGCATCAAACTTTGCATAGTAAGTGATATCTTGCCAAATCTCACCCTGCTTTTGAGGAACAAGTCGGTTATCTTCTCCGATAAGATTTTTATCGACTTTCTGCGTGCAAGCGGCATCCAAATACCAGCCTGCGAACATAAAGCCCTCGCGTGCAGTTGGAAGCGAGCCGCCCACAGTGCCGGTAACGGCTTTAATGTTTTCGGTTTGCGGAATCAATGTGCCGCAGTTAGCAGGGCCGATAATTTCGTATTTAATAGTTGCGTTAGTCTCCGCATACATAAACACGATAACGTTTCTATCCTCAGCGGCCGAGAGGGTGAGGAACTTAAGGTTTTCACTAACAAGTGAGTAACCGATTGCTGAAAGGTCGGGAGCGTACTCAAGAACCTGCTCGCCAAATGTTCCCTTGCCGACTTTTTCCTCGGTTATGGGATTAAGGTTAGAGTCCACATATTGAACGATATAGGTAGCGGGGACGCGGTCGTAATAAAACTCGATAAGCAATCCTTCATTGCCGAGAATGGCGGTTACCGAGTCATCTGTAACCGTAGGAACGGCACCCGTAACCTTGGTTTTTTCGGGGGCGTAATTAAAGCCAGTGATATGGATTGCATTAAATTCGTATTCATCATTTATTACGCCTGCCGCTTCCTCGGAGATATACTCGCGATAATTATCGTCGTTAACGTTTTGAATATAATGAACAACGCGGTAATATGCGTGCGTTTCATCGTTTGTGTAGTGGAAAATCAATTCGTTTTTGCCGTTGGAAGTTAGGATAAGACGTTTTTGATAAGCGTCAGGCATCATTCCGTTCACTCTGACGAAGGTCTCGGTTACAACCGATAGACGGTTATCATTGACAACCTTTTTAGGATGAACGTCGTTTCCTGCTTCGTCAACGTAACGAACGGTGTAGGGCATCGATTCAACGTAATCATACCAGAAGGTAAAGGAGTGATCCCCCGTAGGACTCATTGTAACGGTGTGGCTGCGTACGTCGGGATAGAAGCCAATGCGATAAGCCTCGTAAAGCATGTCGCCCGCCTTCGCCTCAAAGGTTTTGTTATTACCTGCAATTGAGGTGTTAATCGTCGGGTCGGCAACCTGAATATCAGTACCCTTGAGCTTATAGAAAACGCTGTATTCAATCTCAACGTGAGAGCTCCATTTAGCGTAAACATCCATATCCTTATTTATCGGAATCCCCTTGAAAACAAACGCTTTTTCAACGCCGTCTTCCATATAGAACCAGCCCTGGAAAATATAACCCTCGTTGGTAATCGAGCCTTCAGGCGCATCGGCAAAGCTACCGTGCGGGATTAATAACGTGTCTCCGATTTGGGTTTGTTTTTCCGCCTCAAGGAATATCCTTACCTTGTGGATGGTGGGGGTCCATTTAGCGTATAGCATCATATCGCCCTCACTCATTTTAATTGAGCTCCAATCAACCTCGGTGCCATCAAAGCAACCGGGTGAGGTATACCAACCGCTAAACTCATAAGCATTAGGTTCAAGGTTAGAGGGATATTCGGGTGTGAAATTATATTCGGTCAGGGGCGCTCCGTAAGGAATGCCATTTAAGGTTTTATCGCTTAAAACTTCACCGTTATTATTGAATTCAAGCACGTGGTCTACGATTCGGTCATAGTAAAACTTAACGGTGCCGCCGCCTATGTTTATCTGACCGTTAGATGAGAAAGAGGGGGAGGAGCCTGCTTGAGTAAAGCCCTTAATGTTAAAGAAGTCCTCGTCCTTTGTTATATAGTTGTAGTTTGCAACAATGGTATTGTTAAGCACGTAGCTTTTACCGTTAAACGTTGCGGTGCCTTGCTCACCCGGTAACACCTGAAGATAGTACTCCATTGTGTATGAGTCAGCGCTCGAGGTCGAAAGGGTGAGGGTGAAATCGTCAGGCGGCATTTGCGCTATGTAAACAAGTACGTTGCTGTAATAAGAGGAGGAGGAAGGAGTCCAACGCTGACCCTTATTATAAACAACGTTATTGTTATCGGTAATCGGCCAAATATCGCCGATAGATTGGCCGTATTTAACTTTCAGTAGCTTCACTGTACTGTTTTGCGAAGAACTGTTGCAGGAGTAGGAATGAGAGGTGTGGTTGGTAGGCAGTGCACATATAAGTCGGTTACAAGCAGACGTGTGAACGTGCTCATCCTCGCCGCAGGAGTAGTTATAGCAGGTATCTGCGTGTGTGTGCAAGGTATCCTTGTAGCAACCGTCAGTATGTGTGTGTGCTTCCTTATCGCAAGAGCAGTCAACCCCGTGTGTGTGTTCATCTAAATTGCAATCGGG
>JAZRMU010000079.1:0-1595 GCA_045647785.1 Acutalibacteraceae bacterium
TACCCTAACCGAGGAGATCAAGGAATGCAACAAATTTGATCCCGATATCGCTGTTGATATACATAACAATGCGGGCGGCGGAGATGGAGCAGAAGCGTTTTATCATTATGGCGGCGGCACTTCTAAAGTGCTTGCAGATAATGTGCTGAAAGAAATTGTTAAAATTGGCCAAAATTCGCGCGGTTCTAAAATCAAAAAAGGCAGCGATGGCAGGGATTATTTCGGATTTATCCGAGAAACTAAGGCGCCGGCAATTATTGTGGAGTGCGCATTTGTTGATAATAAAACCGATATGAAGATTATTGACACAGCGGCCGAACAAAAAGCAATGGGTGTTGCAATTGCGAAGGGCATTCTTAAAACTTTAGGAATACCATATGTTAGTAATAAGCCGGAAATCACAACACAACCGGCCAAAAATGGCAAGATCTATCGCGTGCAGGTGGGAGCTTATAGTGTGAAGGCTAATGCCGAAGCATTAAAGAAAAAGCTTATATCCGCAGGCTATGCTGCAATAATTGTTGAGGGAGCAAAATGATGAAAATTAACTGGAAGGTAAGATTTAAAAATCCATATTTCTGGATAGGCCTTGTGGGTGTGATACTCTCTGCCATGGGGGTGAGCCCCGAGATGCTAACCAGTTGGTTGGCAGTGGGGAATGCTCTTTTTGAGTTTATTAAAAATCCATTTATGATAGGCTCGGCGGTGATCGCAGTGCTTGGTGTTTTTATTGATCCAACAACCGCAGGCATTACCGATAGTGATCAGGCACTAACCTATGAATCTCCGAAGAAATAAAGAATAAGAAATGGTATTTATTAAATAATAAAATAATATTTATAAAAAATAGGAAGCACCATCTTGCGATGATGCTTCCTATTTTGTTTGTATAACGAAAACCACACGCTAAGCGTGTGGTTCCAAAGAGGCTTTTGCCGATGAGTAAAAAAAGAACTCCTATGGTATAATGCAAAAGGTCTGCCAACCACAAGCATTAAAGACATAGGAGGTCAATTATGAAAATCGACAAAAATAGTATAGCACATACAGCATGGAATTGCAAATACCACATAGTTTTTGCACCCAAATATCGTAGGCAAGTAATCTATGGAAAGATAAAATCTGATATAGGACAAATAATAAGAAAATTATGTGAATGGAAAGGTGTAGAAATTATAGAAGCTGAAGCCTGTCCCGACCATATACATTTATTAGTGTCAATACCTCCAAAAATAAGTGTATCAAGTTTTATGGGATATTTAAAAGGGAAGAGCAGTTTAATGATTTTCGACAAACACGCAAATCTAAAATACCGCTACGGAAACCGAGAATTTTGGTGTAGAGGATATTATGTAGATACCGTAGGAAAGAATAAAAAGGCAATAGCGGAATATATACGGAATCAATTACAAGAAGATTTAGCGTACGAACAAATAAGTATAAAAGAATTGGTTGACCCGTTTACGGGTGAGCCAGTTAAGGCAAGCAAAAAATAACCAACCGCTTTAGCGGTAGCTAAGAGTCCGCTTGCGGTTGGCAGATTATTCGGTGGACTTTCAGTCCAGCCAGTAACAGCGGCTTATAGCCGCAGAGCA
>JAZRMU010000080.1:0-8323 GCA_045647785.1 Acutalibacteraceae bacterium
CCCTACAATTTGTGAATTTATTGGTTGCGCGCCGTTCGGTGGGAGCAAGCCCCCACCCTACAATATGTGCCTCTAGGGCCTATTTCGATGCTTCTATCTCGCTTTTCTTAAGCGGAACATACTCATCAAGCGTGAGCCCGAGCTCGTGCATCTCGGTTGCGGCATCGCGACCCACAAAACGGAAATGCCAAGGCTCATAGGTAATCTTTGTTATGTCGGTTTTACCCTCGGGATAGCGCAGAATAAAGCCAAATCGATAGCAGTTTTCAGCCAGCCACTTCGCCTCCGGCTTATTCTTAAACGCCTCCTGTGCGCTGGGCATATTGTGCATATCGAGGCAGAGTCCGCTTTGGTGCTCGCTCGTGCCGGGCTTGGTGGAATAGGAAAGCGTATACGCCTCGCACTCCGCCTTGGTTTTGAATCTGCCGCTTGCCCAGTCGCGGTCGAAATATGTTTTAAAAAGATAATCCTGATAGTCATACGAGCGGTAGGCGCTTGTAACCGTTACATTGGTAACCTCGCCCGTCGCCTTGCCTTCAGCCAGCAGCGCCTGCAAAGCCTTTGCCGCTGCAAGACGCAGCTTCTGCACAGCTCTGCCGTCGTCCCTCGTGTGTCCGCAGTCGGTCAAATCCTCTGGCACATAGTCGGAGGATAGCGGGTTGGCGGGATTTACAAGAAATACATATTCATACTTGTTTTCAGGCTCGATATACTGCAAATATGGCTCAATATCGATAGCGTAATTTTTGCCCACGCGTGTTTCATAGGGTATGGGCTTTTGCACCTCGGGGGGATTCTCGGGGGTCTGCTCGCCGCCGCCCACAGTCGGCGGATTATCGGCACTTGGTGCTTCCTCCCCACCCCAAATTAGGGCGCCTAGCAGAGCTGCCGCACCGATACCGATACCAATAGCCACCACGAGCGAGATAACCGTTATTAATGAAGAATTATTTTGCTTTTTATAATGTGCCATTTTTATCACCGTATCCATTATACATTATATTGAAAAAATTTGCAAGATAAGGTATAATTTGTTTGTAATGGTCGCCGAGCACAGCGCGACCAAGCAACATTTTAAAACAGAAACCAAAAGGAGCTATAAATGGATTTTGCAAAAGTTTTAGCCGCGGAATTTGAAACCCGCGAGACCTACATTAACAATATTATCTCGCTGCTTGATGAGGGTAATACCATTCCCTTTATCGCGCGTTACCGCAAGGAGGCGCACGGAACTATGGACGACCAGCTGCTGCGCGCCATATCCGACCGCCTTACCTATCTAAGGAATCTCGAAGCGCGCAGGCAGGAAATTTCCGAGCTCATCACCGCGGGAGAAAATATGACCGACGAGATAGCCGCCGCACTCGAGCGTGCTACAACCCTCACCGAGCTTGAGGATATCTACCGCCCGTTCCGCCCCAAGCGCAAGACTAAAGCTTCGGTTGCCAAGGAAAAGGGGCTTGAGCCGCTGGCAAATGAGATACTGGAAAATGAGGGTACCGAGCTTTTCGTCCTCGCCTCAAAATATGTCGATACCGAAAAGGGTGTCGATAGTGCCGAGGCGGCGCTCCTTGGTGCTCGCGATATTATCGCCGAAGCAATGTCGGACAACGCCGATATCCGCCGCAGAATTCGCAATCTGACCCGCGTTAACGGCTTTGTTGTGTCAGATGCTGCAGGCGATGACCTCGGGGTATACGAAATGTATAAGGAATTCCGCGAGAGTGTGGCAAAAATTGCGGGGCACCGCGTGCTTGCCCTCAACCGCGGCGAAAAAGAGGAGATTTTGCGCGTTAAAATCGAAATGGACGATGAAAAACCGCTGAATGTTATAAAAAGCGTCTTTAAAGCCCGCTGCAGCGAGGTCTCGGAATTTTTATCTGATGCCGCCGCCGACAGCTATTCCCGCCTCATCTTCCCATCTATAGAGCGCGAAATTCGAAACGAACTGACCGATGAGGCATCGGCGGGTGCTATAAAGCTTTTCGGCACAAATCTGCGCCAGCTGCTGCTTCAGCCCCCTGTTAAGGGTAAAACCGTAATCGGTCTTGACCCCGGCTTTCGCACAGGCTGCAAGCTCGCTGTTGTTGACCCGACAGGCAAGGTGCTCGACACCGCGGTGCTCTACCCCACCCACTCTGCCGCGCAGGTTGAAAGCAGCCGCCAAACCCTTAAAAAAATGATAGAAAAGCATTCTGCCGATATCATAGCCATCGGCAACGGTACTGCCTCAAGAGAGACCGAAGCCTTTGCTATAGAGGTTATCGGCAAGGCTGAAAGGCGGGTTGAGTATATAATCGTAAACGAGGCGGGGGCTTCGGTCTATTCAGCCTCTCCCCTCGCCGCCAAGGAAATGCCCGAGCTCGATTTAACGCTGCGCAGCGCCGTATCAATTGCGCGCCGCCTTCAGGACCCGCTCGCCGAGCTGGTTAAAATTGAGCCAAAGGCAATAGGCGTTGGTCAGTATCAGCACGATATGCCCAAAAAAGAGCTTGAACAGTCTCTCGACGCTGTGGTGGAGGACTGCGTGAACTCGGTTGGAGCAGACCTTAATACCGCAAGTGCCTCGCTGCTTGAGCACATTTCAGGACTCTCAAGCGCCGTTTGCAAAAACATAGTTGCCTTCCGCGAGGAAAACGGCTCCTTTGAAAGCCGAGCCGAGCTCAAAAAAGTGCCAAAGCTCGGTCCCAAGGCATACGAGCAGTCGGCGGGCTTTTTGCGCGTTGCGGGCGGTAAAAACCCACTTGACAACACCGCTGTTCACCCCGAATCCTATACTGTGGCTACCGCGCTACTAAAGGAATTGAATTTAAAAATCACCGACAGCGCACTCTCGGAACACCTTGGCGCATTATCGGTCAGCGATATAGCCGCCCTCGCCGATAAATTGTCGGTCGGCACACCCACACTTACCGACATTATAAAGGAGCTCTCGAAACCGGGGCGCGACCCGCGCGATGAACTGCCAAAGCCGATATTCGGCAGCGGGCTCTTGGGTATTGAGGACCTCTCGGTCGGAATGGTGCTTTGCGGAACGGTCAGAAATGTAATCGATTTCGGCGCATTTGTCGATATCGGCGTGCATCAGGACGGACTCGTTCACATTTCGCAGATTTCAAATAAGTTTATCAAGCACCCGAGCGAGGCGCTGTCGGTCGGCGACACCGTGAAGGTTAAAATTATCGATATAGATTTAAAAAAGAACCGAATTTCCTTAAGCATTAAACAGGTGTAATGCAAAAAAACTAACATACCATTCCGCCACACTTCAAGGTGGAAAAACCAAACCAACACGGGCAGCTCAAATAGCCGCCCGTTTTTTTATACTTGTTTCGCGCGCGCGCTTTATTCTTTAATATAATTCTTTATTCTAATTCTTTATTATAATTTAGTCTACAAAATGAATACACCCCGTCTACAAAATGAATACGCTCCGTCTACAAAACGAATACACCTTGTCTACAAAATGAATACGCTTTTTGTAATCAACTTTTCAGATTTTCGGCCGATACCGACCTTTTTCTGATATGTAAATTGCTGTCATCTGACGACAGCTCGTTTTGCAAGCAAGCGTTGAACGCTCCCAAATCCTCGAACAAATGCAAAAACAGCATATCCGCCCTGCCCGCCCCCTCGGATTTTCGGCTTAAAATGCTGCAGCGTTCCAGTTCTTCAAACAGTCTGCAAACCTTGTTGCCGCTAACCCCCAGCAGCGCTGCCAGCTCCCTTATAGGATAATAAAAATATGGGTAGCCGTTTTCAGTTACCCAGCCGTTTGCTTTGGATAGCTCGTGTCGCTCAAGCAAAATCCCGCACAGCAGCTTGGCATCGGGAGAAAGGCTGCTGTAGACCCTGTTCTTTCCAAACAGCCGCTTGGGGACTCGGTAAAACGGCTCATTTTTTTCCAAAATATTTAACCTCCTTTTCATTTAACCTATAAGAATATTATACCATTTAAAGCCGCGACATTCACCGACATCTTTTAGCTCTCCCAACAAAAAAGGCACTAACCTTTTCGGTTAGTGCCTTAAAAATGGGTTTTATTTTTTATTGCTTATTCTTTTCAATTATTTCCTTCGCGAGCATATCGGGCATCGGCTCGTAGCGCTCAAAATCGAGTGTGAAGGAGGCTCTGCCTTGAGTTATCGAACGCATTGCGGTTGAGAAATCGTGGGTTTCGCTGATGGGCACCTCGCTCACAATCTCCTGCATTCCGCCCTCAAGCGGATTCATTCCTATAACCCTGCCGCGGCGCTTGTTGATTTCGCCTATCACATCGCCGAGGCTGTCCTCACCGGTATAAACCTTGAGCGTGCCTATCGGCTCAAGCAGCACGGGAGATGCCTTTGGTATACCGTCCTTAAATGCCAGCGATGCCGCAGTTTTAAAGGACATTTCAGAGGAATCAACAGGGTGATACGAGCCGTCATACAATGTTGCCTTAATGCCCACCATCGGGTAGCCCGCAAGCACGCCCTGCTTAACCGAGTCGCGCAGTCCCTTTTCAACCGCGGGGAAGAAATTCTTGGGCACAGCGCCGCCAACAACGCGCTCGGCGAAAATCAGCTCCTCGCTCTCGCACGGCTCAAACTCAATCCAAACATCGCCAAACTGACCGTGTCCGCCCGACTGCTTTTTGTATCGTCCCTGACACTGAACTGCTTTGCGAATGGTCTCGCGGTAGGCAACCGACGGTGTTTTAAGCTCAACGGGGGCGCCGAATTTAGCCTTAAGTCTGGAAACTACAACATCAATGTGCTGCTCTCCAAGACCCCAGATAACCTGCTCCTTGGTCTCCTTATTATATATAACCTTCAGTGTTAAATCCTCTTCAGCCAGACGCGCAAGCCCATTTGCTATCTTTTCCTCGTCGCCCTTATTAAGCGGGAACACCGCCTCCGACAGGGTGGGATTCGGGAATTCGGCGCGCACTACCTCAATATCAGCCTTTTCGGCTATTGTATCGCCTGTGAGCACATCGCCAAGCTTTGAAGCAACGGCTATATCGCCGGCGGGAACTATAGCAGCATCCTCATTCTTGCCGCCCTTTTGCCACATAACTTTGCCGAGCCTTACCTCCTCGCCCGTGCGAAGATTGCGAAGCTTGCTATCACCCTTGATTTTGCCGCCGATAACCTTGAAATAGGAAAGCTTGCCAACAACCGGGGCGGCAACGGTCTTGAAAACGAATGCCGCCGCGGGCGCATTTTCATCGGGAGAGATTTTATCCTCTGCGCCGTTTTTAAGTATATTAACAAAGGCGCTGTCGGCAGAGGGGGCGATATTAAACAGAATATCCGCAAGCAGCGACACGCCCTCACCTGTCTGCTGAATGCCCGAGAATACAGGGCAAATTTCACCCGAAAGCATACCCTTTTTAAGGGCGGTTATCTTTTCATCGTAGGTAAATGGCTCGCCATCGAAATATTTTTCCATAAGCGCATCATCGGTCGCGGCAATAGCCTCAAGCAAGATGTTGCGCATCTGATTAATCTCTTCGCTCTGCGGCATATAGCATTCGGTGGGGCGAATACCGTCAAAGGTGTATGCCTTATCGGCAACCAAATCAACAAAGCATTTAACCACTTCACCCTCCAAATAGGGAACAACAACCGGACAGATAACAGCTCCGTAGAGACCTGTCAGGCGGGAGATTACGCGATAGAAATGCGCGTGAATAGAATCGAGCTTGCCGATGAAGAATGCAGCGGGCTTGCCGAGCTTTCTTACAGCCTCGAAATTTTTCTGCGCGCCAACGGTGAAGCCCGATTTACCCGAAAGCACAATTACTGCGCTGTCGGCTGCCGAGATGGCCTCGGTCTGCCCTGCCTCGAAATCGAAAAGACCGGGAGCGTCGAGCAGGTTTATTTTTAAGTCGTTCTTCTCCAGCGGGAAAAGCGACATTGATATCGAAATTTTCCTTTTTCTTTCCTCGGCATCAAAATCTGAAATTGTTGTGCCTTCAGGTGTTTTGCCTATGCGCTCGGTAGCGCCGCTATAGAAAATGAGCGCATCATTAAGGGTAGTTTTACCCGACGAGCCATGTCCTAGCAGGGCAATGTTTTTAATGCAGTTTGCTGTGTAATCTTTCATAAATTTCACCCCTTGGAATATTAAACAAAGAAATTTTCTTTTTCCTTATTGATTTCAATTATATCACATTTATTTATGCTATTCAACTAGTTTTTTTACACATTTTAATATTTTTTTGTTAATTTATCATAATACGCGCATTTTTAACCAATATTCGACAAAAGTGTTACAAAATTGAAATATTTTAAGTATTTTTGTAATCAAATTGATACAAAACTGTAACTAAAAAGAAAGGACTTTTTTATAATTAATTGATATAATAATATTAGTAATTAAACTTCAAAAAAAAGAGGGTGTTCACAGATGAAAAAATTAAGTATTTTGGCGCTTTTGCTGTCTGCTTGCTTGTTTTTAAACGGCTTTATCTGTGTTTCTCCTAGTGCACCGGCTAAAAATGCCGAAGCCGACAAGGTTTTAGAGGCAAGGCTTGAAAATCTGCTCAATATAAACACCGTATATGGCGATGATTTTCTTGATAATCAAAAGCTTGTTAATGCTGCTATGATAATGCTCAAATCCTATGCCGATGATGAGGGCTTTGTAAAGAACGAAATCGTTGCTACCTATATCAAGGATATGTACGATATCGATTTGGATATTAACGAAAATATCAACGCCGGTCTTCCGCAAAAGGCGGGCTATGTGCTGCTGGTTCCGCGCGGTCATTCGGTTTATTCGCACTCTGTTTTAAGCGTTACCGATATGGAGGATTATCTGCTCGTTGTATCCGAGGTGGAAATTCGCACACACGACGGAGAAATACACACCGCCGAGTGCACCACCAAGATAATAGAAAATGAGCAGAGCATTTTCGGTTATTCGATAATCGATTCGACTCTCACCGAGCACGCTTCAGATTATATTAGAATTTAATTAAAAATTTTGATTATAGGAAAACAGACCGCTTTCGCGGTCTGTTTCCTTTTTTAGGGGATTGAGGAGAAAACCCAAAAAAGAATGAGGGGACATTCCCTTTGGGGCTAAAGGGAGTTGCGGCATTCCCTTTAGCAATTTTATTCTAAACTATAAATTTTAAAAAATTATTAACTAAATTTTAAATATTTGTATATTTACCGCCGCTTTACGCCAAAATAATCTCGGAGGCGTTAAATATGAATGACAAAGCACAGCACAGCAAGAAAAGAAACAGCAGCATTTTTTATATGGTACTATCCTTATGCCTTATAGCGGTGGGCGTTGCCGCTTGGAGCGCAGTATCGGCTTTTGATGATTTTAAAAATAATGAGGGCGAAGCAGAGCCCGAGCCGCCCGCTATAGTCGAGCCCGATATAACCGTTCCCGAGCCCGAAAAGCCGACCGACAGCGAGCTTAATAATATTGAATATACCCCGCCGAAAGCCGAAGAGCCGGTTAAGGAGGAGTCGAGCGAGAGCGCAGCATTTATAATGCCGATATCGGGTGATATCATCAAGATTTTCGACAGCAGCGCGCTGCAATATTCGGCAACGCTCGGCGATATGCGACTGCACGAGGGTCTTGATATCGCAGGGGGCGTGGGCACACCGATTCGCGCGGTGCGCGGCGGCACGGTTACCGAAATATATGAGGACACCGCCTACGGCTACACTGTGGTTGTTGACCACGGCGACGATATAATCGCTAAATACTGCGGACTTAATTCCTCCATTCCCGTGAGTGTTGGGCAAAAGCTTCTCTCTGGCGCAGAAATCGGCTCGCTCGGAACTCTGCCCATTGAGTCGGCAGACCCACCGCACCTGCATTTTGAAATGCTTAAGGGTGGCATCAGCGTATCCCCGCTTTCGGTTATGGGAATGCAGTAAATTAAATCCCGCCGCCGACATTCGTTTAGCGGCAAAAAGAGGTGTTTTGCACATTTTAAGCAAAACGCCTCTTCTTATTGACTTTGAAATTTCACCACTATGTAATAATTGTTGTATAGCCCTAAATTTAAGAGTAATTAATATGAACCGATTTGCCACAAATTCGCGTGTTTGCTTTCTACTCATCGGCAGAGCCTATACAAAAAAATAAAATACCGCGAAAAACTGCGGTATTTTTTTTATTTTTGGGAGTTTTCAATATCCCTCTCTATTGCCTTTTTGAGCATATCGGCATTATCAAATTTTTGCTCATCGCGAATGAAATCGAGCAGCCGTATATCCACTGTTTCGCCGTAAAGAACGCCATCGAAGCCTATTATATAGGTTTCAGCCATAGCCTGCTCGGTTTTAAAGGTCGGGCGAATGCC
>JAZRMU010000081.1:0-32338 GCA_045647785.1 Acutalibacteraceae bacterium
CTGGCAGTTAAATGCACCACCGGCAATAAGTTCAACGGTTTCCGGGAAAATTACCTTGCCAAGTCCATAAGCCGAGCAAAATGCCTGAAGATGAATTTCCTTAACGCCATAGGAGAAGGTTACCTTCTTAAGACCGATGTCATTAGAAAACGCCCAAATCGGAACTACCTCAAGCTTACCGGGAATTGTAATTTCTTGAAGAGATCTGCAGTTTGCAAATGCGTTTCCGTCCATCTGTGTAAGCGAATAAGGCAGGGTTACATTTTCAAGATTGTCGCAGAACTCAAATGCACGGCCGCCAATAAATTCAACACCTTCAGGTATAACAACACTTGTTATATCCTTGTTCTTTTCGAATGCACTTGCTGCAATTTCAGTAATACCGGCTGAAGCGGGGATTACAACTTCTCCACCGGGTCCTATGTACTCTTCAAGCACGCCGTCGAAAATCATAAAATCGGCAATCGGGGTTTCTTCTGCTGCAAATGCTACTGTGCCAATACCCATAATACAGGTAGAAAGCACAAGTGCAAATACTGCAAGTAATGCTAATAATTTCTTCACAAAAAACATCTCCTTAAATTTGATATATTCATATTAGCATAATTCTTTGCGAAAATCAAGATTTATTTTTGTTTTTTATATTTTACTCCCATTTTGTTTTGGATAATATATAAAAAATATTCTTCTTTTTCTTCGTCAGATGCGAAACAAAAAAAGCGCCCGTTCGCCATATTGCAAACGGGTGCTTTCAATTTTTAACTAGTTAATTTTTCCGTATAACGGAAGCTCTGCATCCTTTTTCGGCTCGCGCTGAACTGCTGCTGCAGCGGGGGCTGCTGCACGGTCCCTGCGATCGCGGCGAGGAGCCTTATCAGAGCTAATAACAACTCTTCTGCCCGAACCCTCACCAATGGAATTAGAGGAAACGTCCTTTATATCCTGAACAGCGGTGTGGATGATTCTGCGCTCATAGGGATTCATGGGCTCAAGTGTGCGGCTGCGTCCTGTCTTCAACACCTGACGGGCAACGCGGTTTGCAAGAGAAATAAGTGCCTGCTCGCGCTTTGCGCGGTAGTCGCCAATGCTTAAAGATACCTTGTAGTATCCGTTACCTGCATTTGCAGCAAGACCGGTTAAATACTGAAGAGAATCAAGTGTCTCTCCCCTTCTGCCGATAGCAACACCTAAATTGTCGCCTGTGAGATAGAAGTCTGCGCCGTTATCGCGAAGTGCCACCTTAATTTCCATATTCTCGCAGCCAAGCTTTGCTAAAACTCCGAGTAAATAATTTGCAGCGTTTACTGCCGGCGAATCCGCAGAGATAGAAGAAAGCGGTACTGCGTTCTGCTCCGCCTCGTTTACCTCGACTGCTTTTTCGGCAGCGGCTTCTGCTTTATTCTCCTTGCGGTCCTTTTTGCCGCTCTTTTTCTGTTTCTTGTTTTCCTGCTTTTTATCGGGAATCTCGATATAAGCTTTAACTTCAGCCTTTGCGCCACCGAAAAGACCTAAAACCTTCGGCTTTGCCATGCTGATTACTTCAAATTGTACATCATCTTCTGCTTTGGCGCCAAGCTCGAACAATGCGGCTTCTTGAGCCTGTTCGATAGTATCGCCGTAGCCAATGGCTTCCTTAATCAAGGATAATCCTCCTTACTACTTGTTAATAATTTTACTTTCCTGCTCGCGGACGGTCAGCAGATTTTTTGCGCGTTCAGCCGCTATCATTTTATAGGGGCTGTAGAAATACTGTACGCCGGCCTGAACAAGACCTGAAATAAGGCTTGAGCAAGCCCAATAGAAACCAAGTCCACCGGGAGCGTTAAACGCAATTACCATTGAGAAAATAGGCATTACTAAATTCATAGCCATCATATTGGGCGCATCGGGATTCATAGCCTTCTGAAGACGGCTTGAAATAACACCCGCAATGAGCGCACTGATACCCGAAGCTATCGGAATTATCCATTCTCTTGTTGCTTCAGCAAAA
This sequence comes from Acutalibacteraceae bacterium, assembly GCA_045647785.1. Lineage (GTDB taxonomy): Bacteria > Bacillota > Clostridia > Oscillospirales > Acutalibacteraceae > SIG565. Next base: position 1,991 of record JAZRMU010000081.1, read on the forward strand.
TTCCAGTTAAACTCGGCGCGATTTGTAAGATTAATGCCAAAAAGATTGAAATCAATGGGATTAATCTCGGCGGAAACCTGATTTAACAAACCAAGCAAGCCGCTATCGGTAACCTTTGCCATTTCGCCTGCGTTTTGAACAAACTGAATAAGTGTAATCTCATCAGAATAGGACTTCGCAGCAAAAAGACCCGCATCCTTAAGACCTTGAACTGCGCTCTGAATAGAAGCAGAATCAAGACCTGTTAAATAAGAAAGCGGACGTGTGATAAGATAAAATACGCTCATTAAGAATACAAGACGGATAATCATCGGCAGGCAACCGCCCGACATTGATACCTTTTCATCCTGATAAAGCTGCTGTTGAGCCATTGCCATTTTCTGGCGGTCATCACCATATTTTCTCTTTAATTCGTCAAGCTTGGGGCGAATTTTAATCTGCTGCACTGTTGATTTCTGGCTTTTGATGCTCAACGGAATCATAACAACATTTATTAAAACGGTGAAAACCACGATGGTAACCGCAAAGTTACCGCCGCATATATTCATAATAACTCGCAACACGGGCGAGAGAATATACTGATTTATAAGATTAAAAATTGCATCCATCAGATATTTTTTCCTTTTAACTTTTTAGAAGTTCTTTCGGGAACGGGGTCGTACCCTCCGCGACAAAACGGATTGCACCTTAAAATGCGCCAGGCTGACAACGCAGTTCCCTTTATTGCACCGTGAACTCGGATAGCCTCAATAGCATATTCCGAACAGGTGGGTGTGAAGCGGCAGCAAGGGCGTTTTAGTGGAGAAATAAATTTTCGGTAGAGGTGAATCACACCTATAAGCAGCCTACTCATTATCCTGTCCTTCTCCCATTGCCTTGAAATAGGTTAGCATAGCATCTGCGAGCTCATAGCTTTTATATGAGAAAATTGCGGTTCTCGCCACAAATACTACCTGCCAACCGTTTGAAAGTTTTGGGCGCACCTCGCGAAATGCGGCAGTAAGCAGCCGCTTTGCGCGATTACGCCAGACTGCACCGCCCAGCTTTTTGCCAGCAGTTATACCATAACGGATTTTACCCGAACGCTCGGGTAAAATATAGGCAACAAAGCCGCGGTGAACGAAGCTTTTACCCCGCCCATAGAGTCGGCGGAATTCTTTGTTTAATTTTAACTTTTCTGTCATTTAATTTACCCCTTTTTGCTCGGTTACAAAAAGGAAAGCCACCTATTAAAGTGGCTTGTTATTAGTAGCTGAGCTGCTTTCTGCCCTTTGCTCTGCGGCGGGCAAGCACTTTTCTGCCGTTGGCAGTAGCCATTCTCTTCATAAAGCCGTGCTCTTTTTTGCGATGTAGCTTCTTAGGCTGGTAAGTTCTTTTCATTAATATTCAACTCCTTTAGTTTAGGTGCGGCATTTTACGGGGGATAATATCCCTTTTAAGCCTATCGTATAGATTATACAAGCGAAGCCCCAAAAAGTCAACCTTTAATTTGCCGATAGACGGGAATTTATTTTTATATACTATATGTTGTGGTGAAAAATGAAAACGGCGGGAGATAATCCCCCGCCCTGCTATAAATCGCTCTTATTGCCCATTAATCCGAGCGCGGCACACAGTCCTCACCGCTCGGCTATATACATTATCTGTTATTTTTTCTAAATTCCAGATAGCTCTCTAAAATAAGCACTGCCGCTACGGCATCCACCGTTTCCTTGCGCTTTTTTCCGCGGGTGTTAGTTGCATTGAGTGCATTATGTGCAAGCACGGTTGTGCAGCGCTCATCCCACATTTCTATCGGTATGCCGCTCTTTTTTGCAATTTTTTCAGCAGCGGCGGTGCATTCCTCGGCACGAAAGCCCAGCGAGCCATCCATATTTTTAGGAAGTCCCACAACGATAAGCTCGGCACCGTTCTCCATTGCAGCGGCAGCAACCTTCTCCGCCAACCGCTCGGCATTATGCTCTACTATAACTCCCTTGGGGAATGCAAAGCCCTCCCCTTTATCGCTAACCGCTATGCCCGTTCTTTTAAGCCCCAAATCAACCGACATTATAATCATATTTTACTCTCCTATTTAGGCTGTCCTTCGCTTTGCAAATTGCTTGGCAAATGAGAACAATCGCCAACATACTCTACCTCAACCCTGCCGCCGTCAAATATCAGCTTTGTAACACCCGTGTTAAAGGGAATTTTAATATCCTTGAGGGTTTTGATATCATCATTAAGCACGCGAGCAAGCAGATTCCTTATTGCGCAGCCGTGGCTTGCAACCAAAACCGTTTTACCTTCGTTTTCCTTTGCAATATCCTCTACCGCCTGCCATATTCGCTCATACAGTTCTACCATTTTCTCGCCATTTGGCGCACAAAACTCGTGCGGAGCATTAACCCACTTATCATATAAGTCGGCATACGCCGTTTTAAAATCCTCATAAAGCACATTCTCAAGAGCGCCAACATTTAGCTCCATTAAGCCTTTAACATCTGTAACCGAAAGCCCCTTGCGCTCTGCCACTACAGCAGCGGTTTTATGTGCACGGATAAGCGGGCTTGCGTATGCCGCATCGATATGTATAGCGTCAAATCGCTTTGCTAAAAGCTCAAGCTGCATAGCACCCATATCGGTTATATCGTGGTTGATTTTACCCTGGAATCGATGGCTCAAATTCCCTTGCGCCTCGCAATGGCGCACAACATACATAATCACCAAAAAAATCACCAAAACGATTATACCACGCTGCCTGCCTTTTTGCAAGTGTACCGAAATTTTTCAGGCTTTATTGACTAAATAATTATAAAGTAGTATACTAGAGAAAATTAAAATACCTTGAAAGGATTGGTAACTATGAAAAAATATCTTCACCGCTTGTTTATTGACGGACTTTCCGGTATGGCCTCCGGACTTTTTGCCACGCTTATTATCGGAACCATTATCGCACAGCTCGGCTCTCTTATAGGAGGTACTGTTGGCGCATATTTAACAACCATTGGCGGCTTTGCCAAAACCATTACAGGTGCAGGCATTGGCGTTGGCGTTGCTTGCAAGCTGGGCTCCAGCCCCCTTGTTACCGTGTCTGCCGCAGTTGCGGGCTTTATAGGCGCATTCCCAAAAATGGGAATTACCGCCTTTAATTTCGGTGCTCCCGGCGAGCCACTCGGTGCATTTGTTGCCGCTTACATAGCCATTGAGCTTGGACGCATTGTTTCGGGCAAAACAAAAATCGACATTGTTCTAACACCCTTGGTGTCTATTATCCCCGGCGGCTTTGCGGGCATATTCCTCGGCGCTCCCATATCCACCGCTATGGCATTTATCGGCTCGATTATCAACTTTGGTGTTGAGCAGCAGCCCATTCTGTGCGGTCTTATCGTATCGGTTGTTATGGGTATTTGCTTAACTCTGCCAATCTCCTCTGCCGCCATCGGCATTTCTCTTAAGCTTTCAGGTCTTGCCGCGGGTGCTGCGGTTGCAGGATGTTGTGCTAATATGATAGGCTTTGCTATAGCTTCATTTAGAGAAAACAAATGGGGCGGACTTATATCGCAGGGTGTTGGCACCTCAATGCTTCAAATGCCCAACATTGTAAGAAAGCCTGTTATCTGGCTGCCCGCTATTGTGGCAAGTGCCATTACCGGTCCAATTTCGGCTGCACTGCTTAAGATGACAAGCACCCCAACCGGTTCAGGTATGGGCACAGCCGGACTTGTAGGTCCTATCGAAACCTTTACAAATATGGTTGCAAACGGTGTGAGCCCCGTTGTTACCCTTATTGAAATTTTTGTTATGCATTTTGTTCTCCCCGGTGCTATTGCCTTTGGCGTAAGCGAGGCTCTTCGCAAGCTTAAGGTTATTAAACAGGGCGATATGAAGCTTCAGTAATATGACAAAAAAGGAATTAGCAGCCCTTTGTGTTGATGAGCTCAAAAAGCTTTATCCCGAGGCTAAATGCTCGCTAAATGCCGAAACGCCCTTTCAGCTTCTGATTGCAACGCGCCTTTCGGCGCAGTGCACAGATGCCAGGGTTAATATCGTAACCCCCTCGCTCTTTAAGGAGTTTGGCACTGCCGAAAAAATGGCTAAAGCTCCAATAGAGAGCGTTGAGAACCATATTAAAAGCTGTGGGCTTTATAAAACAAAGGCTAAAGACCTTATAGGTATAGGCAAAGGTATTATGGATAATTTTAGCGGCATTGTGCCCGACACAATCGAAGAGCTGACAACGCTCCCCGGTGTTGGCAGAAAGACCGCAAACCTTATTTGCGGCGACATATACGGCAAGCCCGCCGTTGTTACAGATACGCATTTTATCCGCATTATGGGTAGACTTGGTCTGACCAGCGGCAGCGATCCTAAAAGCGTTGAAATGCAGGCTAAAAAGCTTTTAGCCCCCAATGAATCAAACGATTTTTGCCACCGTATCGTGCATTTCGGCAGAGATATCTGTTCGGCACGGAACCCCAAATGCGGCGACTGCCCCTTAAACACAGTATGTAGGAAAATAGGAGTTAAGCAATGACACAAAAAAGAATTGCAGCAATACACGATATTTCGGGTGTAGGTAAATGCTCCCTGACCGTGGCGCTGCCCATTTGCTCGGTAGCCGGACTTGAAACCGCAGTTATTCCGACGGCAGTGCTTTCAAATCATACCGGCGTTTGCTTTAGCGATAACACCTTTCACGATTTGACCGACGAAATAATTCCCATTGCCACACAGTGGAAAAAGGAAGGCTTTATGTTCGATGCGTTTTATACGGGATATTTAGGCTCTACCCGTCAGACGCAGCTAGTAAACGATGCTATACAGCTGTTAAAAACCGAAAACACAATAGTTATAACCGATCCTGCCATGGCAGACAACGGCAAGCTTTATAGAGGAATCCCCGCAGATTTCCCCAAAAATATGCTTTCTCTTTGTAAAAATGCCGATGTGATAATTCCAAACATAACCGAGGCGTGTCTGCTGTTGGGTGTGCCCTACTCTCCCGCCCCTTATAAAAAGGAATTTATTGAGCAGCTTTTATTAGGGCTTCACCACGTTTGCGATGCCTGTGTTGTTCTCACCGGTGTAACCTTTGATGACCGCAAGGTTGGCGCAGCTACCTTCGACGGTAAAAGCATTTCCTACTGCTTCTCGGATAAGGTTGACCATATTTTCCACGGAACAGGCGATGTTTTCGCCTCCTGCTTTGTTGCCGCGTTTGTGAACGGGCGCAGCCTTAATGCTGCGGCAGAGCTCGCTGTCAGCTTTACCTACAACTGCATTAAGGATACCCTCGACTCCCCGGACCGCCGCGAATATGGCGTATGCTTTGAAAAACGCCTTGCCTCGCTTGGCGCCGCACTGGAGGGCTAGTATGAACGAACGTTTTTTAAGAACAGCCGCATTAATAGGCAAGAGTGGCATCGAGCGTTTGGAAAAAGCTAAAATCGCCCTTTTTGGTGTTGGCGGTGTAGGTGGCGCTGTACTCGAAGGTCTTGTGCGCGCAGGTGTTGGCAGTATTGATGTTTTTGATAACGATACCGTCGCTACAACTAATATCAACCGCCAGCTTATCGCCGCTGAGCAAACAGTGGGTATGAAAAAGTGCGATGCCGCCGAGCTTCGCGCAAAAGCAATTAACCGGGATATCAAAATCGGTAAATTTGATGTTTTTTACCTGCCCGAGAATGCCGATAATATAGATTTATCGGGCTACGATTTTATTGTCGATGCTATAGATACCGTTTCGGCAAAGCTGGAGCTTGCCGAAAGAGCCGAAAAATCAGGTGTTCCTATTATAAGCATTATGGGAACAGGCAATAAGCTGAATCCCGAGCAGCTAAAGATAAGCGATATTTATAAAACAAGCGTTTGTCCGCTTTGCCGAGTTATGCGAACCGAGCTTAAACGACGAGGGGTAAAGAAGCTCGCCTGCGTATGGTCGGATGAGCAACCTATAACCCCAAACGCACTTGCCGAAACGAGAAGTAACGGCAGAATTGCTCCCGCGAGCGCACCGTTTGTGCCAATTGCAGCGGGCATACTCGCAGCGAGTTATATTGTTAAGGAATTGATTAAATAGCAAAACTCCCACCGGTATAACGGTGGGAGTTAGTTTTTATAATGTCATCATTAAATTGTTATAGTTTAGCTCTTTAGCCTTTTTCTGAACTGAAAACCAATCTATAATCGTAAGTATTCCGCAAACACCGCCGGTCAAGAGTTTTAACACTCCCATTCCAGTCTCGCCTAGCATAAATCTATCAACACCTAATGTGCCTAAAAAAAGCGATACTAGAAGTATAGTAGTCGGATCCTTAAATTCTACTGAAGAAGCTAGTAAAAATTTTGCTTCGTCTGCCTCCAACAACTTCTGCTTTAAGAACACAACCTTCTCGGCAGGAAAATACTTTTGATTCGTCATAATGAACATATCAACTTTTTGTGAATCCATTACAAATCCCCCCCATCAATTATTTTTATACAAAGCCTAGAGCGGCATTATATACAGTCCACAAAGGCGCAAAATATAATATAAAAAAACCGTTGCTCCAAAAAAGACAAGCACATACAAACTGCCCTTTTTGTATTTTTTGGGCAAAAAATCATAATTTACAAAAAGCAACAAAATTTGCGGCATAACCATAAAAAAAGCGTTGTATTTGAAAGCCATTTCAACTTGACCAGATAATAAACACAACCACGCTCTTGTTGTTCCGCACGCCGGGCACATGACACCGAACAATTCATATATCGGACACCCACTTACCGCCAACACCAATGTTGCCCCTAAAAGAATTATATTATTTAACAATATTTGCCTTTTCATAATTACGCTCTCTAAAAGTACAATATTAATATACCATAGTATTTTGATATAGTCAAGTAAAATATTACAATAGTATTGTAATATTTTGGAGGGGTGATTTCGATGCTTAGTGCTCGTATTAAAGAAATACGAACAGCAAAGAAACTTAGTCAAGTTGATTTAGCGAAACTCTTAGGGGTAACGAAACAAAGTGTTTCAAACTGGGAAAACGACAACATTCAACCCTCTGTTGAGATGCTTTTAAAGATTTCAGAGGCTCTTAATGTAACAACCGATTATTTATTGGGGCGTTCCGACCGAAGATATCTTGATATAACCGATTTGCCCGAAGAGGCTATTCAATATATACAAGGAATAATTTCTTTTATTAATAAATAAATGTCTATTTATTACCGAAGGCATCGTCCCTACAAATTAAAAAAGGCGAGACCAGTTGTCTCGCCTTTTTTATAAATCATTATCGTTTGACCAAAAGACCTAAAAAAGCCCTCCGCAAGGAGGGCTTTTTCTATTATGCAATTACATCAGCAGCGCCTGTGCGAACTGCCTCGAAATCTTCCTCGATTTCCTTTGAGGGAGCTCTTGTTAGCAGTGATACCACAACAATTGCGATGCAGGAAATAATGAACGCGGGGAGCAGCTCATAAATTCCAAATACGCCACCAAACGGCTTAATAAGCAGCTTCCAGATGAATACGGTTGCTGCACCGCTTACCATACCGGCAATTGCGCCAGCGCGGTTGATTCTCTTCCAGAACAGCGAGAATATCATAAGCGGACCAAATGTAGCGCCGAAGCCTGCCCAAGCAAAGGATACGATTGTGAAAATAACGCTGTCCTTATCAAGTGCAATAAATATTGCAACAAGGGCAATAACCAAAAGGGTAATTCTTGTTACCCACATAACCTGCTTATCGGTTGCATTCTTTTTGGCAACGCCCTGGAAAATATTTTTAGCAACCGCGGAAGCAGCAATCAGCAAATAAGAGTCAGAGGACGAAATCGTAGCTGCCAGAATGCCTGCCATAACGAAGCCGGCGATAATGGGCGGTAAGAAACTGGTGGACATTGTAATGAATATATTTTCAGCGCCCGATGCAGTGAGATGTGTGGTCGGGAAAATTTGACGACCCATAATACCGATAAATACTGCAACTGCAAGTGAAATTACAACCCAAATCATAGCGATTCTGCGCGAAGACTTGAGTTCGCTCTCCTTGCGGATAGCCATAAATCGCAGAAGCACCTGCGGCATACCAAAATATCCAAGGCCCCAAGCCATGCAGGATGCAACGCTTAACGCGCCGTAGCTTGCAGCTTCACCGAACAAAGGCTTACCGTTAGCAGCTACCTGCTGAACCCCGTCGACAACTTCGGGATTTGCAATTCCGAAGAACTCTAAGAAGCCGGGAATGGACTGTGCATTGGCAATAACAGCGTTGATGCCGCCTGCCGATACAACACCCATTATAACAACAACCGTAAGGGCAATTATCATAACGATAGCCTGCATAAAATCAGATGCACTCTCTGCAAGGAAGCCACCGAGAACTGTGTAGATAAGAACGAAAGCAGCGCCCAAAATCATCATATATTCATATTTCTGATTAAAGAGTGTTGAGAAAAGCTTACCAACAGTTACGAAGCAGCTTGACGCGTAAACAGTGAAGAATATAAGAATGAATAGAGCAGCAATTATCATTATAACCTTTTTGTTCTCGCGGAAACGGTTCGAAAAGAACTCGGGCAGGGTTATAGCGTTATTAGCTCTGATACTGTAGCGACGAAGTCTTCTCGATACAATTAGCCAGTTAACATAGGTACCAACGGCAAGACCGATAGCGGTCCAAGCAGCGTCGGCCAGGCCGCACCAATAAGCAACGCCGGGCAGACCCATAAGCAGCCAACCGCTCATATCTGATGCCTCGGCACTCATTGCGGTTACCCACGGGCCGAGCGAACGGCCACCTAAAAAGTAGTTTTCTGAATTTTTGTTTGCTTTTTTTGCAAATAAAATACCTATCACAACAACTGCTACCATATATACAGCCATTGCTATAATAATTTGTACGGTATTTGTCATAAAGCAACCCCCTTAACTAATTTTTCCATTGCAGTATATCACATTTTTAAATAGAATGCAACATAGAATTGAGTTAATACTAAAAATCATACTAAAAAAGAAAAACCCCTTTTAACAAAGGGGTTAAGCAGTAGACTGCAGTCTATACTAAAAAATACACTAAAAATAAACTTCTAATTATTTCTTATTTTTTCCATAAAAAACGGCATAAGCGATACCGCATTTTCCGCCAGCGAATAATCTCCGCCACACAGACACCAATCATATATCAGCGCGCGCTCGCAAAAGGCATAGTAGCGCACCATTGCGCCCACCGACTGCTCGCTCGTTATCTCGCCCGATGCCTGCCCTGCCGATATAATCTTGCGCAGCAGCTTGTAATAAACTCGCTTATTATCAAGCAGTTGCTTTTCGGTTTTTGTTGTAAGCTGGGTTGAGTAAAGTCTTTTGATAAGCTCTAAATCTATGGTGTTTTCAATCATTTTGAAAAGCTCACGGTTAAGCATTAGCAGCGTTTCAATGGCGCTGCCTGAATAATCAATGCTATCCTCTAATTCTTCATACTTTTCATCAAAAAGATACGCCAGCGAGCCGAGCAGCGCATCCTTGCTTTCAAAATAATGGTAGAACGAGCCCTTCGAGGTGGATGACTCGAAAATTATATCCTCCACCGTCGTATCATCGTAGCCCTGCTCATAGAAAAGCCGCCACGCCGCCGAAACAATTCGGCTTTTGGTGTTGCGAGTATTCTTTTTTGGCATAATATCACCAACCTTTATATACATTATATTTAATGCACCCTCAAAAGTCAACGAAAATGGTTTCCGCAGAACAAAACGCCCTCTTTTGAGGGCGTTTTTGCTATTCTTTTATAAGTGCGATAGACAGGTCGTTAAGCTGGGTCTCGTCAACCGCAGCGGGTGCACCCGACATAAGCTCGCTCGAATTCGACACCTTCGGGAAGGCAATAACATCGCGGAGGTTATCGGCGCCGCACATAAGCATAACAAGGCGGTCAAGACCAATGCCCATGCCGCCGTGGGGCGGAGCTCCGAAGCGGAAGGCATCGGTTAAGAAGCCAAACTTTTCGTGTGCCTCCTCATCAGAAAGACCGAGTGCCGAGAACATTTTTGCCTGAAGCTCGGGGTCGGTAATGCGGATAGAGCCACTTGATAGCTCAATTCCGTTTAGAACCAAGTCGTACGCCTTTGCAAACACCTTTTCGGGCGCTGTATCAAGGAACTCAATACACTCATCAAGCGGAGAGGTAAAGGGATGGTGCATAGCATCCCAATTTCCGGTTTCCTCGTTATATTCGAAGAACGGAAACTCGGTTATCCAAAGGAAATTGTAGCCCGCGGGGACAATACCCAAGCGTTTTGCTACGGTAAGGCGCAGCGCACCAAGCACCGAGAGAACCGTTTTTTTGCGGTCGGCACAGAATAGCACAACATCGCCCTTTTCTGCTCCGGTCAAGCGAATAAGCTCTGCCATTTCGTCTTCGCTCATAAATTTCGAGAACGAGCATGTAGGTGCATCCTCAACCCAACGAATGAAGGCAAGTCCTTTAGCGCCTATGCCACGCGCTTCCTCGGTTAATTTATCTATTTCTTTTCTGGTGTAGGTATCAGCCGCATTCTTTGCAGTAATTGCGCGAACAGTGCCACCATTTTTAACAGTATCGGCAAACACGCCGAAGCCGCAATTCTCAACAGCCGCAGACACGTCAACAATTTTCATATCAAAACGGGTGTCGGGCTTATCCGAACCGTAATTTTCCATAGCCTCTGTAAATGTGAGTCTCGGGAACGGAGCTGCAATTTCAGTATTCAGCACATCGCGGAACAAGCGAACAATATAGCCCTCTGCAATGGCGAAAACATCCTCCATTGTTACAAACGACATTTCAAGGTCGATCTGTGTGAATTCAGGCTGACGGTCGGCGCGCAGGTCCTCATCGCGATAGCAACGGGCAATCTGCATATAGCGATCGAAGCCCGAAAGCATAAGCAGCTGCTTATACATTTGGGGGCTCTGTGGTAGCGCAAAGAAAGTGCCTTTATGAACACGCGACGGAACAAGATAATCTCTTGCCCCTTCAGGTGTAGATTTTATAAGGGTAGGTGTTTCAATTTCGATAAAACCGTTTTCGTCGAAATAATCTCTTGTTACCTTGGTTATTTTGTGGCGCAGCATAATATTATTCTGCAGCGGCGCACGGCGCAAATCAAGGTAGCGGTATTTAAGGCGAATATCCTCGCCCGCCTTGCTGTCTGCCAAAATCTCAAATGGCGGGGTTTCGGCTCTGCCTAAAATTTTAAGAGATTTTACCTCAATCTCTATTTCACCAGTAGGAATTTCGCTATTTACTGCGCTGCGGCGGCGAACAACACCCTCTGCAGCGAGCACATACTCGCTTCTAACCTCGCCCGCCTTTTCGAAAACGGACTTTTCGGTCGCATCATCAAAAGCCAACTGCACAATACCTGTGCGGTCGCGCAAATCAATAAATATAAGACCGCCAAGGTCGCGCTGGCGCTGTGCCCAACCGAGCAGAACTACCTGCTGTCCCTCGTCGGCAGCACGAAGCACGCCGCAATAGTGGGTTCTTTTTGTGTTTTCAAGTCTATCTAATTTCATAAAAAACTCCTTTAGAAAACAGTTTCTTCCAGCGCCGCTATGGCATTCTCTTTGGTAAGCTTATAAAATTCGTCCACCATTTTTTCGGCACTAATCTCGTTTATTTCGCCATTCTTCATATTTTTAAGGCGGATAACACCACTCTCAACCTCGCTATCGCCGAGTACACAGGTATATTTTGCACCGATTTTATCAGCATAGCGCATCTGCGGCTTTAACGAACGACCATTCAGATCGCACTGTGCCTCAAAGCCCTCATAACGCAGCTTGGCGCAAAGCCCTGCCGCCATTACCGATGCCTTTTCGCCGAGAGTTACAAAATAGACATCCGTTGTTTTAGGCTCGGGGAATTCTACTCCCTGACTTTCCGCAGTCAGCATTAATCTTTCAATTCCCATTGCAAAGCCGACCGACTGCACGCTCGGACCGCCGAGCTCGGCAATAAGACCGTCGTATCTGCCGCCGCCGCAAACCGTCGACTGCGCTCCGATACCCTTTGCCACAAATTCAAACACCGTTTTGGTGTAATAGTCAAGTCCTCTTACAATATGGGGGTTAACAGTATATTCAAGACCCGCTGCTGTAAGGTGAGCCTTCACGCTCTCAAAATGATTTTTGCAGTCCTCGCAAAGAAAATCCAGCACAACGGGCGCGTCAGCCGCAATACCCGAGCAAACAGGACTTTTGCAGTCGAGAATTCGCATAGGATTACGGTCAAGTCGCTCAAGACAGGTACCGCAAAGATCTGACTTCTTACCCTCAAAATAGGTTTTAAGGGCAGCGTGGTACTGCTTGCGACACTCGGGACAACCGATAGAATTGATTTCAAGAGATATATTTTTTATGCCGATTTCTCGAAGCACACTATCTGCAAGGCAAATAGCCTCGGCATCCGACGCAGGGGCTGTGCCGCCGATGCACTCAATACCGAACTGATGGAACTCGCGAAGTCTGCCCGCCTGCGGCTTTTCATAGCGATAGCAGCCGCCGATATAACACGCCTTTACAGGCAGCGTGCCATTCACAAGGCCGTTTTCAATGCTCGAGCGAACTACACCCGCCGTAAACTCCGGGCGAAGAGTAATGCTTCTGTCGCCCTTATCAAGAAATGTATACATTTCCTTTTGCACAACATCTGTAGTATCTCCCACTCCGCGAGAAAACACCTCTGTATGTTCAAAAACCGGAACTCTAATTTCGCGATAACCGAAAAGCGCTGCTGTCTCCAGCATCTTTCCTTCAACATATTGCCATTTATAGCTATCCTGAGGCACCACATCGTTAGTACCCTTTATAGCCTTTATTATTTCAGCCATATAAACCTCCATACAAGCAGATATCCGCCCCTTTTCGAGCGGATTTGCTGTAAATTTTATTATTAGTTTCCGCGCACAATATCACGCCAGTCAAGGTCGCCGCGTTCAAGACCGTGAATAAGCATTTCGGCGGTTGCGATATTGGTTGCCACAGGAATATTGTGCACATCGCAAAGGCGAAGCAGAACATTCTCGTCGGGCTCGCTCGGCTTTGGTGTCAGCGGGTCGCGGAACAAAAGCAAAAGGTCGATTTCATCGCAGCCTATTCTTGCGGCTATTTGCTGCGAGCCACCCTGTGAGCCTGCTAAAAATTTAATTATATTGAGCCCTGTTGCCTCGGACACGAGCTTGCCCGTAGTACCGGTTGCAACAAGGGTGTGTTTATTGAGTATACCACAGTATGCAATGCAAAACTGTACCATTAATTCTTTTTTTGAATCGTGCGCAATTAAAGCTATATTCAATTTGGTCATCTCCCCAGAGGTAAAATATAGTAAAAAACTTTTTTACTAAACAAATATATCACAAAAGGGCATCTTTTGTCAATTATTCTAACACTATAAATGACGGATTATCGTTATTTTTTTCTTCCGCAGGATAAAAATAACTATCGAAAACTGCTTTGGCAATGGATGTAGCGCCGAAGGTTGAATTACCGTGTTCAAGCACAACCGAAATAGCAATTTCGGGCTTATCAAATGGCGCAAAGGCTACGAAAACACTATGGTCAGCACCCGAATTGGTTTGCGATGTACCCGTTTTGCCGCCCACCATTATCGGATAATCACCGAAAACGGTACTGCCTGTGCCATCCACCGTAACGGAAAGCATACCCTTTTTAACATTGTTTAATATTTCCGGAGAAATATTAATATTATTCAATACCTGTGCATTATTCACAAGATATGTTTCGCTATAATCCTGCGATACAACCCTATCTATCAGTGTTGCCTTATATCTTGTGCCGCCCCCCGCAAGAGTTGCGGTATAGTTCGCCAGCTGCAGTGGTGTAAAAGCATTAAGCTGACCGATAGCTACCTGAATGGTATTACCCGAATCGCTTTCGAACTCGGTCAGAATTCCGACCGCATCGTTAACCTCAACACCCGTTTTAACGCCGAAGCCGAAATCTTTTAAATAATTGTTAAGAGATTTTATTCCCACTCGGCGGCCAAGCTCATAGAAGAAATAGTTGCATGAGCGCGAAAGTGCAGTATCAAGACCGATTGTGCCGTGATAGTGCATACATTTAGGCTGGAAGTCGGCAAAATAGGTGTACTGACCGACGCATTTAATCGTTTCGCCGTAGTTAAAGACCTCTTTTTGCATTGCCGCTATCGCAACAATGGGCTTGACGGTTGAGCCTATCGGATAAACACCCTGAAACGCGCGATCCAAAAGTGGTTTGTGGGGGTTAGCGAGCAGCTCATTATATTCCTTTGACATCGTTTTCATATCATAGGAGGGATAGTTAGCCGAGCACAGCACCGCGCCGGTGCCTATTTCACTTACCACGACCGCGCCACCCGTTACCGTGCCGCCATGTGCCTGCATATCAAGTATAGTATTTTTAAGCACATTTTGCGCCGTGGTTTGCAGCGTTTTATCTATAGTCAGCATTACGGTTTTACCGTGAACCGGGGCTTTAGTTATCTCGGTTTTGAGTATTTTGCCCTCGCTGTCTATATGGTAGGTGATTTCTCCATCAATTCCGCGAAGATATTCCTCGGCATACAGCTCAATACCGCTTTTCCCCACCTTATCGTTATAGGAATAGCCCTTTTCCTTATACTTTTCCCATTCCTCCTCATAAATCGGACCTATCGCACCGATTATATGGGGAGCTAAATCGGTTGTGGGATATTCGCGATACGGTGTTATTTCGACATTTACACCTTTTAAGATATACGATGCTTCGGATATCTTAAGCATAAGCTCGTTTTTAACATCCTCCGCGAAGGTATATGGTGCAGAAATTGAAAATGCTGCTATTTCCATTGAATAACGAACACCCATTATCTGCCTTTTAACGCTATCTTCATACTGCTCCAGGCTATAGCGCTCGGTAAGGCGGATAAAGCAGTCGGCCGGTGTGGCATAATCGGCAACACCTAAAGTGTTTTTAAGCTTTGCAACTGCCGAAGGCTCGTCCAAAAAATCGGGGCTTGCCGATTTCTCAAGCGGCAGCTTATCAATATACTCGCTTCCCGTTTCAGCGCACAACCTTATAAGCTCCACTATTATTTCGTTAAGCTGCGAGCGGTCCAAATGCGCGCTGTTGAAAACAATATCGTAGCCATCGCGGTTAACCGCTATTTTTCTGCCGGAGCTATCAAGTATTTCTCCCCTTGCGGCAGGTAAAACAGATTTTCTAGTTAAAATCCCCGCCGAAAGCGAGCTATACTCTTTAGCGTTTACTATTTGCAGAGAGAACAGCTGCACCGCATACAGCACGAACACTACTGCTAAAATTATTGCCAGAACCCTTAAAAACGGTTGCTTTTCTTTCTTAAAGGGCACAGTTTTCCCTCCTTTATCTTATTTTAATTACTTAATGTATCTACCCGGTAAATAAGCGGGCAAAATGAACAGTGCCGTATAAACTGCCGATGGCACACTATGATATAAAAAGAACTGAATTTTACCCGCGAAGCCTGCCGCAGCAAAAAATATAAGCCAGCTTAAAAAGAAATATACTATAGAAGCCGCAAATGAAAGCATAATGGCTGAAAGAATATTCTTATTAATATAATGATTAACCAAAATGCCCGTGGCTAGACCCACAAACATTAATACAATCATATTAAAGCAAACGGTATCTGCCGCTACAGCATCAGCAAATATGCCCATTACCATACCCGCTGTAAAACCGGCCCATTCTCCGTAGAAAAAACCTATCGCTACGGTGAGCGGCACTAAAAGCATAGGAGCAGCATTTACTATTTTAAGCGGTAAAACCTCGGTGTAGGTTAACGCGAAGAACAACAAAAACATCGCCGCATAAACCGCAGCACCGCGAGGCAGAATATTTTTATTCATTGGCGCTACCGCCCTTCGGCATATCTATAAGACTTTTTCCTGTGAAATCGGTTATAACCATTACCTGCCTGATTTCCGAAAGCGGAGCAAAGGGTGTGATTTCGGCATAAAGCTCGCTTGTATACTCGTTTTGCGATATGCTGCCTATTTTGCCTATAAGCAGTCCCTTCGGGAATACTCCGCCGCCTGCGGTTACAATATAGTCGCCCACCGCAACGGCTGCCGTGCGCTGAAGCCTCGTCAGCTTCGACAGTCCCTTTTCAGCAAAGGAAAGCTCGCCCGTTATAACGCCGGCATCGCCTGTTCGGCTATCCACCGCCGCAACACTGATAGCGGGGTCCAGGATAGTTGTTACTTTAGAAAAAGTGAGACCGACACTCGTTACATATCCCACAAGTCCCCTATCGGTTATGACAGGGTCATAGCACTCAACGCCCTGCAGACTACCCTTGTCTATCGTAAAGCCGCCGAAAACATCGGTTGTATCTCTTGAGATAATAACCGCATCGGTAAATTTGAAATCGGGATTCTGCTCTTTTATTCCCAAATAATCCTTATAAAATTCATTTTGGTTTTTAATTTCATCATAATCTGCAACCTTTTCCTGCAGCTCGCCTATCTGCTCGTTCAGCTCGGCATTTTCGAGAATAAGCTTCTCATTGTCGCCTATTTTCTGCGAAAAATCCTGAACCGCCGACGAAATAGAGGTTGCTATTTTTTGAAACGGGGCTATAAATACGCCGAGCAGATTTGACTGTGGCGCTAATATCCCGCCCGCAACACGCGCTATTATGGAAATTACAAGCACTATCGCTGTTATTATTGCCGCTGTTTTGAACTGACGGCTTTTAAAGAAAAATCTCACGAAAACACCTGCCTTGTTTTACTTTATCTGTAGCGGTTTCCTCTTTTAAAGGTGTAGTTATCAAAGCCGCTACCTGCTTCAAGTCTCTTTGCAGTGCCGAGCACTACGCAATCAAGCGGGTTTGCCGCTACTGTAACGGGCATACCGATTTCATCGGCAATAAGCTGCGAAAGTCCGCGAAGCAGAGCACCGCCGCCTGTAAGTGTTACACCTGTATCAATTATATCGGCCGCAAGCTCGGGCGGTGTCTTTTCAAGGGTCAATTTAATGGCATCAACAATTCGCATTATAGGCTCGGTTATTGCTTCTCTCACCTCTTCTGCCGATACCATAACATTTTTAGGCAGACCGTCCACTAGGTTTCTACCCTTAATTTCTATAGAGCGTTCGCCCTCATAGGGCAAAGCAGAGCCTATTTCTATTTTAATCTGCTCGGCGGTACGCTCGCCGATAAGTAAATTATGTTTTTTGCGAATAAAGTTAATTATTGCGGCATCAAGGTCATCGCCCGCGGTGCGAATCGACTGCGCGGTTACAATATCACCAAGGGATATAACGGCAACCTCGCTTGTACCTCCGCCGATATCAACAACCATATTGCCTGTCGCATCCATAACGGGCAGACCCGCACCCACAGCCGCTGCCATCGGCTCCTCAATTAAATCAACCTCGGTAGCGCCCGCAAGCTTTGCCGCATCATAAACAGCTCGACTTTCAACCTCGGTTACACCTGCAGGTGTGCATATTACAACGCGAACACGCGAAAAGAACGACCCCTTTAAAGCCTGCCTTATAAAGCGCTTCAGCATAGCCGCCGTAACATCAAAGTCGGCAATAACACCGTCCTTGAGCGGGCGAACAGCCACTATTGAGCCGGGCGTGCGGCCTATCATCTCTTTAGCTTCAGTTCCAACAGCACGCACAGCATCGTTTCTTACATCGTATGCAACAACGCTGGGCTCGCGCATTACAATACCCTTACCCTTTATACACATTAAGGTGTTTGCAGTTCCAAGGTCTATGCCTATATCTCTTGTAAACATTTCTTTTTCCCCTTTTTTACGGAATTATAAACTTAATTGCTTTGTTTATGTTGGTAATTTCTGCTTTTCTTTCGCTCTTGGCGTGCTCTCCGTCGAGTGTCCAATCTAGCGAAGCGCGGCTTATAACCTTTATCTCGCGCGCCTTAAACTGCTTTATACACTTGCGGTTAAACCGACGAGTTACAATAGCTTCTATTATATCATTAAGGTCTGCTATTTTATCGGGATTTTCTATTAGAATAACCTCAAATTCGCCATCGTTCAGGGCTACCTCACCCTTTTCGAATTTAATTATGCCGCCAACCGACATGGAATTTGATACAGCGCCAAACAGATAGTCGCCCTCATAAACCTCTTTTTCGGTTTCAAAGCGCAGATGCACAGGCTTTATTTTGCCAAGCGACTTAATACCCTCAAGCACATAGGCCACCTGTCCTAAAACATTCTTAATATTCTGCGGAGCGGAATAGGAAGCCTCGGTGAATGCGCCAAATGAAGCGGTGTAGCTAAAAAATCTGTCTCCAAATTTACCAATATCAAGCTCTACAACTCTGCCCGAAACGATATCCCTTGCCGCTTTTCCAATACTGCGCGATATTTTAAGTCCCTGCGACCACTCGTTAAGGGTGCCCGCCGGAATATACCCGATTTTATATGTGTTTGGGTTATCCATAATACCCGTTATAACCTCGTTAAGCGTGCCGTCGCCGCCGCAAACAACTATAGTACCGTAGTCTCCTGACAGCTGCCTTACGGTTTCGGTAGCATCGCCGCGTCTCGCAGTTATATGCACCGTTACCCTATATCCCGCACGGGTAAAAACCTCACACACCTTGAATAATTCTGTTTTAATTCTTCCTGTTCCCGATTTGGGATTTACTACCAAAAACAGATTTTCCAAATTTTTCACCCTTTTCAAAAATTATCGGTAGTCAATAGGCATAACCGCCGTCGCATTTAGTGATGTATCGGCGGTGTTGCCGCTCATATATTCATAATATGCCTGAACGCCCACCATGGCGGCATTGTCGCCACAATATTTAAGGCTTGGGAAATATAGCTTTATGCCGCGCCTTTCGCACTCCTCACGCATTCGCTCGCGAAGACGACTGTTAGCCGATACGCCACCCGCCACAGCAAGACTTTTTAGCCCTGTGCGCTCGAGTGCGAGCATCGTTTTTTCTATAAGTATATCGCACACCTTTTCTCTAACGGTGGCAGAAAGCACCGGCACATCAATTTCTATACCCTTTTGTGTCGCATTATGAACTGTGTTTACCACCGCTGTTTTAAGTCCCGAAAAGCTGAAATCAAGCTCGTTGCCCGAAAGGTGGGGGGTTGGCAGCGGGTATTTTTTGTTGTCGGGTGTAGTGGCTATTTTGTCAAGCTCCACACCGCCGGGATACGAAAGACCCATCATTCTCGCCGACTTGTCAAGGCATTCTCCCGCGGCATCATCGCGTGTTGCGCCGATAATTTCAAATTTCGTATAATCCTTCACCCTTGAAATCACGGTATTGCCACCGGATACCAGCAAACATAAAAATTCAGGCTCTAATTCCGGATATTCAATATAGTTTGCCGCTATGTGGCTGCGGAGATGATGAACAGGAATAAGCGGGACTCCGAGCGATAATGCCAAGCCCTTGGCAAAGTTAACACCCACAAGCAGCGCGCCTATAAGTCCGGGCGCAAAGGTAACGGCAACAGCATCAATATCTGAATAGGTAACTCCCGCATCTGCGAGTGCCTTCTCCACTACTGCCGAAATGTTTTCAATGTGTCGACGGGAGGCAACCTCAGGCACCACTCCGCCGTATTTTTTATGTTCCTCAATCTGCGTGTTAATAACACTCGACAGCACCTGCCTGCCGCTGGTTACTGCGGCTGCAGTTTCGTCGCAAGAGGATTCAATACTTAAAATTAACATTCTATTCCTCGGTTTTAAAATATTTTGTCATTATTAAGGCGTTTTCCCTTGGCGCTTCGTAAAAGCCCTTGCGAACGCCAACCTCTATATAGCCTGCGGCAGTATAAAGCGCTATTGCGGCAGCATTGCTCTCTCTTACCTCAAGTGTCAAAAAGGAAAGCCCCTTCCCCTTGGCAAAAGCATCAACACGCTTTAATAGCCTCGCTCCTATGCCCTGTCGCCTAAAATTCTTCGAAACGGCGATATTGTTTATATACCCTTCATCAATCACTGTATTAAGGCTTATGTATGCGGCAAGCGAAAAATTCTTTTCAAATACAAAAAATTCCGTGCCATTTTCGGTGGCATCAATTACCGCCTGCTCGCTCCAAGGTGCAGAAAAGCACTCGGCTTCAATTTCGGCTATTTTTTTACTGTCGCGTGGCAAAAAGCCGCGCATATAACCCGACATCATTCGGTCTATCTCGTTTATTATGTCATTTCTAGCCGCAATATAGCTGTCTATATCCCCGCCAAACGGGTCGGATATTCCGCAGCCGAGCACGCGTATATCAGCTTTTACCCCAGCACTTTCAAGAATCGCCTTGTGCGTGGCAGTCATACAAATAATTATATCGGCGTTGCCTATTTCCTCGCGGATAAGGTTTTGCGGAATATGACCGCTGATGTCGATTCCCATATCCCGCATTGCGGCTACAGAATTTTCACTAACAGAGCCCCCAGCCTGCAAGCCGCGGCTCACTACCTCAAGCCCTTTAATATCAAGGCTTTTAAGATAGCCCTCCGCCATAGGGCTGCGGCAGGTGTTACCTGTGCAAACAAAAATTATTTTCATTATTTCTTTGCCTCGTACCAGTTTTTTCCATAGGCTGCATCGGCCGAAAGCTCAACGCGCATTTGGGCGGCTGCTCTCATTTCCTCACCTAAGATATCGCACACCTTGTCTGCCAAATCCTCGCGGCACTCCACTATCAACTCATCGTGCACCTGCAAAATAAGGCGGGCATCGAGCTTTTCTGCGGCTAAACGGTTATACACCCGCACCATTGCAATTTTAATAATATCTGCCGCTGTGCCCTGAATAGGAGCATTGCGCGCTACGCGCTCGCCAAAAGCGCGAAGCATTCCGTTTGATGAAGCAAGCTCGGGCAAGGGGCGGCGGCGACCAAATTCGGTTACAACAAAGCCCTGCGCCTTCGCCTGCTCTATAACCGTGTTCATATATTTATCAACGCCCGAATAGGCGGCAAGATAATTTTTAATAAGCGTGTCTGCCTCTTTGCGGGTTACACCTATATCTTTAGCAAGCGAAAATGCACCGATTCCGTAAACTATGCCGAAATTCACTGCCTTGGCACGGCTGCGAAGCTCGGGTGTTACCATTTCGGTCGGCAAACCAAAGGCTATCGCGGCAGTGGCGGTGTGAATATCAGTGCCCGCCGAAAAGGCATTAATCATATTTTCATCATTTGCTATGTGCGCAAGTACGCGCAACTCAATCTGACTGTAGTCGGCATCACAAAGCACATATCCGTCCTTTGCTTTGAAGAATTTTCGAAGCTGCCTGCCCTCCTCGGTTCTGACAGGGATATTCTGCAAATTCGGCTCAAGCGACGATATTCTACCGGTCCTTGTTTCGGTTTGATTAAAGGTAGTTCGCACTCTGTTGTCCGATTCTGCAGCATCCAAAAGACCGCGGCAGTAGGTGGAATTAAGCTTTGATAGCGTACGATAATTAAGCAGCTTTTCAATCACCGGGTGGTGGTTGCGCAGCTCCTCCAACACCTCGGCAGAGGTGCTATAGCCCTTTTTATTCTTTTTTCCTGCGGGCAAGCCCAGCTTTTCAAAAAGCGCCTCACCGAGCTGTTTGGGAGAATTTACATTGAATTCATAGCCAACCAGCTCCCAAATCTCACTCTGCAGCTCGTTTGTTCTGCGGTCGAGCTCCATTCCATATTCGGCAAGACCCTGTGTATCGAGCAAAAAGCCCTGACATTCCATATCTGCTAACACTCGTGCCAGCGGTATCTCTATGCTTTTAAGCAGCTGACCCTGACCCGACTCCTCAAGCACCTCCCGCAGTCTATCACAAACTGCAGAATGCTCGGCGGCCTCGCTCAAAAATTCGTAGGCATCGGGTGTTACTTCAGCTGCCACAGCAGAATATTCTGCGGCGAGTCGGGAAATTTCATACCCCGAAGACGAGGGATTTGCAAGATAGGCTGCAAGCAGACTGTCAAAGGTAACATTCTTTATATCGAGTCCCTTTTCCCAGAGTGCCTTGCAGATGTTTTTATAATCATACACCCTTTTTGCACAGCTATCAGACAAAATTTCGGCAAAACGCAGACTGTCAGCAGAAAAATCGGCAATCTTGCCGCCCGATATCACCGCCGCGCGACTGAAGTCGCTATTAAAAAGTATATCGCAGCCGTCCGATACTAAAAGCGCCTCGGGGTCTACTGTTTTTAGCACGCTCTTTGGAGCTGCTGCATCAAAGAGGGACATCTGCGATGCCTCGGGGGTTATCCCCATCTGCTCCATTAATTTAAAAAATTCAAGGCGGGTCATAAGCTGTGCTACGCCGCTTTCGTCAGGCTCTGTATTGCCAAGCGCATCAATGCCACCCTCGAGCGGTACACTTCGGCAAATAGTGCCTAGCCAGCGCGAAAGATACGCGCTTTCCTTGCCTGCCATCAGCTTATTTTTAAGTGCATCTCTGATATCAAGATTTTCTATATTGTCATAGATATAATCGATACTGCCAAAGCGGGTTATAAGCTCACTCGCAGTTTTTTCACCAACACCCGTAACACCGGGGATATTATCGGAGCTGTCGCCCTGCAGGGCCTTTAGCTCTATCATTCCCGCTGGCTCTACCCCATATTTTTCGAATAGTGCCACCTTATCAAAATTTGTATGCTCGCTTTTGCCCATACGCGTTGTTGTAAGCAAAACGCGGGTTGTATCGGACACTAGCTGCAGCGCATCGCGGTCTCCCGTTGCTATAACACACTCGTTGCCGCTTTTCTCGCAAAGGGTGGCTACTGTTCCTAAAATATCGTCGGCCTCATAGCCCGCCTGCTCTAGAATAGTGTAGCCCATTAAAGAAAGCCACTCCTTAAGAATAGGCAGCTGGCTGTGCAGTTCCTCGGGCATACCCTTGCGCCCCGCCTTATACTCGGCGTATTTTTCGTGGCGGAAGGTCGGCTTTTTAAGGTCGAACGCAACAACAATATTATCCGGGCTTTCAGCCTCAATTAAACGGTTAAGTGTGGTTATAAAACCGTAAATCGCATTGGTGAACTCACCCGACTTTGTTGTAAGCAGGCGAATACCGTAAAACGCGCGGTTAATTATTGAGTTTCCGTCAAGAGCCAAAACTTTCATAAATTACTCCCAAAATGTATCTAATATATCATTTTATATTATAGCAAATAAATTATGATTTGTATACTCTAAAATTGTAAATAATTTGACAACTTTTATTTGTTTGTATATAATTGTGCTTATGAAGATAGGAAATGTAGAAATTAAAGGCTTTGCTGCGCTGGCTCCCATGGCAGGTGTTGCCGATAGAGCTATGCGCGAAATATGTAGAGAATTCGGTGCCGCTTACACCGTTGGAGAGCTGACAAGCTCTAAAGGCGTGAGCCTTGGCGACCGCAAAAGCGAGGGCTATTTGCAGATATTCGATGCCGAAAGACCTATGGCGTCGCAGCTTTTTGGCTATGAGCCCGAGGTTATGGCGGAGGCTGCAGCAATAGCCGAGCAAAAGCACCCCGAATTTATCGATATAAATATGGGCTGTCCCGCACCCAAGGTTGCGGGTAACGGCGGCGGCAGCGCGCTCCTTAAAAACCCCGAGCTCGCGGGAAAAATCGTTGAAAAGGTAGTGTCCGCCGTAAATGTGCCTGTAACAGTTAAAATTCGTACAGGTTGGGACGAGCAGAGCATTAATGCGCCCATTGTTGCCGCTATTTGTGAGGCGGCGGGTGCCAGCGCTATTACCGTTCACGGTCGAACAAGAAAACAAATGTATGCTCCGGGTATCGACTTTGACACTATCGCCGCAGTCAAAAGTGCAGTTAAAATACCCGTTATTGCAAACGGCGATATAAATTCAGCTTTGGCTGCCGAAAATATGCTAAATCGCACAGGCGCCGATTTCCTTATGGTGGGCAGAGCTGCTATGGGCAACCCCTTTATTTTTCGCGAGATTAACGCATATCTTGAGCGTGCCGAGCTGCTACCCGAGGCAACTATTCGCGAGCGACTTGATACAATGCTCCGGCACATCGGGCTTATGCTCGAATATAAGGATGAGCGCGTGGCGCTAAATGAAGCGAGAAAGCATGCCGCTTGGTACTTAAAGGGTATGCGCGGAGCTGCAAAGCTACGCATTTTGTGCGGGCAGATAAGCTCTCGCGAAGATATTTACGCTATTTATCAAAAAGCACTTGAGAATAGCGAAAACTTATGATAAAATAGTTAGGTTGAATTTACATTCTAAAGGAGAATCTGTATGTCAGGACATTCTAAATGGAACAACATAAAGCGCAAAAAGGAAAAAACCGATGCCGCAAAGGCTAAAATTTTTACCAAAATGGGCAGAGAGATTGCCGTTATCGTTAAGCAGGGCGGTCCTAATCCCGCAGAAAACAGCAAGCTAAAGGACGCTATCGCAAAGGCAAAGGCTGCCAATGTGCCGAACGATAATATTGAACGCATTATCAAAAAAGCAGCCGGTGATAACGATGCTACTAATTACGAGGAGCTTGTATACGAGGGCTACGGTCCGAACGGTATCGCCGTTATTGTTGAAACCCTCACCGATAACCGCAACCGCACCGCAGGTGAGATGCGCCACTACTTTGATAAGTGCGGCGGAAACCTTGGTCAGTCGGGCAGCGTTATGTTTATGTTCGACCGTCGCGGTCAGATTACCATTGAAGCCGAGGGGCTTGACGAGGACACAGTTATGGAGGCCGCACTCGAGGCAGGAGCCGAGGACTTTACCTTTGACGGAGATGTGTTTGTAATAGATACCGACCCGAACGAGATGGGCAATGTGCGTGATGCGCTCGAGGCCGCAGGCTATTCCTTCCTTGCAGCCGAGGTGGCTTACGTACCGCAGACCACAAGCACCATTGACGACCAAGACGGCATTGCAAAAATGGAAAAACTTATCGATTTACTTGAAGAAAACGATGATGTTCAGGAAATTTGGCACAACTGGGAAATGCCCGATGAGGAATAATTAATAAAACCCCGCCACTATGGTGGGGTTTTCGTTTACAATAAAAATCCCGACTAAACTGTCGGGATTTTATTTTTTATTAATTCCTCTGTAGGCACTTCGTCTACAGGAGTTTCTTCAACTGACGCTTCCTCTACAGGAGCCGGAGCAACAGGTGCCGATACCCATAACACAGCTAATGAGCAAAATTGCTAAAACCGCCAAAAGGGATAACAGTTTTTTGATTTTTATTTTCTCCTTTATTTCGCAATTTTTTCGGAGCAACGCCCCTCGTCTGAATTTTACACACAATCAGCCC
Source organism: Acutalibacteraceae bacterium (assembly GCA_045647785.1). GTDB lineage: Bacteria > Bacillota > Clostridia > Oscillospirales > Acutalibacteraceae > SIG565. The sequence continues at coordinate 27,276 of JAZRMU010000081.1, forward strand.
AAAATTAATAAAATTTTACGGTTTTTATCTTAATTTTTGGTAACCTATACTATAGGGAAATGTTTTTACATAACCTTTCCCCATAGTATACATACAACGCTTCGAATAATTCCAATTTTTTGAAAAATTACGCGTCTCTTTTTGGAATTTTTATTTACATAACCTTTATATTCATATTATTTTTCGAACGCGAATTATTATAGTTATCCACCGTGTTTTTAACAGTTATAAACCCATTTTAAGCCAAAAACGACTCAAAACCGGGGTAAATTGTGGATTACTATGTGGAAAACTTGGATAATTATCCTTTGGTATTTTAGTTTACATAATGTTTGGAATTATGCAAAAATGCATATTTTTTTAATTTTGTAAACTTTCACAAACTTTGCGCAGTTTTTAAAGCAAAATTCTGCTACATCATTATATAAAGAAGAGCGAGCATTAATTTTTCGTCGGCAGCATCGGCCCCAAGCAGCAGCATAATGCCAACAAGCAAGGAGCGGTCGCTATCTCCGACCAGCGACTTAAAATTTATAATATCAAAAACCGAATTCCGCTTCACAGGCAGCTCTGTTTTTGAGGGTATTGGCGGAGGCTGCTGTTCACCGTACCCGCTGCCCTGCTGATGTCTGCCGCCCATAGGAGCTTTCGGTTGCGACCCATGCCGTTCGCGGGCATCGCGTGCGCGATTATTCATTTCCATTATTCTGCTTTGCGCGCGCTCAAGCTCTGCTCGGTTCAATTCTTCCATATTCCACCCCTATAAAATATTCATAATGCCACTTTCCTGCAGAAGCGGGAGCATATCGAGCAGCTTCAGAATTTTCACTGCGCGGTCCACCCTTTCCTGACGCTTTTCCGACAAGTGCGGCTTGAGAGCCAGTAGCAGACGGCTGCGGTTATCGGTGTCCTGGCTTTTAAATTTACTCATAATACCTAAAACCTTGGATAAATCGATATCGGGCAAGGAAGGACTGGCCTGCGGTGGCGGGGACTGCTGCTCGCTGCCCAAGAGCCCCGCCGCCATTTCGCGAATGCGCGCAAGCTGTTGTGGGTCGGACAGCATACTGCTTATTTTTTCGCTTAAATCATCCATTTATATCTCCCCCAAAGAGAGCGCGGTAAAGCGCCTTGGCCTCCTCGCTTTGCAGTAGCTTTTGCGTCGCCGTCTTATCATTTAACAGCTTTTCAACCGCCGCACGGTCGGCTGACGATAGCATTCCCATTATCTCATCGGGCGAAACACCGCCCTTTGCCTTTTCGAAAATATCTTTTTTATCCATAAAAATCACCTCATATTTCTACAATAATTTATGCCGCAAGATAAAAAGGTATGTTAAAATACAATGAAATTTAATATATTACTATAAAAATACGATATTTTTTCTTGACAGCGAAAAAAATCGGTCGTATTATAAATAAGTAAATCTATTAGGAGGTACTATATTATGTTCAAAAGCGAATATCTTAATCGCGTTTACGAAACAGTTTCTAAACGCAACGCAGGCGAAACCGAATTTTTACAGGCTGTAAAAGAGGTGCTTGTTTCCCTTGAGCCCGTTGTTGCCGCTAACCCGAAAATCGAGGCAAACGGCATTATCGAGCGCATTGTTGAACCCGAAAGAATGATTTCCTTCAGAGTTTCTTGGGTTGACGATAATGGCAAGGTTCAGGTGAACCGCGGCTACCGCGTACAGTTCAACTCGGCTATCGGCCCGTACAAGGGCGGTTTACGCTTCCATCCGAGCGTTAACGCTTCAATCATTAAATTTTTAGGCTTCGAGCAGACCTTTAAGAACAGCCTTACAGGTCTTCCCATGGGCGGCGGCAAGGGCGGCTCCGACTTCGATCCTCGCGGTCGCAGCGACGGAGAAATCATGCGCTTCTGCCAGAGCTTTATGACCGAGCTTGCAAAGCACATCGGTGCTGATACCGACGTTCCTGCAGGCGATATCGGTGTAGGCGCTCGCGAAATCGGCTATCTCTACGGTCAGTACAAGCGCCTTCGCAACGAATTCACAGGCGTTCTTACCGGTAAGGGTATTGCATACGGCGGCTCTCTCATCCGACCTGAAGCAACCGGCTTCGGCGCTGTTTACTACACCGCTGAAATGCTCAAATCCTTCGGCGAGGAAATCAAGGGCAAGACCTTTGCTATCTCGGGCTTCGGTAATGTTGCTTGGGGTACTGTTAAGAAGATTGCCGAGCTTGGCGGTAAGGTTATCACCATTTCCGGTCCTGACGGCTATGTTTTAGACGAGGAAGGTATTACAAGCGAAGAAAAAATCAACTTTATGCTTGAAATGCGCTCAAGCGGACACGATAAGGTTAAGGATTATGCAGATAAATTCGGCGTTCCTTACTTTGAGGGTCAGAAGCCTTGGGGCGTTAAAGCCGATGTACTTATGCCCTGCGCTACCCAGAACGAGGTAGATGTTAAGGAAGCAGAGCTTATGATTGCTAACGGCATTAAGTATTATGTTGAGGTTTCCAATATGCCCACCACCAACGAGGCAGTAGCACTTCTTAAAGCAAACGGTGTTATTGTTGCTCCCTCAAAGGCTGTAAATGCCGGCGGCGTTGCTGTTTCCGGTCTTGAAATGAGCCAGAACTCTATGAGGTACAGCTGGACTGCAGAAGAGGTTGATGCAAAGCTCCACCAGATTATGGAGGGCATCTACAAGGCATCCTTCGATGCAGCTAAAAAGTACGGCATGGAGGGCGACCTTGTTGCAGGCGCTAACCTTGCAGGTTTTGAAAAGGTTTGCGATGCAATGATCGCTCAAGGTATTGCTTACTAATTTTTAAATGCATAAAAACACCCCCGACTTCGGTCGGGGGCTTTTTTGCATAAAAAACGGCGGGAGCAAGCCCCCGCCCTACGTTATATTATATTTACTTTATCAAAGCGGCCTGCAGCTTTTTATTTTTTGCAAGAGATAAGCCGAACTCCCTTACCGCTGTTTTAAGGTGAGCATTATCAGCCAACTGCTCGGAAACCACCGCCGCACGGTCGGTATTCTCAAATTCTACGGCACAAATAATTGCCACTATTGCATCAACCGTTTCGCTATTACCCGACACATACATTTCTGCCAGCATATCGAAAAGCTTTTTGATCTGCTTTTTGTTACCCGAATCGATAAGCGCCGCTACAGCGGGAACAAAATTTTCAACATAGAAATCAAGATATAGGAACCTGCCATACTTTTCAACATTTGCCTTATAAGCATCCTTATACTGCGGGAACACAGCAAGAAGCTTTTGGGTAAATGCCAAAATAGTTGCGTTGTCGTTCTTTTCGGCTACGGGGAGCTGCGCTGCTACTGTGCCGCGTTCCTTTTTTAGACCCAGCTTCCCGCGCAGAGTATCTGCGAAGTCAACACCCACCGCCAAAGCATCTCGCTCGTTTTGTGTTTCATCGAAAAGCCAGCTTGAAATAACTGCAAATTCAGAAACTGCGCCATCGGCAATATCGGCAAGTAACAGTTTAAACTGTTTTGTTTCCTCGCTATACTCAATTTTTACAGCATTCTGCTCGTTTTTAAAAATATCGCCCTCGCGGACAAACTTCTGCCCATCAAGCAGCACCTGCATTTCACTTATAATCGCATTGAAATATTTTTCCATTTTTTTCACTCCAAACAGTAATTACATATATTATACATTATAATTTCCGTTTTGTCATCTAAAATTTCTTGCAAGAGTCATTTTTTTACAGTATAATAATTAAAGATAAGTTTTTGAGGTGATTTTTTGAACCTTTCGGATATTGGTACAATCAAAAAATATATGGGCGAGGGCTTTGCTTTTAAAAAAAGCCTCGGTCAGAACTTTTTAATAAATCCTTCGGTGTGCCCCCGTATGGCGGCTGCCGCTTGCGATAAGGAAACGGGCGTTTTGGAAATAGGTCCGGGTATTGGCGTGCTCACAAAAGAGCTGTCGGCTGCAGCAGGTAAGGTTGTAGCAATCGAACTGGATAACAGCCTTAAGCAGGTCCTGCCCGAAACACTGGCAGACTGCAAAAATGTCGAAATTATCTTTGGAGATGCTATGAAGCTGAATCTCCAAGAAATTATTAGGGAAAAGCTTGGAGAATATAAGAAAATCGCCGTTTGCGCCAACCTGCCCTACTACATAACCTCCCCCATTATAACAATGCTGCTTGAAAGTCGCCTGCCCGCCGATAATATAACGGTTATGGTGCAAAAGGAGGCTGCCGAGCGTATATGTGCGCGCGTCGGCTCAAGAGAATCGGGCTCGCTCACCGTTATGGTGAATTATTATAGCGAGGCAAAGGTGCTTTTCCCCGTCAGCCGCGGCTCATTTATGCCCGCGCCGAATGTGGATTCGGCAGTTATTCAACTTAAAATAAGGGAAAATCCGCCCGTAATACTTCAAAACGAACAATTTTTCTTTAAGTTCGTGCGTGCCTGCTTCGCACAACGCCGCAAAACCCTTGTAAACACCGTATCAAACACGCTTTCCATCTCCAAAGAGCAGCTGAAAGAGGTGCTTTGCTCTCTTTCGCTCCCCGAAACGGTGCGCAGTGAGCAGCTTACAATGCAGCAGCTAGCCGATATAGCGAATAAATTACAATAAAATTCGCGATACTAAAAAAAAGTATTGACAAAACGCTTTGTTATGATTATAATATTCTAGTATCGCGTATATGGCTGTATAGCTCAGTTGGCTAGAGCATTCGGTTCATACCCGGAGTGTCATTGGTTCGAGTCCAATTACAGCCACCATACGGCCCGGTGGTCAAGAGGCCTAAGACACCGCCCTTTCACGGCGGTAACACGGGTTCGAATCCCGTCCGGGTCACCAAAGAGAAGAATTACTCCAACGGAGTGGTTCTTCTCTTTTTTTGCAAAAAACAGGGATTCGAACAGGAGGGAGCGAAGCGGAAGAAAACTGTTCAGTGAACAGTTTTTGCCGACGTGGGCGTGTAGGCACGTTGCGCCGTAAAGAAACACCTAACCCGTACGGGTTAGGTGTTTTTGATTTCATTACTCGAATTTGATTGAATAGATATCACTATCGAACATTCTTATTTTAAG
>JAZRMU010000082.1:0-18219 GCA_045647785.1 Acutalibacteraceae bacterium
TGATGCGAGCAAATGCACCGTAAGAAGTTAGGCTAACGATGGTTACATTTACTGTATCGTCAAGACGATATGTGTTGTTGAAAATTACCCACGGATTATCCTCGGGCTTTTTGTAGCCGAGAGAAATCTTTTTCTTTTCAAAGTCGATTTCCTTAATGTAAACCTCAACCTCATCGCCAACTAAAACAACCTCTGACGGATTCTTGATTCTTGCCCAAGAAAGCTCGGAGATATGTATCATACCGTCAACTCCGCCGATATCAACGAATGCACCGTATGATGTGAGGGACTTAACTGTACCCTTAATGCGGTCGCCAACTGCGATAGACTCCCAAACCTTTGCTTCGGCAGCCTTCTTAGCCTCAATAAGCACGCTCTTGATAGAGCCTACTGCCCTGCGACCACGACCGATTTCGATTACACGGAACTGCACCTCTTTACCCTTAAGCTCGGCAATATCCTCGCTCTTATAAAGGGTTGCAAGTGAAGCAGGAACGAATACGCGCGCACCCTCGGTGCTAACGATTACGCCACCCTTGATAACCTCTGTTACAGTACCTGTTAAAATTTCAGCATTTTCCTTTGCGCTTACTATATTATCCCAACCGGCAATAGCATCATAACGCTTCTTGGAAAGCATAGCTGTGCCCTCCTGGTCGTTAGTGCGCATAATGATAAGATTTAACTTATCGCCGATTGCAACTTCCTTTTTAAGGTCAACCTCGCTGAATGAGAACTCATCGCGGGTTATGTAGCCTGTAAGTCCGCGGCCATAATCGACCTGAACATCAGTATCGGTAACGGCAAGAACTATGCCAACTACCTTTTTGTCATCATTGAGTGAGCTTAAAGAAGCCTCAAATGCCTCCTCATCGGTCATCTCATCAAAACTTTTTTGAGCGATTTCTTGTTCCTCGGCAATCTGCTCGTTAACCGGTTCAAAATTTTCCATGGTATTAATTACCTCCTTTATTATGCCTGCCGGCGTTGACGCACCGGCTATAACCCCTACGCTGCTTCCACCTATAAAAAATTCCTTTTGCAGTTCTGCTGCGGTCTCGATTAAATAAGTGTTTTTACAAAAGGACGAACAAACATCAAAAAGCTTTGCTGTATTCGAACTGTGCCGCCCCCCTATTACTATCATAATATCGTGGGTGCGGGCTAGCTCGGCTGCCTCTTGCTGACGCACGGATGTAGCATTACATATTGTATCAAAAATTTCGGCATTTGTACATACCTTTTTTGAAATTTTACAGCAATTTTCAAATATTTTTTTATTAAAAGTGGTCTGAGAAACAACAGAAACGGCTTTTTTCTGCTCATCGCTTAATTTTTCGAGTATTTTTTCAAGCTCCGACTCACTCGAAAATACGCGATATTCCCCATTTATATGACCTATTATTCCCTTTACCTCGTGGTGCTTGCTGTCGCCCGCAACGAGGATAAGTCTGCCATTCGCCGACTGCTCGCTTACAATTTTATGTATTTTTGCAACGAAGGGGCAGGTGGCATCGCTCACCCTTATGCCGCACTCTGAAGCCAAAGAAAGGGTGCTTTCGGGCACTCCGTGCGAACGGATTACCAACACCTCATTATCCTCGCAGTCCCTTGGGCTGTCAACTATTCTGACGCCCTTGCTTTCAAGCTCGGCTACAAGCTGGGGATTATGGATTATAGGACCTAGTGTGCAGACCCTTTCTCCGCTTGCCAGCAGCTCGTAAACCATATTAACAGCGCGATTCACACCGAAGCAAAATCCCGCTGTTTTGGCTAGTGTTATTTTCAAATTATTCACTCCGTTAAATCTTCTCTTTAATAATTCCTATAAGCAGCGCAACCGATTCATCAAGTGCTTTATCACTTGTATCAACATATACCGAATCCTCCGCAGGCTTTAAGGGCGCTATCTCGCGGTGAGAATCGTTATAATCGCGCAGCTCAATATCCTTGAGAACCTCATCATAGGTTACCTGCTCGCCTTTTTCTATAAGCTCTTTATAGCGGCGTTTGGCACGAACAGCAGCAGATGCGGTTAAAAATATTTTAATTTGGGCATTGGGCAGCACAACGGTGCCTATATCTCTGCCATCCATAATAATATTATTTTGGTCTGCAATTTTGCGCTGCATATCGAGCAAATACGCACGCACTGCGGGCTTTGCCGATACTGCCGACGCCATCATTGAGGCTTCGGGGGTACGGATAGCCTCGGATACATCCTCTCCATCAAGGAAAACATGCTGCACACCGTCTATATACCCGAAATTAACCTCGGTTTTCGATAAAACATCCTCTAAATTGCAGTTAAGCGAGGTATCAAAACCGAGCCTTGAAAACTTCAGCCCCGTTGCGCGGTAGAGCGCACCTGTATCAACATACAAAAAGCCAAGTCTTTTTGCTGCTGCCTTTGCTATTGTGCTTTTGCCTGCTCCTGCAGGTCCGTCTATTGCTACTGCTATCATTCTATACTTCCTCCTGCTAATGCGCCGGTTGAAAACGCTATCTGTAAATTAAAGCCGCCCGTGTAGGCATCTACATCGATTATTTCGCCCGCAAAATAAAGTCCCTCCACCAGCTTTGACTGCATTGTTTTGGGGTCGATTTCAGACACCTTTATGCCACCGCTGGTTATTATTGCCTCTTCAATATCGCGGAATCCCGTTGGGTGCAGCGTTAAATTTTTAAGAGTGTGCGACAACTGCAGGCGCTGCTGCTTTGTTATATTGCTCACCTTTATATCATGTGCAAGACCTGCCGCTTTTATTATAACCGGAATTAAACTTTTAGGCATAAGCTTATCAAGACTGTTGCCTAAAATTTTACCGCTGTTCTCTGCGAAATCACGCTGAACTCGAGCATCGAGTTGCTCCTCGGTAAGAGCGGGCTTTAAATCGATTACCAAAGTATACTCCGAAAAGTCGCCCCGCCTTATATGCGCCGAGGCGCTGAGCACGAGCGGCCCCGATACGCCGAAATGAGTAAACAGCATTTCGCCCAGCGACTCGAAAAGCGGTTTTTTCTTATCGTTTTTATAGAGCGACAGCGTTACATTTTTAAGCGTGAGCCCCGAAAGCGCGGTGCAAAAGCCCTCGTGAATTTTAATGGGCACCAATGATGGCAGCAGCTCGGTTACGGTATGTCCCAGCTCCGATGCCATTCGGTAGCCGTCGCCTGTTGAGCCTGTTAACGGATAGGATTTACCGCCCGTTGCGAGAATGACAGCATCACATTTTGCGACTTCACCGTTTTCAAATTTGATAGCCGATACTTTGCTTTCTTCTTCGATAATCGCTGCGACCGATTTGAAAACAAACTTAACACCGTTTGCCTTCGCCACCCGCACGAGTGCGTCTACAATGTCAACCGATTTATCACTTACAGGGAAAACGCGGTTGCCGCGCTCGGTTTTAAGCGGTACACCCGCATTTTCGAAAAACTGAATGGTATCGGCAGCAGAAAAATTATTAAAGGCGGAATATAAAAATTTGCCATTTTTGGTTACATTAGCAATCAGCGTTTCATTGCCTGAGTTATTAGTAACATTACATCTTCCCTTGCCCGTTATCATAACCTTGCGGCAGGGGCGCTCCTTTTTCTCAAACACAGTTACACTATGTCCCATTTCCGCGGCCTTGATAGCCGCCATTACACCTGCGGCACCGCCGCCTATGACTGCAACCTGCTTTGGCAATTCAATTCCTCCTTTACTATATCTCTAAATATATATTTTATCAAAAAAATGCTTATTTGTAAAGAAAAATCCCCACAGTTTCTGCTGTGGGGATTAATTTTATTTAGCGTAGTCAACAGCGCGATTTTCGCGGATAACATTAACCTTAATCTGACCCGGATACTCAAGCTCGTTTTCGAACTTTTGAGCAATTTCGTGAGCAATAATCACCATTTGGTCATCATTCACCATTTCGGGCTTAACGATAATGCGAACCTCACGACCCGCCTGAATTGCATAGGAGCGTTCAACACCCTTGAAGGAATTGGCGATTTCCTCAAGTTTTTCAAGACGCTTAATGTAATTCTCAATATTCTCGCGGCGAGCGCCCGGGCGAGCAGCTGAAATTGCATCTGCAGCCTGAACAATGCAAGCAATAACGGTTTTTGCCTCTACCTCACCGTGGTGAGCATGTATAGCGTGGATAATATCCTCGTTTTCCTTATACTTTCTTGCAGCCTCAACACCGAGCTGAATATGTGAGCCCTCCTGCTCGTGGTCAAGAGCCTTACCGATATCATGCAGCAGACCTGCGCGCTTTGCAAGTGTTACATTAGCACCGATTTCTGCAGCGATAAGACCTGATAAATGGCACACCTCGAGCGAATGATTAAGGACACTCTGACCATAGCTTGTGCGATATTTCAGCTTGCCGAGAAGCTTAATAAGCTCGGGGTGCAGGTTGCGAACGCCCGCTTCGAGCATTACGCGCTCACCCTCCTGCTTAATGGTGGCCTCAACCTCGGCAGTAGCCTTATTTATCATTTCCTCGATTCTTGCGGGATGAATTCTACCATCCTGAATGAGTTTTTCAAGCGATAAACGGGCAATTTCGCGCCTTACGGGGTCGAAGCAGGAAACTGTGATAGCTTCTGGAGTATCATCGATAATAAGGTCAGCACCTGTCGCTGTTTCGAGCGCACGGATATTTCTACCCTCACGACCGATGATTCTACCCTTCATTTCATCGTTCGGCAGTTCAACTACAGATACGGTGATTTCAGAGGTATGGTCAGCAGCACAACGCTGGATAGCCTGACCCACAATTTCGCGAGCAAGCTTTTCGGACTCCTCTTTAGTCTGACGCTCATACTCGAGAATTTTAATCGCTTTTTCGTGGTTAAGTTCTCCGTCGAGCATTGTGAGAAGGTGGTCCTTCGCCTGCTGCTTGGTAAAGCCCGAGATTTTTTCAAGCATTTCGATTTGTGAACGCTTGATTACCTCGCACTCCTCAATTTTTACATCGATTTCCTTGGCTTTTAACGCTAATTTTTCTTCTTTAGCTTCCAAATTTTCAATTTTTCTGTCAAGAGCCTCCTCCTTCTGCTGCAGGCGGTTTTCACTTCTCTGAACATCGCTTCTGCGCTCACGAAGGTCTTTCTCGGTTTCCTGACGAAGCTTGAACACTTCGTCCTTCGCCTCGATTAAAAGCTCTTTTTTCTTGGTTTCGGCGTTTTTAATAGCATCATTAAGAATGCGGCGTGCCTCTTCCTTTGCGGTGCCAATGGCTGTTTTATCAGCCTTTGCTCTGAATGCAGAGCCGCCAAAGAAGCCAACAACGCCTAAAACGACAGCTACTACGCCACCGATTACATACGGCATAAATGGCATTTTACAATGCACCTCTTTTCTATATAATTACGACTTAAAACGGGGTCGTATTTACCCGGATATGTATTTATCAAAAACCGTTCGCCATACGGATTATATAAAACTTATCTTTTACATTTTACCATTTATACGCCCCTATGTCAAGCGAATATACCACATAATGTGTTCAATTCACAAATTGTTTATAGATTTTTTTGGAATATTATGGTACAATAAATCGGGTGATAAAATTATGAATTTGAAAATTACCAAAAAAGATATTTTTACTATACCTAATTTCTTAAGCCTTGTGCGTCTGCTTTTGATACCGCTTATTGTGTGGATTTATATCGCACTGCAGAACTACACACTGACTGTGATTTTGGTGTTCATTTCAGGTGTTACCGATATAATTGACGGCTTTATTGCCCGCACCTTTAATATGGTGTCGGACGTTGGCAAGGTGCTCGACCCTGTTGCAGACAAGCTAACACAGGCGGCTCTTATGTTTTGCCTAACGGTGCGCTATCCGCTATTATGGGTGCCGATAATAATTTTTATTATTAAAGAAACCTTTATGCTGCTTTTCGGATACATAACACTCGAGCTTACCGACAAAATCAACAGTGCCCGCTGGTACGGCAAGGTCAATACCGCAACGCTTTATCTTTCTATGTCGATGCTGATTTTCTTTCCCGACATTCCCGCGGATTTCGCCTCTTTCCTAATCGGCTTCTGTGTAGCGGTTATGCTGGTTACGCTCATCCTCTACATTGGATTTTACATTAATATACTAACAAAAAAGCATCAGGACTAACACCCTGATGCTTTATTTTTCGGAAATTCAATTTGTGAAATTATTATGCCTGCAAAAATTACTGCACAGCCGATGTATGAGCGAAGGCTCATATTGTCGATACCGAAAACAGCACCGCCGATAGCGGCGAATACCGATTCAAGGGATAGAATAATAGCGGCGTATGTGGGATTAGCTCCACGCTGACCGAGCACCTGACAGGTGTATGCGATACCCGATGAGCAGATGCCCACATATAAAAGCGGCAAGCCGACAGCGGCTATCTGCTGCGGCGCTGCAGACAGCGTTACACCGCCTGCTGTGAATGCGAGAAGCATACCTATTACCCCCGCGGTTAAAAACTGCATTGCCGAAAATTTAATTGGGCTTACCTTTTCGATAAATCTATCAATAGTGAGTATATGCAGCGCCCAAAAAATAGCGCCTATAAATATCACTATATCCGAAAAGCCGATACTGCCTATACCGTCGGTTACGCTTAAAAGGTAAAGTCCCGCAAGGGCACAAATTGCACCGATGCATACATTAAGTCCCGTTTTTTTGCGAAAAAACAAAAAGTAGAATATCGGAACTAAAACTGTGTAAATGCCGGTTATAAACCCTGCCTTACCTGCACTTGGGCTTATGTTTATGCCCCACTGCTGCAGAGCCGATGCGATAAACAAAATTGTTCCGCAAACAGCACCGCCAAGCGCCGTTATTTTGCCGCTTGGCTTTTTCTCTGCCCTTTTTTCACTCTTGTTTTCAAGCAATAGAATGACCGGCAAAAGGGACAAAGAGCCCAGCAAAAATCTGGCGCCGATAAATAAGAATATGTTAATTTTACCCTGCACATTACATTGGGCTACAAATGCAAAGCCCCAAATAACAGCGGCGGATAACAGAAAGATATTATATTTGAATGCGCTTTTTTTCATTACTGCGGTCTCACTATTCTTTCATTCTCAATTTTAAACACTATATCACCCATATAATCGGTTCGAAAAATCTGCGTGCCCATAGCCTCAAGTCTTTCCATTACCGTGCTGCTGGGATGACCATAAGAATTACCCTCGCCAACCGAAATTGCTGCATATTCGGGTGTTGCAATATCCAAAAAGGCTTTAGAGCTGGAGGTGTTGCTGCCGTGATGACCAACCTTTAAAACATCGCAATCGAAATTTATTCCGCTTGCAATTAAATCCTGCTCGGTTTCCTTTTCGGCATCGCCCGAGAAAAGGAACTTATTACCGAATGCGGCTGCCATTATGATAACAGAACGATTATTAATATCCTCTTCCTCGCTATCGGTTGCCAATATGGTGAGCTCGAAATCGCCAATATTTATAACAGCACCCTCAACCGCATTATATACCTTTGCGGAGCTTTTATTTGTGGCGTTTACAATATCGCTGATTTTTTCACCCGCGCCAAATTCGGGCAGCACAACATTTCCGACAGGAACACCCTCAAGCACCTTTGGAAGCGCACCCGCGTGGTCTGAATGCGAATGCGAGATTATCAATGCATCTAGGCTTTCCACACCATAGGAATAGAGTTTTCTAATAAGATTAGATGCGGTGATTTCATCGCCCGTATCAATAAGTGCGGCTTTGCCGTTGCTGCATATCAATATACTATCCGCCTGACCGACATCAAGCACCGCTACAAAATCCTCCCCGTTATCTATTGCAGAATTTTGACCGGTAAAATAAATACCGGTCAAAACAATAGCAAAAACAACTATAACGGCTGCAACAATTTGCAGGGTTAGTTTCCGATTTTTACTTCTCATTCTTCACTTGCTTTCATTTCAAGGAGCTGCTCTTTAGTGAGCAATACCTGACGCGGCTTTGAGCCCTCGTGCGGGCCTACCACGCCGCGCTCCTCCATAATATCCATAAGCCTTGCTGCACGAGCATATCCGAGCTTGAGCTTGCGCTGCAGCAGCGAGGTGGAAGCCTGACCAAGCTCAACAACGGTTTCTATAGCGGCGGGAAGCATAGAATCCTCTGCCTCGTCCCCTTCCTCACTAATACCTGTTCGTTGCTTTTTCTCTATCGTAGCCTGGCGCTCAATTTCGTGCATAATATCCTCATCGTAATCGCTTGAGTGATCACCCTTTATGTAATTAACAACAGCCTCAACCTCATCCTCACTTACAAAGCAGCCCTGCAAACGGTTAGGCTTGCTCGCACCCATTGGGTTAAAGAGCATATCGCCGCGACCGATAAGCTTTTCAGCACCCTGCTCATCAAGTATGGTGCGGCTATCAATTTGGCTGGAAACAGCGAATGCAATTCTGGTAGGAATATTCGCCTTGATAACACCTGTTACAACATCAACCGAGGGACGTTGTGTCGCGATAAGCAGGTGCATACCTGCAGCACGCGCCTTGGCAGCAATACGGTTGATAGAATCCTCAACCTCTTTGGGCGAGGTCATCATAAGGTCGGCGAGCTCGTCTATGATGATAACAATATGCGGCATCTTCTGCATTTCAGGGTTAGCCTCGGCAAGCTTATTGTAGCCTGCAATATCCTTAACGCCCGATTCAGCAAGAATGTTATACCGCCTGTCCATTTCACTAACCGCCCAACAAAGGGCACCCGACGCCTTGCGCGGGTCGGTTACAACGGGAACGAGCAGATGCGGAATACCGTTATAAACGCCAAGCTCAACTACCTTCGGGTCAATCATAAGCAATTTTACCTCATCGGGTGTGGCTTTATATAAAAGGCTGATGATTACCGAGTTAATGCAAACCGATTTACCCGAGCCTGTTGCACCGGCGATAAGACCGTGGGGCATTTTTGCAATATCGGTTACAACCACATTTCCGCCGATATCGCGACCGAGCGCTACCGTCAGCTTACTCTTGGAGCCTGTGAAGGCGGATGACTCAATAATCTCTCGCACACCAACAATACTGCTTTGCTTGTTTGGCACTTCGATACCAACTGCAGCCTTATTGGGGATGGGTGCTTCAATTCTAACACCTGCAGTTGCAAGATTTAAAGCTATATCATCGGCAAGATTGGTGATCTTGCTGATTTTTACACCCGCACACGGCTGAAGCTCATAGCGGGTAACCGTCGGACCGCGGGAAATATCAACAATTCTAGTTTCAACACCGAATGAACGCAGAGTATCAACAAGCCTTGCTGCGGTTGAATCAAGGTCGGCAGAGGTTGCTGCCGCACTTTCAAAATTCGGTGCTTTAAGCAGAGATACAGGCGGGAATTTATATGTATCCTCCTCGGTAATAACAATACCGCCCTGCTTATTTTTAATTTCCTCCTCGATTTCCTTTTCAGCCTCGGGATCGTGCTTAACGCGTTGGGGCGGCTCTTTATTCTCCGCCTCCTCGGCTACCGTTTCCTCGGCAGCAGAAGACAAGGCTGTATTAATTTTTTCCTTTTCTGTGGGTGCTTCGGGAACATCAACACCGTTATATGTTGCAACTAAACGCTTGCCCTTTTCATTAAGATCGGACATATCGGGATTCGGCTTATCGGAAATATCGTCGAGCGGAATATCCACATTCATACGCCGTTTTTCCTTTTCCGCCATACGCGCAAAGGCATCCTCTGAGTGTGCCTCAATTTTCTGAACAGGCTTTGCAATCGCTTTAAACAAGGCAATAAGTGTTGTGCCTGTTAAAATCATAAATGCCACAAAAAGCAGAATTATAATAGTGATAACAGCACCTGTATCTCCAAAAACACGCACAAAAGGCTCGCCTATCAGCGCACCGATAAAGCCCGCGCTTTTAAGCTGGGTACCGGCAGTGTATGCGTTAGTTACATGCTGCCAGAAGGGTATATCTCCCTTGGGGTTTTTAATGAAAATATCGATAGCAGCGCCAACAAATACAGCGAGAACGCCACCCTCAATCATTTTAACCTTTATGGTATCGCGAAAGCGGTCGAGTGCTGCAAGAATTGCGATAGCGCCCATATAAACAGGGTAAAAGAACGCTGTTACACCGAAAATACCAAAGCTTATATTATGTAAAACATTCCAGAATTTTTCGCCCGGTATTAAAACAATGCACAATATGAATACAGCCACAGCAAACCATACAACAGCCATTACCTGCTTCTTGCCGCTATTTACATTAGCGGCGCGCTCTCTGGCAGCTGCTGCCTGTGTTTTCTTTGGTCTGCCTCTTTTTTTAGTTGCCATAAATACACTCCCTATGTATAGCCGATTATTCGGCTTTTTCTATTAATTTATAAAGATACTCAACTGCATCGTGCAGCCCGCCGAGGCTGTTAATCAGCCCCTCCTTAACCGCAAGCTCGCCGCAAAGCACCGAGCCCACATCGGTTATAAGCTCACCCGTATTCATCATAAGCTCGGTAAAGCGTTCGGGAGTAATTCCCGAATTTTTAGCCACAAAGCCTGTTATTCTTTCCTGCATACGCTGAAAATGATTAAGCATTTGGGGAACACCGATTACAAGCCCGTTCATCCTAACGGGATGCACCGTCATAGTGGCAGAGGGCACTATAAAAGAATGCTTTGCCGAAACAGCAAGCGGAACACCGATTGAATGACCGCCGCCGAGCACCAACGATACCGTAGGCTTTTTCATTCCTGCAATCAGTTCTGCAAGGGCAAGCCCCGCCTCGACATCACCGCCGACGGTATTAAGAATTATCAGCACACCCTCAATTTCGCTATCCTGTTCAATTGCTACCAAAAGCGGAATTAAATGCTCATACTTTGTTGTTTTGCTCTGCTCCGGTAGAACAGTATGCCCCTCAATTTCGCCTACAATGGTTACACACTGTATTTTATGGCGGCTATCTGATACGGCAACGCTTGCAAAGTCTTCTATGCTCTCACGAAGTTGCTCACTCTTTTTGTTTTCTTCTTCCATATTACCACTCCTCAAACACTAGTATTTGAGTTTTGGCAATAATGATACATAATAATTATATCAAATAACAATAAATAATTCAAGAGAAAACCACACATTTAAACATTGTTTGCAAAAAAATAGCGGCGGAAGCATTCTCCCGCCGCTACAATACATTATTTACTTACAATATACTCATTATTCCTATAATCGACATTGATTTTATCGCCGCTTTGGATAGTGCCGTCGAGCAGTTTTTCACTGAACATATCCTCAATTTTGTTTTGAATTGCGCGGCGAAGCGGTCGAGCGCCATACACAGGGTCAAACCCCGCTGATGCGATAGCCGACAAGCATTCCTCGCTAAAGCTCACCTCAACACCGAGAGACAGCATCCTGCTTTTAAGAACTTCCAGCATTTTTTCGGCAATCTTTTTGATATCCTCGTGAGAAAGCTTGTGGAATACAACAGTATCGTCAATTCGATTTAAGAACTCCGGTCGAAAGGCCTTTTTAAGCTCATTTAAAACCGTTTCACGAATCGCTTTATAGTCCCCCGCAGCGCCTTCGTCGGCTGCAAAGCCAAAGCTCTGCTTTTTCTCGGTTATAAGGCGAGCGCCGATGTTTGAGGTCATAACAACAACCGTGTTTTTAAAGTTCACTCGCCTACCCTGCGAATCGGTTAAAACACCGTCATCGAGAATCTGCAAAAGGATATTAAATACATCGGGGTGAGCCTTTTCGATTTCATCAAAAAGCACTACCGAATAGGGCTTGCTTCGCACCTTTTCGGTGAGTTGACCCCCCTCATCAAAGCCTACATATCCGGGTGGTGAACCGATTAAGCGCGATACGGTATGCTTCTCCATATATTCCGACATATCAAGCCTAATCATAGCGTTATCGCTACCGAACATAGCGTTAGCGAGCGCCTTACAAAGTTCAGTTTTACCAACACCCGTTGGACCTAAAAAGATGAAAGAGCCTATAGGGCGATTAGGGTCCTTAAGCCCTACTCTACCGCGTCGGATAGCGCGCGAAAGCGCTGTTACAGCCTCGTTTTGACCTATAATTCTTTTATGCAGTTCATCCTCAAGACGAAGCAGTCTTTCGCTCTCGCTCTCGTTAAGCTGCGTTAACGGAACTCCCGTCCAAAGGGACACTATTTCGGCAATTTCATTTTCGGTTACCGTGCCGCCTCCCGCCTGCTTCCATTCCTTGCGGCTGGAGTCAAGTCTTTCGGATAGCTCCCGCGACTTATCACGAAGCATGGCTGCAGCCTCAAAATCCTGATTTGCTGCTGCCTCGGCTTTTTTTGCATCGATATCCTGAAGCTCGCTTTCGAGTTCTTTTATGGTATCGGGCGGTGATGAATTGCGAAGGCGCACCCTCGACCCCGCCTCATCAATAAGGTCGATAGCCTTGTCGGGCAGAAAGCGATCGGTTATATAGCGGGCGGAAAGAGCTACTGCTGCAGCAAGGGCAGCATCCTCTATAGCCACACCGTGGTGAGTTTCATACTTTTCCTTTAGCCCCTTTAAAATCTGCAGAGCATCCTCTTCGCTCGGTTCCCCTACCGTTACAGGCTGGAAGCGGCGTTCCAGAGCTGCATCCTTTTCGATGTTTTTGCGATATTCGGCTATAGTTGTAGCGCCGATAACCTGCATTTCACCGCGTGCGAGAGCCGGCTTTAAAATATTTGCGGCATCGGTCGCACCCTCGGCAGCGCCCGCACCGACAATATTGTGGATTTCATCTATAAACAGAATAACATCCGAATTTTCGCTCACCTCATCGATTACTGCCTTGATTCTTTCCTCAAAATCTCCGCGGTATTTTGTGCCCGCAACCATTCCTGTAAGGTCGAGCGAAATCAACCTTTTGCCAAGCAAAATTTCGGGAACACTACCCTCGGAAATTTTAAGTGCCAAACCCTCGGCGATAGCGGTTTTACCAACGCCCGGCTCGCCTATAAGACAGGGATTATTTTTAGTTCTGCGGCAAAGAATTTGAATTACTCTTTCGATTTCCTCACCCCTACCGATAACCGGGTCTAATTTCCCATCAGCCGCAGCGGCGGTAAGGTCGCGCCCGAATTTATCGAGATTCGGTGTGCTGCTATTTTTCTTTTGATTTCCCTTTCTCTTCGCTTTGCCGCTATTTTGCGAACCGCTATAGGTATTTTCAAAGCCCGCTGCATTAAGCGCCTCGGAGGTTAAAAAAGCTGCATCCACACCCAGCTTTTTAATGAAGTTCAGCGCATAGTTTTCGCCGTCGCCAAGCAGTGCTATGAGCAAATGCTCTGTACCGCAAAGCTCCTTTCCCGCATTTCGGCTGCCTGTTGCTGCCATTTCTATAATGCGGTTGGCGCGGCTTGTAAAACCGGAGGGAGTAAGCGCGGTTTCGCTGCCCACGCCTATTGTATCTGTTATCAGCTCGTTAATTTTCTCGGCAGTAACACCGTTATCCTCAAGCACTGCTGCCGCAACACCCGAGCCCACCTTTAAAAGACCCATTAAAATATGCTCGCTGCCGATATAGGTATGACCCATTTTCTCGGCATAATGAATAGCAATATTAAGGGCCTCGTTTGCCTTGACTGTAAAGCCCTTAAAATTATATCTCATTTATATCACCCCAACGTTTCTCTTATAACCTGCGCGCGCTGTCTATCGCGGTCGGCAGCATCGGTAACACCGTATTTTGAAATCAGTGTATTGGGCTGACATTCCACAAGCAGCTGCATCGGCAGGCTCTTTTCTATATCTATTATGCCCATACCGCTGCCAAGTTTAATCAGCGATAAAAGCTCCATCATTTCCTTGCCCGAAATAATACGGGCATTCTTTAATATGCCATAGGCTCTGAAAATATTATCCTCAAGCATAGTTTTATCTGAATTTTCGCGTTCCTCTATTTCACGCGCCACGAACTGCATCGCAACATTTTGCAAATTAGAAACAGCATCATTTTCGGTAATACCGAGTGTTATCTGATTTGACAGCTGATAAAGTCCGGCACCCGATTTACTGCCTTCTCCGTAAAGGCCACGAACGGTGAATCCGATTTTGCTTACCGCCTCGGAAAGCTGCGGCATAGCAGACACTAAATCAAGCATCGGCAGATGCAACATCACCGACGCGCGAAGTCCTGTGCCTATATTTGTTGGGCATTCGGTTAAATAACCGAGCGCATTATGATAGCTGAAATGCAGCCTCTCGCAAAGAAGCGTATCGAGCCTCTCGGCAATATCGTAAGCACGCTGCAGGTCGAGTCCCGCAAGCAGCACCTGAATGCGCAGATGGTCTTCCTCGCCTATCATTATAGATACCGACTCATCGCTTGAGAGAATAATGGCTCTGCCCGCGCTGTTTTCGGCGAAGGCGGGGCTTATGATATGCCTTTCAACCATGGCATAAATTTCTGCTTTGGGGACATTATCCATTTCTATAAATTTTAGGCTTTTGGCGGCGGGGTCGTTTATGCTTTCAAGCGCATTTTTCACCATTTTATTAATTTCTGCGCGCTGCTCGGCACTTAATTTATTGCAAAACGGAAAACCCGAAATATTTCTCGCCAGCCTAACCCTTGAGGATACAATAATATCACTCTCGGGACCTATAGTATTATACCAATTAGCCATTCTGCTTCTCCTGCCTTTCTATTTCTTTGATGCGGTCGCGCACGGTTGCCGCCTGCTCAAACTCCTCCGCCACTACAAGGCTGTGAAGTGTGCGGCGAAGTGTTTCGAGCTCGCTCTCTATGGGTACCACCGCAAGCGGAGCATTGTTGGGCACCTTGCCTATATGCTTAACGCTGCCGTGCACCCTCTTAAGATAGGGGGATAGCTCATTGTAAAACTGTGTATAGCATTCCTCACAGCCAACCTTACCAGAATTTACAATGCCTCTGAAATTCATACCGCATTTCGGGCAGGCTTTCTCGCGAAGCTGCTGATTTTCACTTAAAATATCGCCGAACATTGAGGAAAGCAGACTGGCAAATCCGCCGCCCGCCGATATTCCATACTGCCCTGCGCATTGTGAGCAAAGGTGCTTACTGGTGGCAACGCCGTTTATAATTCTTTTCACAAAGGTTGTAGCGGTATTTTTACCGCAGTTTTCACATAACATATAAACTCCTCCTTAAAGTTGAGTAAGCAGCAGCTGCTTCAAGAGCGAGGCACGCATTATATCGCGATACATAACCGGCAGACAGTTAAGTGTCCTTTCCCCTACAGCCGCCTTGAATATTTTAGCGGTTTCACTATCAACTATGCCCGACTGCAGACAGTTTTCAATAACAATTCTCGCCGACATAGCATCAAGCGTTTCGCCTATAGCGTTTATTATGTGCATTATTGCACTTGAGCGGTTAAGTCGTACTCTTTTAATTTTAATGTAGCCACCGCCACCTCTGCGACTTTCTATAATATATCCGTGCTCGGGCGTGAAGCGCGAGGACAGAACATAGTTAATCTGACTTGGCACGCAGCCCATCAGAGCTGCCAACTCATTACGCTGAATTTCAGCGACATTATCACCCGATTCATCGAGCATTCTTATAATTTCTTCGGTTATTAAATCACTAATTCTCATACAGCACCTCTTTTTGACTTTTACTGACCTTACTTATATTATACACGAAAGTCAGGAAAAGTCAAATATTATTTTTTAATTTTTTTAAAGTAACACATTTTTATAATTCACATAGAATGAAGTAGTTGAAAGGGGGTTAAAAAATATGTGTTGTAATTCTTTCGGCGGTAGCAACTGCACCTGGATCCTCATCGTTATCCTTATTCTCTGCTGCTGTGGCGGTAATGGCGGCTGCGACAATGGCTGCGGCAACAACGGCTGCTGCTAATTAGCCCTACGCTCTACAAAAAAGTCCCCAAGTAAATGCTTGGGGACTTTTGCTATTTAATTTTTATAATCTCACCTGTTTTGCGCATTCATATTAAATACCTACCATTTTTTGATTTCATAATAGCATATTTTTGTGCTAGTCAATACATTTTTTGCAATCGGGTGGAAATATTCTGCAATAAAAACTAATTCTTTACTTTTATTTGGAATTATTGTATAGTAAATATGTAGCAGGTGATGATTTTGGTAGAAATTTTAGATATAAGTGAAGGGCTTATTTTTGCTCTTAAACCCGCCGGTGTTTCCTCGCAAGAGGCGGAAGGCAGCGCTATGCCCGAGCTTCTGCGAAAGCAGCTTAATACCGACTATATCGCAGTGCTGCACCGCCTTGATACGGCAGTTTCGGGTGTTATGGTATATGCAAGCGAGAAATCAGCGGCTGCGGATATTTCGGCTAAAATTCAAAACGGAGAGCTCAAAAAGGAATATTTCGCAATTGTGGCGGGTGTCCCGACCGCTCCCTCGGGAGAGCTTTGCGACCTACTTTTCAAGGATTCCCGCGCCAATAAAAGCTATGTAGTGCGGCGTCAGCGCACGGGAGTACGCGAAGCAAGGCTTATATACACGCTAATTGAAACCGTGGAGCTCGATAACGGGAAAATATCCCTTGTTAAAATAGAGCTTATAACAGGGCGCTCGCATCAAATAAGGGTGCAGTTTTCTCACCGGAAAATGCCGCTGCTGGGCGACCGCAAGTATGGTAGCCGCTTTAACTGCCCTATAGCGCTGTTCTCGCACCGAATAACGCTTACTCTGCCTAGCGGCGAGAAAAAATCCGTGGCTGCCCTGCCCGACCGAGGCGCGTTTCCTTGGAATAAATTTACAAATTATTAATGCTTTGTAAACTTTAGGGAAATTATTGCAAAAGTTAAAAATTTATGATATATTAAATACATTCCAAGGAGGTTATATTATGGAAAAATTAAAACTTAAAAAAATTATTAGCATTGGTCTTGTGGTGATTTTAGCAGTGCTCGTGCTTGCCAACTGCTTTACCATTGTTGATGCAGGTCATACCGGAGTAGTTGTAACACTCGGCCGAGTTAACGAAGGTGTTCTGCAGGAGGGTATTCACATTAAAGCACCTTTTGTGCAACAGGTTGTTAAAATTGATAACCGTATCGTGAAGCTCGAGGTTGCTACCGAAGCTTTCTCAAAGGACCTGCAGACAGTTGCAACAACACTCGCAATCAACTACCGCGTTGACACCTCAAAATCCTACAGTATTTATAAAAATATCGGCGCTGATTACGAGGCAGTGCTCGTTGTTCCCGCTGTTAACGAGGTTTTAAAGGCTATAGTTGCACAGTACACCGCCGAGGAAAGTGTTACAAACCGTTCACTCATTTCGGACGGACTTGTAAACGGTCTTAACACAAAGCTTAACACTATCGGTCTTTATGTAACCGATGTAAATATTATCAATTTTGATTTCTCGGAAGCCTTTATAACAGCTATCGAGGAAAAGCAGGTTGCACAGCAGCAGCTGCTCAAGGCTGAAACCGAAAAGCAAACCGCTATTACCAACGCCGAGGCGGAGGCTGAAACTACCCGTATCAAGGCAGAAGCAGAGGCAGAGGCAAACAATAAAATAAAGGCATCGCTTGATGATAATGTTATCCGTTCAAAATTCTACGATAAGTGGGACGGCAAGCTACCGCAGGCTATGGGCGGCGACTCGATAATCACGAGCATCGACGGCAGCGCAAAGTAGGCAAATTTAAATAATAAACCCCTTTTTATTGGTTAAACTACTAATAGAAAGGGGTTATTTTTTATGATCGAAAACGATACAATTAAGCTTCTTCGCGAGTGCGATGCAGGAGTTAAAATGGGTATTGATTCAATAGAGGAGGTTTTCGACCGTGTGCAAAGTTGCCAGTTGCGTGAGTTATTGTCAGACTGCCGAAACGAGCACGAAAAGCTGGATAAGGAAATCACCGCGGCGCTCGACCGTTTTCACGACGAGGGCAAAAAGCCGAATCCAATGGCAAAAGGTATGGCACGCATTAAAACAGAGGTTAAGATAATGGTGGAGGATAGCGATGCCACCATTGCAGACCTGATGACCGATGGCTGCAATATGGGCGTTAAATCGTTATCGAGATATCTCAATCAATATTCTGCAGCCGACGAAGCCTCAAAGGATATTGCAAAAAGGTTAATTAAGAGTGAAGCGCAGCTGGCAGAGAATATACGAGAATATTTATAAAGTGCGCCCCCTAAAATTTTTATTTGGGATAAAAAACATTCTCCGTGTGAGGCACCCTCCGCAAGCAAGGAAGGTGCCTAAACTAAGTTTACC
>JAZRMU010000083.1:0-17185 GCA_045647785.1 Acutalibacteraceae bacterium
TCCTTCGGACAGTTAAATGGGCGAATATAATATCACTGAAACCGTAAGGTTTCAATATCACTTTCCTTTTAAAAATATCTCGCCGTAGGCGAGGATTTTCAAAAGAAAATATCACTGTGAGACCTGTCTCACAATATCACTATTCGATTTAACTTTACATTCTTTGATATGGGTATTTTTCAAAGTGTGTAACCCACTATGACACTTTCAACTTGCGAAAGTGTCTTTTTCTTTACAAAAAAAGTACGGGAGACAACTTCTTTACGAAATGTCTCCCGTCGTGGGGTGTTTTTTATGCGAAACTTGTAGTAATATATAAATATATAAAAAATATCAAAAAACTTTGTTAAAAAGATGAAAAAGGGGTAGAAATTATTTTTAATATGTGTTAAAATATAAACAAACTATGCGGCGGCGGATATTCTGCCGCCGAAAAGATAATAATGTTTGATAATTTTTAGGGAGGAATTACCTTATGAAAAAGAAAATCAGCAGCTTACCCTTTAACGGCACTCCTGAACAGGAAGCACAGCTCAAAGCCGTAATCGAGGCACACAAGGACGATAAGAGCCAGCTTATGGCTGTTATGCAGGAGGCTCAAGGAATTTACGGCTATCTGCCCTTCGAGGTTCAGAATATGATAGCTGAAGGAATGGATGTTCCGCTTGAGAAGGTTTATGGAGTAGCTACCTTCTACGCACAGTTCTCGCTCTCTCCCAAGGGCAAGTACAACATTTCGGTTTGCCTTGGTACTGCTTGCTATGTTAAGGGTGCAGGCGACCTTATGGATAAATTAAGCGAAATCCTTGGAATCGGTGCAGAGGAGTGCACTGCCGACGGTAAGTTCTCTCTTACTGCCTGCCGTTGCATCGGTGCTTGCGGTCTTGCTCCCGTTCTCACCGTTAACGAAGAGGTTTACGGTCGTCTTGTAGTGGACGATATCCCCGGTATTATCGCAAAGTATCAGGATTAATTTTTAATATTTCGGAGTAAACGCTATGAAGGTAATTGAAATAGCAGAGATTTTATCAGCTCAAATTGTTTGCGGCGAGGATAAAAAGGAGCTCGAAATCGATTCCGCTTTCGGCAGCGATATGATGAGCGATGTTTTGGCCTTTGTTAACGACCGTGCAGTTCTGCTTTCGGGTCTTATAAATGCACAGGTGGTTCGCACCGCTGAAATGATGGATATGCCCTGTATAGTTTTCGTGCGCGGCAAAAAGCCGACCGATGAAATGGTTGAATTGGCTAGCGAGCGCGGCATAGTTCTTATCACCACCGAGCTTCGTATGTACGAGGCGTGCGGCAAGCTTTATGCAGCGGGTCTGCCTGCCCGTCGAACACAGGGGTAGTGCGTATGCTTAACTTCCACTTCGATGTTGACGGAAAGGATTTCACCCTTGCGGGTAATGCGTCGGGTCAGCTCAAAAAGAGCCTGCGCCAATTGGGGGTAGACCCCGAAACAGTGCGCCGTGCCGCAATTGCGATGTATGAGGGTGAAATAAATATGGTAATCCACGCGGGCGGCGGCGTAGCAGATGTTGTCGTTAGCGAGGAGGAGATTGTTATAACCCTATCGGATAAGGGCCCCGGCATTAAGGATATTGATGCCGCAATGCAGGAGGGCTTCTCCACCGCGCCCGACGATATAAGGTCATTGGGCTTTGGTGCAGGTATGGGGTTACCTAATATGAAGCGTTATTCCGATGAAATGACTATTGAGTCCACCGTTGGTGTTGGTACAACGATAGTTATGAAGATTAAATTATAAATTTTAGGAGCCATAATGAGTACATATAAGCATTCGGTCTTTCTCGATAAGGAGAAATGCAAGGGCTGCACAACCTGCCTTCAGCATTGTCCTACCGAGGCAATCAGAATAAAACAAGGCCACGCTGTAATCGATGCGAACCGTTGTGTTGATTGCGGTGAATGTGTTAAGGTATGCCCTCACAAGGCTAAAAAGACCGTTCTTGATAAATTCGAGGACATTCAGAAATACAAATATAAAATCGCCTTACCCGCACCCTCGCTATATGCCCAATTCGAGAATTTAGACGATGTTGACTATGTTCTGCAAGGGCTTTTGGATATAGGGTTCGACAGTGTGTTTGAGGTGTCGCGCGCGGCGGAGCTTGTGTCTGCCTACACGCGCAACTATCTTAAAACCGCGGCAGCTGGTAAACCGGCAATCAGCTCGGCTTGCCCCGCTGTTGTGAGGCTTATAGAACTGCGTTTTCCCTTTTTAAAGGATAACATAATTAAAATGCTGCCCCCAATGGAAATTGCGGCGTATTTAGCCGTGAAAGAGGCAAAGGAGGCTCATCCGGAGCTTAAGGATAGCGATATAGGTGTTTGCTTTATCTCGCCATGCCCTGCAAAGGTGAGCTACATTAAGAATGGCTTTGGTGAATACAAAAGCCGCGTGGATGTTGTAATTTCCATTAGCGATGTTTACTTTATGCTCGTGCAAGCGATGAAGCGCGAGAATAATCCCGAGGCGATTTCAAAATCGGGTATAATCGGCATCAGCTGGGCGGTATCGGGTGGAGAATCCACCGCTATTTTCAATGATAAGTATCTTGCGGCGGACGGTATTGATAATGTAATCCGCGTGCTCGACCAGATTGAGGACGGAAACATTCCGAATCTTGAATTTGTTGAGCTTAACGCATGCACAGGCGGCTGTGTTGGCGGGGTTATGACGATGCAAAATCCCTTTATCTCCAAAACCAAGCTGCAGAGTCTGCGAAGGTATCTTCCCGTTTCGCAGAATTTCCTCTCGAAAGAGGAGCTTCAGTATATCCCTGATTACTACTTCTTTGATAAGCTGCCCGAATATCAGCCCGTTTCGAAATTAAGCGATAATATGGCTGAATCGATGCGAATGCTGGCAGATATCAGAAAGCTCAAGGATGAGCTGCCGGGTGTTGACTGCGGCTGCTGCGGAGCACCTACATGCCGCGCCTTTGCGGAGGATGTTGTTAAGGGTCTTGCCGATGTGAACGACTGCATAATCCGTCATAAGGAGCAGTTTAAAGAATTTTTAGCAAAGGGTGAATAGTGTTGACCGTTGGAGAGCTTATAAAAAATAATTCCTTAACGGCAATAATTTTGCCCGAGCCCGACCGCGAGCTTGGCGGCTGCTATATCGGCGACCTGCTTTCGTGGGTTATGGGCAGAGCAAATGAGGATGACTGCTGGATAACCATAATGTCAAATATAAATACCGTTGCCGTAGCGGCATTGACAAATGTTGCCTGCGTGATTTTGGCAGAGGGCGTGAGTCTTGACGGCGAAGCACTTAAAAAGGCGGAGGAAAACGGTATTAATATAGTATCTAGTCCCGTTTCGGCGTATGAAACAGCGAAAATGCTGGACGGTGCGTTTTAATGGGCAGATTTTATTACGATTTGCACACACATTCCTGCCTGTCGCCCTGCGGCAATATGGAAAACACACCCGCACTACTTGCGGGACTTTCGGCGGTGAATGGGCTTAATATCGTTGCCCTTACCGACCACAACACCGCAAAAAACTGCCCCGCGTTTTTCAAGGCTGCGGAGCATTACGGTGTGATTCCGATAGCGGGTATGGAGCTTACAACGGCGGAGGATATTCACATTCTTTGCCTTTTCGAAACACTTGAAAATGCGCTTCGCTTTGGCGATTATGTTGAAACAAGGCGCATAAAGATAAAAAATCGCCCCGAAATTTTTGGCGAGCAGATAGTGATGAACGAGAACGATGAGCCTATCGGCAGCGACGAGTTTTTACTTTCTAACGCAACGACCGTTTCGGTAGATGAAACCAAGGGCTTGCTTGAGGAATATGGCGGCATTGCAATTCCCGCACATATTGACCGAGCCTCAAACAGCATCATTTCGGTGCTGGGTATTTTGCCGGAGCACCTGAAGTTTTCGGCGGTGGAATTCCATAACAAGGAAAACATCAGCGAATATACAGCGCGCCACTCTCTTTCGGGCAAAAGAATTTTAATAGATTCCGATGCACATCAGCTCGAATCCTTGAGCGAGGGCGGAAACTACCTCGATTTAGATGCCGAGGCGGGCGATACACAGGCGGTAGTAGCGGCACTGTTCGATTATTTGAGAGGTTAAATATGAAGGAGCTATCTCTAAACATACTTGATATAACCGAAAATTCGCTAAAGGCGGGCTCGCTCTTTACCGAGATTTTAATCGCTGAAAACGAAGACGAACTCAAAATTACAATTATAGATAAAGGCTGCGGAATGAAACAGGAAATGCTACAGCGCGTTACCGACCCATTCTGCACAAGCCGAACAACCCGCAAGGTGGGTCTTGGCATTCCGTTTTTCAAAATGCAGGCCGAGCAAACGGGCGGCAGCTTTTATATAGAATCCCGCCACAGGGATGAGCATCCAGAGGACTGCGGAACTCTGGTTCAGGCGGTGTTTTGTAAAAAACATATCGATTACACGCCGCTCGGTGAAATAACCGAAACGGTTGTAACACTGATTCAGGGGCACCCCGATGTTGATTTTTATTTTTCCCACAAAAAAGGGGAGAGCGAGGTGCTGCTTGATACCCGCGAGGTTCGCGAGCAGTTGGGCGATACAATTCCGCTTAACACAATAGAGGTTCTCTGCTTTATCAGAGACTATTTAAATGAGCAATATATAAATCTGTAAAGATATATTGATATATAACCAAAAGGAGAGGAAAGTATTATGAAATCTTTAGCTGAACTTCAAGCCATTAAAGACAAGATGCGCGACAAGGTTGTTATCCGTGAGGGTGCAAGCGATAAGCGCGTAGTTGTTGGTATGGCAACCTGCGGTATTGCTGCAGGCGCGCGTCCCGTGCTGAACGCCTTTGTTGAGGGTGTGAACGCTGCCGGTCTTACCGCAAGCGTTACCGTTACCCAGACAGGCTGCATCGGCATTTGCCAGTACGAGCCCGTTGTTGAGATTTTCGAGGCTGGCAAGGAAAAGGTAACCTATGTTAAGATGACTGCTGAAAAGGCAGCCGAGGTTATTGAGAAACACTTAAAGAACGGCAATCCGGTGGCAGAGTACACCATCGCCGCTAATAAATAATTCTGGAGGAAATTGCAATGATTCGTGCTCACGTATTAGTTTGCGGCGGTACAGGCTGTACTTCTTCGGGCAGCACCTCAATTCAGGCAGAGTTTGCAAAGAATATTGAGGAATGCGGTCTTTCTGAAGAAGTAAAAATTGTACAAACAGGTTGCTTTGGCCTTTGCGCTATGGGTCCTGTTGTTATCATCCATCCCGACGGCACCTTCTATAGCCGTGTTGAGATTTCGGATGTTAAGGAAATTGTTGAGGAGCATCTTCTTAAGGGTCGTGTAGTAACCCGCCTTGAGTATAAGGATGACACCGTTGAGAAGAAGGAAGATGAGTTAGTATCTCTTAACGATACTGCTTTCTACAAATCTCAAACCCGTGTTGCTCTTCGTAACTGCGGCGTTATCAACCCCGAGGAAATCGACGAGTATATCGCGATGGACGGTTATGCAGCACTTGGTAAGGTTCTTACCGAAATGACACCTGAAGATGTTATTAAGTGTGTTAGTGATTCGGGACTCCGCGGCAGAGGCGGCGGTGGCTTCCCCACAGGCAGAAAGTGGTCGCTCACAGCAGCTAACCACGCTGACCAGAAGTATGTTGTATGTAATGCCGACGAGGGCGATCCCGGTGCATTTATGGACCGTTCAGTTCTTGAGGGCGACCCGCACTGCATAATCGAAGCTATGGCTATTTGCGGTTACGCAACCGGCGCTACACAGGGCTATGTTTATGTTCGTGCTGAATATCCGATTGCAGTATCTCGTCTTGCTATTGCTATTAAGCAGGCTAGAGAGTACGGTCTGCTCGGTAAAAATATTTTCGGTTCAGGCTTCGATTTCGACCTTGACATTCGTCTTGGCGCAGGCGCATTCGTTTGCGGTGAGGAAACCGCTCTTATGACCTCTATCGAAGGTAACCGCGGTGAGCCGCGTCCCCGTCCGCCTTATCCGGCAGTTAAGGGTCTTTTCGGCAAGCCCACCACCGAAAACAATGTTGAAACCTTTGCTAACATTCCGCAGATTATCCTTCGCGGTGCTGATTGGTTTGCTTCAATGGGTACCGAGAACTCAAAGGGTACTAAAGTATTCGCACTTGGCGGTAAAATCAATAACACAGGTCTTGTTGAAATCCCGATGGGCACAACCCTTCGCCACATTATCGAGGAAATCGGCGGCGGCATTCCGAACGGTAAGAAGTTCAAGGCTGCACAGACCG
The DNA here is from genome assembly GCA_045647785.1 of Acutalibacteraceae bacterium. Classification (GTDB taxonomy): domain Bacteria; phylum Bacillota; class Clostridia; order Oscillospirales; family Acutalibacteraceae; genus SIG565. The sequence continues at coordinate 6,293 of JAZRMU010000083.1, forward strand.
GTGGTCCTTCGGGCGGATGTATTCCTGCTCACCTTATGGATACCGAGGTTGACTACGATAACCTCGTTGCCATGGGCTGTATGATGGGTTCTGGTGGACTTATCGTAATGGACGAGGATAACTGTATGGTTGATATGGCTAAATTCTTCCTCGAGTTCACCGTTGATGAATCCTGCGGTAAGTGCACACCCTGCCGCGTTGGTACAAAGAGACTTCTCGAGCTCCTTGATAAGATTACCGAGGGCAAGGGAACACTTGAGGATATCGACAGAATTGAAGAGCTTTCCAACTACATCAAGTCAAACTCGCTTTGCGGACTTGGTCAGACTGCTCCGAACCCTGTTCTTGCAACACTCAAGTTCTTTAAGGATGAGTACATCACTCACGTAACAGATAAGAAGTGCCCGTCAGGCGTATGTAAAGACCTGCTCACCTTCACAATCGATAAGGATAAGTGTATCGGCTGCGGAATGTGCGCTCGTCAGTGCCCGGCAAATGCAATTATTAAGACAGATTACATAGCCGAGGGTCATAAGCTGCCCTCTTACACTATCGATGCTGATAAGTGCGTTAAGTGCGGCGCTTGCATCGGCACATGTAAGTTTAAGGCTATAAGTAAACAGTAAGGAGGCGGCAATAATGGAAATGGTTAATGTAAAAGTAAACGGCATTGCCGTTAGTGTACCGAAGGGCTCCACCATTTTAGAGGCTGCCCGCGCAGCAGGTGTAGAAATTCCTACCCTCTGCTTTATGAAAGAGAAAAATGAAATCGGCGCTTGCCGTATTTGTGTTGTTGAGGCAACAGGTGCTCGCGGTCTTGTTACCGCCTGCGTTTACCCTGTAGCAGAGGGTATGGAGATTCAGACCAATACCGCTAAAATTCAGGCTGCTCGCAAAACAACACTCGAGCTCATCCTTTCAACCCACGAAAAGAAGTGTCTTTCTTGCGTTCGTTCCACAAACTGCGAGCTTCAGAAGCTCTGCCGCGAGTACGGCGTTGAGGAGGATACCTTCGGCGGCTACAGACCGCAGTATGAGTTGGATGAGTCCACTCCGCACCTAGTGCGTGATAACAACAAGTGTATTCTTTGCCGTCGCTGCGTAGCCGCTTGCGATGAGCAGTATGTAGGCGTTATCGGCGCTAACGACCGTGGTATTGATACCAATATCGGTTGCGCATTTGAGAGAACTCTTGGTGAAGTTCCCTGTATTTCTTGCGGTCAGTGTACTGCAGTTTGCCCCACAGGCGCGCTCACCGAAAAGGACGATACCGATAAGGTTTGGGCAGCTTTAGCTGATAGCAGCAAGCATGTTGTTGTTCAGACAGCTCCCTCTATCCGCGCAACACTCGGCGAATGCTTCGGTATGCCGATTGGCTCTAATGTTGAGGGCAAAATGGTTTCCGCTCTTCGTCGCCTCGGCTTTGCAAAGGTATTCGATACTGACTTCGCTGCCGACCTCACCATCGTTGAGGAAGCAAACGAGCTGGTTGAGAGAATCAAGAACGGCGGAACTCTGCCGATGATTACCTCCTGCTCACCCGGTTGGGTTAAGTTCTGCGAGTTCTACTATCCTGATATGATTGCTCACCTATCCTCCTGCAAATCTCCGCAGCAGATGGCAGGCGCAGTAATCAAGACCTACTACGCTAACAAAATGGGCATTGATGCAAAGGACATTGTTGTTGTTTCTGTAATGCCCTGTACTGCTAAAAAGTTTGAAATTGGCCGCGAGGATCAGTCGGCTGCAGGTGTTCCGGATGTTGATATCGCTATCACCACCCGCGAGCTTGCTCGTATGATTGATCGCGCAGGTATTAAGTTCACCATGCTCCCCGATGAGGAGTTCGACAGCCCGCTTGGCGATGATACAGGTGCTGCTGTTATCTTCGGCGCTACCGGTGGTGTTATGGAGGCAGCTATTCGTACTGCTAACGCTTGGCTCAACGGTGCTACCGAGGCTATCGATTTCACCGCAGTTCGCGGCACACAGGGTCTTAAAACCGCAGCTGTAACAGTTGGCGGAAATGAGCTCAAGGTTGCTGTAGCTTCGGGCGCAGCAGCTGCAAAGGTTGTTATGGATAAGCTTAAGGCCGGCAACCCCGACGGTTGGGGCTTCATCGAGATTATGGGATGCCCCGGCGGTTGCGTAAACGGTGGCGGTCAGCCCATTCAGCCGCAGTATGTTCGCGATACAGTGGATCTTAAGGCTGTTCGTGCAAAGGCACTTTACGATCAGGATGCTGCAATGGCACTTCGTATGTCGCACGAATCTCCCGTTATTAAGACTCTTTACAGCGAGTGGTATGACGGTTTCGGCGGCCACAAGGCTCACCACGACCTCCATACAAGCTATGTAGCTCGTAAGAAGTATTAATTTTAAAAGTTAAGGCACTCTTTCCTTAGAAAAGAGTGCCTTATTTATATTTGGTTATATAAAAATGGCGAGGAAATTTATAATTCCTCGCCATTTTTTATTGCATTGTTTTTATTTTATTTATTAACCTCGGCTTCAAGGTACTGTCTGATAACGGCGGGGTCGCCGCAGCCCTTAAGCTCTTTCATTATAAGACCGAACAGACCCTGCAGAGCCTTTGTTTTACCGCCCTTGTAGTCCTCAACGATTTTACCGTTTTCGGCAACTACCTTGCGAACGGTATCGAGAATGAAGCTGTCGTCTACCTTTACATTCAGTCCGTTTTCCTCGCAGTAGGCATCTACCTCTACATCGCCCTCAAATACGGCGGAGAGCACCTTTTTGCCGGCTGCGCGGGTGATTTCGCCGCTGTCTACAAGCTCAATAATTCGGGAAAGCTTTTCGGTGCTGATAGAAAGTGTATCAAGCTCCAAACGCTTCATAGCACCCATACATTCGGTGAGAATCCAGGATGCAGCCGATTTTGCGCTTCTGCCAAGGGCTACGAGCTTATCGAAGGTATCGCTTAAACTACGGTCGGATGCGAGCACTGCAGCCTCCTTCGCAGCAATACCCATATCCTCATAGTATTTACCCTTTTCCTCGGCGGTTGCGGGCATACTCTTTCGGATTTCCTCCAGCCACTCATCATCAATTACAATGGGCATCAGGTTGGGATCGGGGAAATAGCGGTAATCTGCGGCTGTTTCCTTGTCGCGCATCGGGAAGGTTCTGCGCTTAACATCATCCCAACGGCGGGTTTCCTGAACGAGAAGCTCGGTGCCGCGCTCAATAGCGTCAACATGGCGCACCTTTTCAAATTCGATAGCGTCCTTAATTTCGGAAAGCGAGCTCATATTCTTGATTTCGGAGCGTACGCCGAATTCGCTTGAGCCCTCGGGGCGAACTGAAATATTAACATCGCAGCGCATTGCGCCCTCCTCGCATTCCGAGATTCCTGCAAACTGCAGCGCTGATTTCAGCCTTTTCAGGTAGGTGATAACCTCTTCAGAGGAACGGAAATCGGGCTTGCTTACGATTTCAATAAGCGGAACGCTTGTGCGGTTAAAGTCAACAAAGGATGTGTTGGTAGCCTCATCATGAACGAGCTTACCGGCATCCTCCTCAAGGTGGATTTGCTTAATTCCAATTTGTCTGCCCTCAATTTCTACGCTGCCCTCAACACAAATGGGGTTGAACCACTGTGTAATCTGATAGGCGCAGGGGAGGTCGGGGTAGTAGTAGCTTTTCTTATCGAAGGTGGTGTACTGATTGATTTTGCAGTTTAGCATAAAGCCTGCCTTAACAGCCAGCTCGATAGCGTGTCTGTTAGTTATGGGCAGCATACCCGGCATACCGCTGCAGGCGGGGCAAACGCAGTCGTTAGGTGTGTTTGCGCTTGAATGACCGCCGCAAGAGCAGAAAAGCTTTGAAGCTGTTGAAAGCTCAACATGTGTTTCAAGACCAATTACAAGTTCGTATTTCATTGTTATGCCTCCTCCACACTGCTTGCAATACTTAAAAGTATGCTCTCATTAAAGCTGTCGCCTATTAGCTGAACTCCGCCGCTAACTACTGCGGGCAGACCCGTGATAGACGGAATGGCGGTGAACAGACCTTCCTCAAGCACCCTGCTGAATGCTTCGCTTATATCGTAGGGAATAAGGTCGAAGCGGCTGCAGGCGGGAGCGATGATGGCATCGTAGCTGCCAAGCAGCTCTTTAACTGCTGTCAGCACCAGCTTGCGGATTTTAAGGCTCTTATCATAGCAGCTGTTGTATTTATCTTTGGCGAGAACATCTGAACCGTAGATAATGGTGGCCTTGGTTAAAAAGCCGAAGCCCTCGGTGCGGCTGTTTACATATAATTCGCCAATGTTCTTATATTTTTCGGCACGATGACCGTATTTAACACCGTCAAAGCGGGAGAGATTGTTGCAGCTTTCGGCAGCAAGCAGAATTTGCCAAGCGGTTTGAGCCGTCTCGGCAAGCGGGAAGGAAGCCTTTTCAACAACTGTACCCTTTGCTTCGAGCGATTTAACATAGGCATCAATTTTAGCCTTCACTTCATTAGACGCAGCATCATAAAGCTCGGTGATTAAGCAAAGCTTCATTTTGGAAACATCCATATTGGTGCTGTATTCATATTTTTCGGTCTTAAGGCTTGTTCCGTCCTTTTGGTCGTTGCCCGCAATAACCGATAAAATCTCGGCAGCAGCCTTCGCATCCTTTGCGGTAACGCCGATTTGCTCGCCCGAGCAAGCGCAGGCGATAACACCGTAGCGCGAAACAGTGCCGTAGGTGGGTTTTATGAAGGTAACACCCGATACTGCGGCTGCGCGGCGGGGTGCGCCGTTTAAATCCACATTAAGTGCTGCCTTAACCTTGCCCTCTCGCACGAGCTCGGCGGCGGCTCCGCTTTTTAGAGCATCGTCGGCAAAATAAGAGGTTTCACCCAGTAGGTCAAGACCGAATTCGCCGACATTTGTTTTGCCCGAAACGGTGTAGCCCGCCTTTTCAATACGCTCGACTGCCTCGGCGCTGAAAAGCGGCTTAAAGTCTTCGAGCATTCTTGAGCCTGCGGTTGCAGGAACACCCTTAACTAATATAGTATCATCAACTGCGATGTTTCCCGCAGCGTTTATTTCGTTAATATAATATTTCACTAAAGCCACCCTCCTTTACTTTACAAGTCTTGGTACCTGCCAGCTGTCCTCGGTGCTCTGCGGAGCGCCTGCAAGCAGGTCATCACGGCTGAAGTTTTGCTGTCTTTCATCCTCACGCAGAATGTTGGTAAGCGGCATTACATATACCATTGATTCTACGCCCTCGGTATCAACCCTTGATAGTTCAGCCTCTTTTTTCTGCATATCGTCAAGAATGGACTGCATAGCTTTCTTTTCTTTATCGGTAAAGGCAAGCTCGTTTACCTGTTCAAGGGCTTTCAGCTTGCTTTCCTTGCTGACTGCTGCACTCTTTGCCGAGCTTACGGTTTTAGAGAAAGCGGAGCTATCTCCACCATCACTGCCTAATACCTCGCTGCCGCCCTTGCCGCGAATGCTGACATTCGCCTCAAAGAGCTGAAGCTCTGTAACCTCGCTCGGTGCGCCCAGCATCTGGTCTTGAGCGGTGCCGTCAAGCGGGAAGGCGATAACATCGCGAATGGTTTCAGTATCGGCAAGCAGCATTATAATTCGGTCAACACCGGGTGCCATACCTGCGTGCGGCGGTGCGCCGAACTGGAAGGCATTATAGAGTGCGCTAAAGCGCTTTTCAACCTCTTCTTCAGAGTAGCCTGCGATTTCAAACGCCTTTCTCATAATCTCGGGGCTATGGTTTCTGACTGCACCCGAAGCTAATTCAATACCGTTACAAACAAGGTCGTATTGGTAAGCGAGAATATCGCAGGGGTCCATAGTTTCCAGCGCCTCAAGACCGCCCTGCGGCATTGAGAAGGGGTTGTGTGTGAATATAATCTTATCGGTTGTTTCGTCCCTTTCATACATCGGGAAATCAACAACGAAGCAGAATTCAAAGGCATCGTTCTTAATGAGCCCTAATTCGTTGCCAAGCCATGTGCGGATAACGCCCGCATTCTTATCGGCAATATCCGATGCGGTGTCGCAAATGAAGAATATTGTTTCTCCCGATTTAACACCCGTGAGTTCAACAATTTCGCGTTTCTCGGCGTCGGTCATAACCTTTGTAATCGGGTCATCCTTAAACTCGAAGGTTGTTTCATCAAGCAGGGTGATGTGTGCAAGACCCGCCATTTTAGCCTGCTTTGTGGCAAAGGCGAGCGACTTATCAAAGAACCAGCGCTCATTCTTGCAGGGCGCAACAATACCTCGAACCGGCTTATTCATAAAGGGCTTGAACTGCACCCTTTTGAACATATCGGTAAGGTCGCAGATGATTAGCGGGTTGCGAAGGTCGGGCTTATCCGAGCCGTATTTCGCCATAGCCTCGCGGAAGGGAATGCGGCGGAAGGGAGTAGATGATATTTTCTTATCCGAGAAGGTGCGGAAAATATCGCCAACAACATCCTCGCAAATCTTGAGCACCTCATCCTGTGTTGAAAATGCCATTTCAAAGTCGAGCTGATAGAATTCGCCGGGGGAACGGTCGGCGCGGGCATCCTCATCTCTGAAGCAGGGCGCGATTTGATAGTATTTATCAAAGCCCGACACCATAAGCAGCTGCTTAAACTGCTGCGGAGCCTGCGGCAGAGCATAGAACTTGCCGGCGTGCTTTCGGGAGGGAACAAGGAAATCTCTGGCACCCTCGGGCGAGGAGGCGGTGAGAATCGGGGTCTGGATATCAAGGAAGCCCCTTTCCTCCATCAAGCGGCGCATGTGGCCGATAACGCGCGAGCGCAGAATAATATTATTGTGCAGCGCGGGATTTCTTAAATCAAGGAAGCGGTGCTTGAGTCTTAAATTCTCATTAGTGCCGCTTGAGCCTATTTCAAAGGGCAGGTCGCGGCTGCAAACGCCGAGTACCGACAGCCCGCTTGCGATAAGCTCAACAAGACCTGTGGCAATTTTGGGGTTAACGGTGCTTTCATCTCTCTTTGCGACCGTACCTGTAACCGATATTACGGTTTCCTTGGCGATGCCTTTGAGCAGTTTTTCGTCGTGCACTACCACCTGTGTGATGCCTGTTTCATCACGCAAATCCACGAAAAGCACGCCGCCGTGGTCGCGGATAACATCAACCCAGCCTGCAAGGGAAACAGTTAAACCAATGTGTTCTTCTCTGATTTCGTTACAACGATGAGTTCTATACATTGTATTTTACCTCCGTTTTTATATTTGCATTTTTATTTTACATTTATTATATGCCAAATAAAATAAAAAAGCCCGAGAATTACTGAATGTAATTCTCGGGACGAGTAAATTAACCCGCGGTGCCACCCGTTTTGATACAAAGTATCCGCTTTTTATTTTGTTTTAGCATAAAAAGAAGTGTTGCCTGACCTACTACTCATCCGAAGCGTGCTTTCAGCCGATGACACACTCTCTCTGACGGACTTTCCACAAAAGCAGGGTCTTCTAGTGGTTTTAACCGCAGTAATTATACCAAAAATTTTTTTATTTGTCAATAAAAACGGGGAATTATCTTAAAAATTCGCCGTTTATTTCCAAATTTATGAAGTCTTGCAGCTCCCGACCGCTATAGCCGAGCGAGCAGCCGACCAACAGCTTCATATAAGCCATTTCGCTTGTTGTGCGGTGGCTGCTGCACGCATTTTCGCCAAGCAGCGCGCCGGTGCTCTCATAGCGGTAGGATTTATCACTTTCACAGGGCTCAATAAAGAAATCTATCGGCGGATTTGCCTCATCGCATCGCCTTTTAAGGCTTAAAGCCGAGTATCTGCCGCTGCCTGCCGCCGCCAAGGTTTCGCTGTGGTAGGTGTGGTGCAGCACCGCCCTAACGCCGCGAAGCGAGTAGCGGGAATAGTCGATACCCGTGTAGGGTGTAATTCTCAAAACACAGCTTTTAAGCTCGTTTATGCGATATAGCAATGGCTCGGTGTCGGGGGACGCCTTGCCCTTATAGAATTTTCCGTTGGGAAGACGCTGCATAGTGCTGCTGTAAAAATCGTTTGAATGGTTTGCGCACCCTGTTAAATGTGCGGCAAAATGGATATACATATTATCGTTGTTTCGGTAGGGCACATACACGTTTGGTGCAATTCCATTTACAATATGCTCGACCGCCACCTTGAAATTTTCGCCTCCGTTAGCGGCGGGATTATAAAGCGGCAGCTGACTTGAAACTAAAAACACAGGGCGGTTTATACCTCCAAGCAGCAGCGAAAGCAGGGGGGCGGTGAAATGCAGCGTGTCTGTGCCGTGCAGAATAATAACACCGTCATAGCGCTCTATATTGTAGCTCTTAAGCCGTTTGACGAGGGTGTTAAGGTTGCCTACCGTCATATTCTCGCTTAAAATATTAAGCGGGCGGCGGACAAAGAATTTAACCGCTTTTTCACCTTTAAATTTGCTGTCGCCCTTTCTGAAATTTTGCACAATCAGGGCTTCTGCCCTTTTGGTATCGGCGTGCTGCTCACCAAGAGCGTTTTGGAAGGAGCAGATAGTGCCGCCTGTTAGAGCTAAAAGAATATTTTTCATTTTATCACCACAAGCAAAAATGTTTAGGTTTACAGGAGAACTTCTTTGTTCGTTCCATAGAAAATATCGTCCTTATTGCTGATAAGCTTGAAAAACTCTTCTAATTTAACCCAATAATCCGCACCGTAGTCCATTTCAAAGGAATGTCCCCAAATATAAAATATCTTTGGTGTTTCAGGCTTCAATTCAATGAATTTTTCTCCCAACTGCATCATTTCTTCAAAGTCGAGATGATATGCTGTTGGGTTGAAACGGTAAAGGTTATTCTGCAAATCAAAGCTACCCGTTGTGGTAATGGTGCGGCTATACTTAACGCCTGTGTTTTTCTTTATAATATCTGCAACACGGTCGTCATTACTTACCCCGCCGCAGGGATATGCCATGCCAACAACCTCATATCCCACAAGCTCGGACAATTTCAGTCGGTCGGTTTCTACTTGCCGAATTATCTCGTCAGCATCGCACTCGGTAAGGTTTGGGTGTGTGAGTGTATGCACAGCAACCTCATGTCCATCATAAACGGTTTTTACATCCTCTGTATGTATTTTATAATGGGCAATTCGTTGCTCGTTTCGAATAAGCGTACCCCTTTTGGATAATAGCTCTGAATTGAGATTAAAAGTGCATTTTAAACCGTACTTATTTAATAATTCTATTAATCTTATATCCTGGGTTACGCCGTCGTCGTAGCTGAAGGTTATGGCTTTCTTCTTTGCTTGGTCATAAAAACGCATAGTATTGCCTCCTTTTTATTCATTATAGCATATTTAATTTCAAAAGTAAATCTTAAGGAGAAATGTGTATATGAAAACCGCTGGGATTGTGAGGGGAATAGAGGAATGTGTTATTAAAACACCTGTGATTTACATAGCAAAAGCGAGGTGAATTTCACCTCGCTTTGTGTTTACTATTTTTCGTACTCTAAAATATCGCCGGGTTGGCAATTTAAGGTCTCGCAAATTGCTTCTAAAGTTGAAAAACGAATGGCACTTATTTTGCCAGTCTTAATTTTTGATAAATTAACATTGGCTATTCCAACCTTTTCTGAAAGTTCGTTCAATGAAATTTTTCGGTCAGCCATAACTCTATCTAATCTTAATATAATCGGCATAATACTCTCCTTATAATGTTTCATCAACTTGCTGTTGCAACTGTGCACCATATTTGAAAATATAGGAAAGCAAAAATATTACAGCTGAAACAAGAATGAAGTCCAACTTGAATGTAAACTGTGGTACAACTTTGGTTATGTTTTCGTTGACAAGAATAGTTCCAAGATCATATCCGTAGTATAAAACCAAGGATTCTACCACTGAAAAAACACTGGATATAAGTCCGAATATAATACTTATCCATCCTAATTTTTTAAGGTTAAGAAAAATTGCGGTGTGAAAAGGCTCTCCAGCAATAATAGGTTTGAAAATATTTCTTAAAATTTTAAAGCACATACAACTTGTGATTGCACACACCAATAAAATCCCGCCCATAGTTAATATATAGGTAATTGCGAAATTAGTTGACGGAATTATGTTTTCCTTTACATAAAACTCTAAATTACCAAAAGTAAATGTATTCATAATATTATTTGTATAGCTAGGGTCAATCTTCAGTATTATTGCTGTTACAATAAGAATGGGAACATACAATATTGTGGCACCTAACATAACACGGAAGCACCATTTGATAAAAGTGTCTAATTTTCTAGCAATTAAATTTGATTTGTTCATCTTATTTTCCTCCAAAGCGATTTAATGTATGGGTATTATAACACTCAAAACAATGTTTGTCAACTATTTTTTAATGTTTATCGTTAAAATTTTTATTTTATTTTAAATGAAATGGGGGGTGAACTTATGAAAATACATCATTTATATCTATAGCAAAACGATATAAACTATAGAATGTTGAGATAATAAATTTCCTTTAATTAAAAATCCTAACATCACAATTTAAAAATTTTGTGATGTAGGGCAGGGGTTTACTCCTGCCGCAAATTCCCGCAAAACAAAACGGCGGGAGCCCCTCTACCGAGGCCGTACCCCTCTGTCGGCTTCGCCGACATCTCCCCTTTTGTGAAGGGGAGTCTTCCCCCGCCCTACGATGTATTTGTAAAGGGGAAATATATAGTATGAAAGCCACTGGAATTGTGAGAAGAGTTGAGGCGGATGTAATAATAACACAAATATGCCTTTAACCCTCATAAATACTGGGTTTTTGAGCAATTTTTGAAGAAAAATTTTTGGCGAAAACAGCATATTTTTACCTATACATAGCAAAAAGCGAGGTGAATTTTACCTCGCTTTTCGTGTTAAATTCTATCACCGTATGGTAAAGATTTAATG
>JAZRMU010000084.1:0-5271 GCA_045647785.1 Acutalibacteraceae bacterium
TAGCTCAGTTGGTTAGAGCAACCGGCTCATAACCGGTTGGTCCGGGGTTCGAGTCCCTGCTGGTCCACCAGTATTAGCAAAAAAGCTTGATATGTTGATTCTAATGAAGCTACATATTTAAAATTAAATATAGGGGTATAATGTAATGGTAACATTCCGGTCTCCAAAACCGTCCTTGAGGGTTCGAGTCCTTCTACCCCTGCCAAAAAAAACCACCTTTCAAGGTGGTTTTTATTTATTAATTTGAAGGACTCGAACACTGAGAGGGTTTTTGCGTTAAGAAAAATAGTCTGGGGGACTGTTTTTTAGCAAAAAGGTGCGCTGCCCGGTACTGAAACGCAAGGCGTTTCGGTGGGCGAGCAAGAAAGACGCGAAGCGGATTTGTCCTTCTACCCCTGCCAAAAAACCTCGTTCGTAAGAACGGGGATTTTTACTTTCTTTAATATCTCTCTTATTAGTTGGAACGATTTTCCTTATTATAGGGTTTTTCCGTTGCAAAAAACAAAAAGCTGAATTTTAGATATTGAAAATTTGCGGGCACTATGTTATAGTATTTTTGGTGGTGTACTAAATGAAAAAAGGAAAAATTGTGGCACCGATTATTATTACGGTTATTATGATTATATATTTTGCCGTTTATTTCGGTGTGCTTATTTGGCTTGTTCCCGGATTTTGGAAAATTGCTCTCGGCATTTTACCTCTTGCCTTTGCCGCCGCAATGATTTACACCTGCATTGACAGGATTAAGGAAATTAGGAGTGAAGATAACGATGATATTAGTAAATACTGATTATATTACCGGCAAGGAGCTGGAAATGCTGGGTCTTGTAAAGGGCAGCACAATTCAGAGCAAAAATATTGGAAGGGATATTTTGCAAAGCTTCAAAACGCTGGTTGGCGGAGAACTTGTTGACTATAACAAGATGATGAACGAAGCGCGCGCCATTGCTACAAAGCGTATGGTGGCAGAAGCAGAAGCACTGGGTGCTGAAGCTGTTATAAATATCCGCTACACCTCATCAGCCGTTATGCAGGGTGCTGCAGAGGTTATTGCCTACGGAACAGCGGTTAAATTCATAAACAAATAATTTTTAAGAAGCAGTGAAATCACTGCTTCTTATTTTTTCTTGACAAACCATCATTTATACTGTATCATTGTATTATTGAAGTGATACAATAAGGAGCAAGCTATGGAAATCGCATTTAACAACAACTCCCCTATTTATATGCAGATAGTCGATAAAATTAAGCAAGCAATTATTGCAGGAGAATTAAAAATTGGCAGTAGGCTACCCTCGGTCAGAGATTTGGCTAATGATTTTAAGGTTAATCCCAACACTGTGCAAAAAGCGCTTGCAGAGCTCGAGAGTATGGGACTAATTTTCACCGAACGCACAAACGGCAAGTTTGTTACATTCGACCAAGAGCTGCTGCTCGACTATAAAAAAGCTTTTGCCGACAAGCTCACTAATGAATATATTGAAAGTATGAGAAAAATTGGTTTTTCAAAAACCGAGCTTATTAAAATTTTAACCCTTGCGGAGGTAGAAAATGAAACTGTTAGAGTGTAAAAACCTATCAAAAAGCTTCGATAAAAAAGAGGTTCTCAAGAATATAAACCTTTCGGTTTCGGGCGGCAAAATTATTGGGTTGCTCGGTCAAAACGGAATGGGTAAAACCACACTTATAAAGCTTATCAATGACCTATTGACCCCCACCTCCGGAGAGGTGCTAATATACGGGCAGAAGCCAAATACCGAAAGCAAAAAGCTCATTGCCTTTTTGCCCGAGCGCACCTATCTTGACAAAACCCGCACCGTTGAGCAAACTGTTAAGTTTTTTGCCGATTTTTACGATAATTTCGATAGCGAAAAAGCATATATCCTGCTTGCCAATTTAGGACTTGAAAGAAAGCAAAAGCTCAACAAGATGAGCAAGGGTATGCTTGAAAAGGTGCAGCTCACCCTCGTTATGAGCCGCAAGGCCGAGCTTTATGTGCTAGATGAGCCGCTCGGCGGTGTTGACCCCGCTACACGCGATTACATTTTGGATACTATACTATCCAATTTTAACCCCGAGGCGAGTGTTATAATTTCAACACATCTGATTGCTGATATTGAGCGCATTTTAGATGAGGTGATTTTCCTCAAAAACGGTGAAATTATACTACACAAGGATACCGATGAACTTCGGGAAGAGGAAAATGCCTCGATTGATGAAATTTTCAGGAGGACCTTCAAATGCTAAAGAAATTATTGAAATATGAGCTTGGATATACCCTTAATTTTCTTTGGGCTTTCTATTTGATAGGTATTTTCTTTTCTATAGCCGCGCGCTGTGCAAAGCTACTGCCTGAATCGAGCTTCACTCCATTTTTAGTAGGCATCTGCCGAGGCGTTTCAATATCTATGATATTTAACGCAATAATAAATAATATACTTTTTGTTTGGCGCCGCTTCACCTCTACGCTTTACGGCGACATCGCTTACCTTTACCATACCTTACCCGTTAAAAAAGGCTCACTCTATCTCTCGCGTATTTTCTCTGTAATAATTTCGATGTTTTTAAGCGTTGCGGTATCGGCTTTAATGCTGTTTATTTCTTTTTACAGCAAGGAAAACATAGAGCTTTTAAAAACGCTTTTAGAGCCTATTGCAAACGCCTTCTCATTTAATATTTTTGTTGTGCTGGGCGCTTTGCTGCTGCTCATATTCCTCCAGCTGCTAAACATTATGCAGTGTGGAATTTCGGGTATTATTTTAGGGCACAGCAAAAACAACCGTAAGCTCGCCCTCTCTTTCCTTTTCGGTTTTATCATATATCTTGCTACACAAGCTATATCTTTGTTAGCAGCTGTGCTTTGCGGCTTGATAAATAACGATATTTTGCAGATATTCACCACTACCGCTACGCCTACTGTCGCAACGATTAAGCTGCTTATTGCAATTTGCATTGCCACTTATGGAGTTCTATTCCCGGTTCTCTGCTTTATAAATATTAAGCTATTAAATCGCGGAGTTAATATTGATTAATTTTTATATATGAAAGCATCGCAACTTAACAGTTGCGGTGTTTTTTCTATTGAAAAAGTCAAAAAAAGGGGGTATTATATAATAAAGAGCAAAAAGAGGTGGAAAAATGAAGCATAGGGTTGATAGTTTTGTAGCTGCGATTTTTACGGTTTCGCTGTTTTTCTTAATACTTTCCCTTGCTGTTTCTCTGCCAATTCTATGCAGAAATATATATTTTGCGCATATTAAGCCTCTATCCCTTACCGATAGCGGGTATAGCGAAGCCGAAATTAAGGCAGCCTTTAATGAGGTTATGGATTTTTTAACCTTTAGAAAGGCCGAATTTTCTTGCGGCGAAATGCTTTATTCCGAAAGCGGAAAACAGCATTTCATCGATTGCCGAACTCTTTTCGGCATTGATTTTGCGGTTTTGGCGGTCAGCAGCATTTCGGTTGCCGCTATTCTAATTCTTAAAATTAAAAATAAAATATCGCTTCGTTTTTCTCACCATTCAGCAGCCTACTATTCGGCTGTAGCAGCTATTGCTGTTCCCGCATTTTTAGGGGCATTAGCTTTGATAGATTTCGATATCGCCTTCAGGCTTTTTCATTTATTGCTGTTTCCAAACAAAACAAACTGGGAATTTTACCCTCGCGAGGATGAAATAATAAATATACTGCCGCCCGAATTCTTTATGAACTGCGGCGCGATTATCGGTGTTGCAATTTTAACGATTTCGGCAACAATTATTGCCATAGACCTTATAAAAAGGAAAAGAAAAAATGAAAGTAATTAATATAATTTTAGTTTTGCTCGGCAGTATAACTCTGCTCAACGGAATTTTTGTGGCAGCAGTTTCCAACTTTAATATGGGAATACCTGCAACTCTCGCTCTGGGTCTCGTGCTGATAATTTTGGGAGTGTTTGGGAAACAGATTAAGAGGTGGATAAAAATAGTGCTTGCGGTTTGCATTGGTTTAGCGGTTGCGGCTTCGGCATTTTTACTCTGCTTTGGGATAACCGATAGTGTGGATTATCGCGAGGATGCTATAATTGTTCTCGGGGCTGCCGTACATGGAGATACACCGAGTCTTGTTCTTCGCGACCGACTCGATACCGCAGTATTTTACCACAAACAAAACCCCGCCGCCTTGATAGTTGTAAGCGGAGGCAAGGGCAACGGTGAGAATATCACCGAGGCCGAGGCAATGGAAAAATATCTGCTTGATAAGGGTGTGCCCGCAGCGCTTATTATTAAGGAAGATCGCGCCACAAGCACGCTGGAGAATTTCAAGTTTTCCAAGAAGCTTCTGGACGAGCGTTTAACCGATTACAAGGTCGCTTATATCACTAATGAATACCATATTTTTAGAGCCGGTCTCACCGCAAAGAGGGCGGGAATCGGTTCAGCTGCGCACATTAACAGCACAACAAGGCTTAATTATTTGCTGCCGGGGGTGCTCAGAGAATGTATGGCAGTGGTGCGAGTGCTGATTTTCGGATTTATATAGGAGTTTTTATGTTAGATTTTAAACCTGCATCGATTACAGACAAGGAAAAATACGAGGAATATCTTTCAGCCTCTGATCATCGCGGCTGCAATTTCTCCTTTGCAAATGTATTTCTATGGGGCGAGCAACAGCTGTGTGAATTTGAAGGCTGTATGCTCACATTTTCACGCTTTGGCAGACACTTTGTGTACCCCTACCCGCTCGGAAACGGAAACAAGAAAAAATGTATTGAGGCCATTATTGCCGATGCCCATTCCCGCGGTATCCCATGCCGCTTTTCGGGACTGCTTGAAAAGGAATGCGAGGAGCTTGAAACAATGTTCCCCGAACAATTTATTATGAAATGCAACCGCGATTCTAGCGATTATGTTTATAATATAACCGACCTTGCAACGCTGAAGGGTAAAAAGTACCATAGCAAGCGAAATCACCTTAACCGCTTTTATGCAGCGCACGAAAATTTGATTCTCGAACCGCTGCACAGCGGAAATCTCGAGGCAGTAAGGGCTATGACCAAGGCGTGGTTTGAAAGCCGCGAAGTACCCGAGGATGACAGCTTCACTCTTGAAAAAGAGGCTCTTGAACGCGTTTTCGAAAATTATGAGGCGCTGGGGCTTGAAAGTTTGGTAATTATAGAGGACGATGAGGTGCTCGCCTTTACCTTGGCAAGCCGAATGAATGATACCACCTTTGATGTCCACTTTGAAAAGGCAAGAATGGATATAGACGGTGCATATACCGCGATTAAT
>JAZRMU010000085.1:0-8149 GCA_045647785.1 Acutalibacteraceae bacterium
TTTAGTGTATATGTGAAGTATATATACTGTGCGCTTTTATTATCTGACTCTGCCATATCCTTATCCTCAATAATGGCTTTATTGAGTCTTAAAGCTAAATCAATATCCTCGCTCTGCATAGCATAGCCTCTTATACTCACCTCTACCGATTCAATACTGCTTTTAATTGGCAGCGCTTTCTCCCATCCTAAAATGTCGAACTGAATGCCGAAATTCACTGCTAAAAGCACCGCAAAGGCGCCAGCGCCGACGATTAAGGATTTAACAAATTTTTTAAAACCGCGGTTAATTATGAGATAATAGACAACCGATGCCAGCAGCGCACCGATAAATCCAAAGCCCCAAAACGGCAGTTCATCATAATCGCTTGAAAAGATGAGAGCGAGAACGAAAATACCCAGCACCGACACTATAACACCGATAACCTCGGGCACAAACTTAAAGGCATACGAGCCGTTAATTTTCTCACTCTTGCGACGGTTGTATAATAGCACCGCCAAGGCTGCAAATCCTACTATCAGCAATAAAGCGGCAAGTGTGTGCTTCCACTCAAAGAATGGGGCGGCGGCATAGTCGCTTATTAAATACACAAGCCGCATCAGCGCATACCCGAACGGTGTTGTGTAGGCGATGAGCTCGGTGTCGATGTTAGCGCTAAAGCCGTACAGATGCTCGCTGCAAAGACCGTAAATAAACAGGGCAATTACAGGTACTCCTATATTCACGGTGGCGAGCGCTATAATACTGTCGAAAATTCCGCCCGATGCAAGGATAAACAATAATGTGAAAAAGCCAAGGGCAAGCATCATGGCGGCGGTAAAAACAAAGCCTACCGCTATAGCAGACCTATCTGCCGATACAAAGTCCAAGAAGGTTAGTCCAAATGCGCCCGCATAGCCTACAAACAGCGGGATTATTGCTGCTATATATGAGCCAAAAAACCGCGCGAACAAAAGCTCGCTGCGCTTAAGTGGCAGCGACTGAAAAAAGTCGCCCGCGCTGCGCTTATACAAATAACTGAAATTAATGTAGATTAGCACCATCAAAAATGCCGTTGCCGCCACAGCTGCAAGCAGAGCAAAGGTTGTGAATAAGTCCTCAAAATTATATATTAGTTTTTTATACCTATCCACATAATCGACTATGGTGTTATACATATACACAGGCGACAGCAGAAACGCAAGTACCGCCCCAATAGCCGAAAAGCCAATGCTTTTTTTAAGTGTAAAAGCAAAAATATTGATTGCTGATTTATTTAATGATATTTTCGGCATCATATCCCTTTACCTCCAATTCATACATAAATACTTCTTCAAAATCGGGTGCGATAAACTCAACAAAGGTGGGATTAAGCCGCTTGATAAAATGCATTATTTCCTCCTCGTCGCCCTTTACAATAAGCTGAATAAGGCTGCCTGTGCGCTCCAGCTTTATTACCTCGAGGCTATCGAAAACCGATGCATCCGGAACGCGCTCGAAGGCCACCTGCACCTTATGTATGCCCGATTTAATTCTTTCAATTTCATCATTAAATACAATTTCTCCAAAATGGATAAGTCCTACCCTATCGCAAAGATAATCTAGGTCGCGCAGATTATGCGAAGCTATAATTGTTGTCATACCCGCGGCTGCGCCGTCGGTTAGCAGGGCTTTAAGAACCTTTCGCATAACAGGGTCAAGCCCATCAAATGCCTCGTCTAAAAGCAGATATTTCGGCTCTAATGCGAGGCTTATCATAAGCGCTGCTTGACGCTGCATACCCTTACTCATTGTGGATATTTTCATTTTACTGTCAAGTGGGAACACTGTTTTTAAATACTCGAATTTATCGCTATTCCAGGACGGATATATCCCTTTATAAAGCTTTGCCATTTCCTCTATCGTTGACTGATGAACGAAGTATGGATTATCGGCAAGGTAGCAGATTTTTGATTTTATATAAGGACAGTTGAAAGGAGCTTTCCCATCGATTAGCACATTGCCGCCGTCGGGATAATAAACACCCGATAAAAGTCTCAAAAGGGTCGATTTTCCCGAGCCGTTCGAGCCAACAAGTCCGTATACCGTGCCCTCGGGAACAGAGAAGCTTATATTATTAATTGCGGCCTTGCCATCAAAGCGCTTGGTCAAATTTTTAATTTCTATCATCACTAATCCTCCTTGAAGAGATTATCTATTTCTGCCTTTAATTCTTCGGCAGTTTTGCCCATTTTAATGGCCTCGGCTGCCGCTTTCCTAAACTCCTTTAGGGCTATAAGGTCTAAAGCATCGGCACTTCCCTCACCCGAAACGAATGAGCCCTTGCCCGACACGGAATAGATAATGCCCTTTTCCTCTAAAATAGCATAGGCTCTTTGCACGGTGTTTGGATTGATGCCAAGCCTTGCTGCCATTATACGCACACTCGGAAGCGGGTCGCCCCCCTTTAGCGCGCCTACCATTTTAAGTTTTACTATGCCGCTTACTAATTGGTCGTATATCGGCACTCCGCTTTTATAATCTAACTGTACCAATTACGCGCCTCCGTTCTAACTGTATTAATCTGATTAGTACACTTGTATAATACACTACACTTTATGTTTTGTCAAGAGTTTTTTACAAGCGGTCAGGACCCGTACCTACGAATAAAAACAAAAAACACCCGACTTCAAGAAGCCGAGTGTTTTTATATATCCTCATCATCGAAAACAATATAGGGGGAAAAATAAATTTGCTCATCAGCCTTTTGGGCTGCTAAATTAACAATATTTTTTCCTTTTTCATTTGCATACTTAAGCGTTGCTGCTGTACCTCCCGACTTACCGTCAAAAAAGGTTATAACAATATCCGAATTATCGACCATATAACGGTTGCGCTTGTGGTATGCCCAATTAGTATAATTTGGCGAGATATACACTACCCTATCGGCAGACGACATAACATCATTATAGCGCTCTTGCCACTCGCTGTCCCACGATTTTTCCTGCCCCGGAAAGGGCACGACTGCAATTAGCTTGATATTATCCCTTGGGCGCAGCTTTTTAAGTAGCGCTACCACCTCGCCCGCCATAAGGTCAAAGCCCCAAGCCATACCGCAAAAATATTCGCGGCAACCGTTATCGTTGGCAGCGGTAATCTCGGTTAAGAGCCTATTTTCAAGCGTTTTATACTGCGGGTTTTCGCGAACAAACTCGAAATCGAATTTATTCGGTCTATAGCCTGTAAAACAGCAGGATTTATACTTTTCACCCATCTGCTTTACTGCCCATCGCCCGAGTCATCGTCGCTTCCACTTCCATCGCCCAAGCCATCGCCATTTTCATTTCCTGTGCCGTCGCCGTTTCCATCACCCGAGCCGTCGCCATCGTCGGGATTAGTTTCGTCCTCGCCACCTTGTTCTCCGTCAGGTGTTGTACCGTCGCCACCCGCGGGAGGGGTTGTATCCTGCTCGGTTTTCTTTTCCTCTTTTTCGCAACGCTGGCAAACGCGAATCATATATGCTTCTTCGCCCTCCTCCTCGGCGGGAACGAGCGACCACTCGCCCCATTCGTGTCCAAGGGCTGCCTTTTCGTTAGATTTTTTCTCCTCACCGCAATGGCAGGTGCTGCGGTCATATCCTGCCTCCTCGCAGGTTGGTTCTACTGTGCCGCCGCGTATCCAGTTATGGGTATGACCACTAGAGCTGCTGCCGCCGCTACTACCACTCGAGCCGCT
Source organism: Acutalibacteraceae bacterium (assembly GCA_045647785.1). Taxonomy (GTDB): domain Bacteria; phylum Bacillota; class Clostridia; order Oscillospirales; family Acutalibacteraceae; genus SIG565. The sequence goes on from JAZRMU010000085.1 coordinate 3,694, forward strand.
GCCGCCGCTAGAAGTGAAATCGTTGGTTTCAACATTAAGGTTATCCTCCGGCTGACCCACATTATCCGAATCGGCAGGAGTTTCCACGACAGGAGGGGGTGTATCCTTGATATTGTTTGTAACACTTGAAACAACAAGTATAATGGCTAAAACACCTGTTAAAACAGCTAGAAAAATACCCTGATATTTCATTTTTTTAATATCAAAACGCATATTAACATCTCCAAGTTTTTTTACTTTTTATATTATACTAAATTTTCTTAAATATTTCAATAGTCGGAAAATATTACTTGCGAATTTTCTTGATTAAAGCAATAAGGTAATGAAGTGCAAGTCCCACTACTATAGCTACGACTAAATCAAAAACAACGGTGAAAACAAAGGTAACTAACAGCACTGCGATATCGGCGATATTGCCTGTGCGGAAGATTTTCACAAAGCCGCGCCACTCGCTCATATTATAAGCCACAACAAACAAAATAGCTGCGATAACGGGCATTGGAATAAGCGCTGCATAGGGCATCAGGAACAGTAGCACCAATAAAAGCACTACCGAATGCACCATACCGGCCACAGGAGTTCTGCCGCCGTTTTTAATGTTTGCGGCGGTTCGGGCAATTGCACCCGTTGCGGGGATTCCACCGAAAAATACACTCGCGATATTGCCGATACCTTGGGCTACCAGCTCGGCATTAGAATTATGCTTGCCGCCTACCATACTATCAGCCACTACGCAGGAAAGCAGCGATTCTACACCTGCCAGCACCGCTATAGTAATGGCATTAGGTAGCACTGACAGTGCCTTGCTCAAGGAGAAATCCATTGCGGCAAATTCCAGCCTTGGCAAACCCTTTGGAATGGTGTAAAGGTCGCCGATAGTGTAAACACCCGAGCTGAAAACAGGTATAAAGCCCACAAGCACCGCGCCGAGAATCACCGCTATCAAAGACGGCGGAACACGCTTTTCAAGCTTGGGATAAAATATTAAAACTGCAAGGCTGATTGCACCTATCACCAGCGCCTGCCAGCTGAATGTACCGATAAATTCGATATTCGCCTCTATTTTCTCTATAGCCTCTATGGGACGCACTCCCGATAGATAGGTAATGCCCAAAAAGTCCTTAATCTGACCAAGCAGAATTGTAACGGCGATACCGCCCGTAAAGCCAACGGTTATGGAATGAGGGATAAGCTTTATAAGTCCGCCAAGTCGGCAAAGACCCATTATTACCAAAATCACGCCCGCGATAACTGTCGCCAAAAACAGCCCGTCCATACCGTTTGCCGCCACAACACCCGCAACAACCGTTGCAAAGGCGGCTGTGGGTCCTGCAATCTGCACGCTGCTACCACCGAGAAGAGCCACGAAAAATCCCGCGGCAATAGCGGTATAAATTCCCTGTGCCGGCTCAACTCCCGACGCTAGTGCGAGCGCAATTGAGAGCGGAAGTGCAATAATGGCTACGATTAGTCCCGCAGTTAAATCCTTTATAAGCTGCGCGGCTGTATAGCCCTTGATAGTATCAAAAAATTTAGGCTTAATGTATTTTAGCATATATACTCCCCTTTTCAAACGGATAATATTATAGCACCAAATATCCTAAAAGTAAATATATATTTATCTTGTAAAACCCCTTGATTGCTGATATAATTTAATTATGCTTTCAAGTGAGGTAATTTTACTATGTTCAACTTTTTCACAAATGAAGAAAACAGGCAGAATTCGCACTATTTTATAAGTGGTACAGACTATAACCATATAAAAAATGTTTTGCGAATGACCGCTGATGATACCTGCCTTATCAGCTGTGGTGGCAGAAGTGATTTATGCCGAATAGTCGGCTTTACAGACACTACCGTAGAGCTTGAGATTCTAAAGGAGAATTACAAGGATACTGAACTGCCGCTAAAAATATTTTTATTCCAAGGGCTGCCAAAGGGCGATAAAATGGAATATATTATCGAAAAATGTGTTGAGCTTGGTGTTCATAAGATTATTCCCACCGAAATGAAGCACTGCATTGTGAAATTAGACGATAAAAAAGCGAAGTCTAAACAGACCCGCTGGCAGAGCATTGCCGAAAGCGCCGCAAAGCAGAGCAAGCGCAATATTGTACCCGAGATTATGCCGGTCAGCTCCTTTGCGAAGGCGCTCGAGCTTGCGAAAACACTTGATTTAATACTTGTGCCCTACGAAAATGCCGAGGGTATCGCAGCTACCGCCGAGGCTCTAAAAAACCTTAAAAACGCCAAATCGGTTGGTATTTTTATAGGACCCGAGGGAGGCTTCCACGATGGCGAGATTGAAAAGGCTCTCGAGTGTGGCGCAACGGTTGTTTCTTTAGGCAGCCGCATTTTGCGCACCGAAACCGCCGCCATTATAGCCACGGGTATGTGTATGCTAACCACCGAAATGTGGGGATCGGATAAATAGATGAAACAGCTACCTATCGAATTTGAAAATAGAATGAAGACCCTGCTCGGCGAGGAATTTGAAGCGTATGAAAGGCAGCTTAAAAATCCACCCGTTAAGGCATTCAGGGTTAATACAGATAAAATAAGCGTGGAGGATTTCAGCAAAATCAATGTTTTCGGAAGCCGCAAAATCCCCTATGTTGATAACGGTTATTACCTTGACTACGACAAGGTTGGCAACCACCCATATCACCACGCAGGATTAATATATGTGCAGGAGCCCGCCGCTATGGCGCCTGCCGAATGCATCGACATCGAGCCCGATTGGTGTATACTCGATATGTGTGCAGCGCCGGGTGGCAAAAGCACGCAGCTTAAAAACAAGCTAGGCAGCCGTGGAGTTTTGGTGTCTAATGAAATCATCGCCTCACGCTGCAGAATACTCACAGGTAATATTGAGCGTTTGGGACTTCAGAACACCATTGTTACCTGTATGGATACCGCTCGCCTTGCCGCTACCTTTGACAGCACCTTCGACCTTGTTATGGTGGATGCCCCCTGCTCGGGCGAGGGTATGTTCAGAAAAGAAGAAATCGCTATAGATGAATGGTCTGAAAACAATATTGCCTTGTGCGCAAGCCGTCAGCAAGAAATTTTGGATAATGCCGTAAAGGCACTAAAGAGCGGTGGATATATCATTTACGCTACCTGCACATTTTCGCTGGAGGAAAACGAAATGGCAGTTGATGCTTTTTTAAATCGCCACCCGGAATTCGAGCTGCTTCCTGTAAATGAGCGAGTAGCAAAATCTACTGCAGACGGAATTAAATTCGATGGCTGCCAAACAGAAAACATTCACTTATTGCGCCGATTTTACCCGCACAAGGCGGCAGGTGAAGGTCAGTTTATGGCGCTGCTGCACCACACGGGCGAAAAATCGGCAGATTTTGCACCCGCAAAGGCGGACTCAAAGCCCGATAAAATCGTTACCGATTTTTTGAACGATACATTATTGGATTACAACCCCGATTATGTTACTACTTATAGCGGCAACCCGATTTATTATAACGGAAGGCTGCCGATAAAGAGCGGCACCGCTTTTTGCTGCGGAGTAACTATCGGCGAGATTAGGAAAAATTACATTCTCCCCCACCACCAATTTTTTACGGCGCTAGGTCAAAATTTCAAGCGAAAAATTAATTTATCGCTTGACTCACCCGAGCTTACCAAATATCTGCACGGTGAGGAATTTGACACCGCTACAGAAAACGGCTGGGCTGTGGTTATGGTGGATGGCTATCCCCTCGGTGGAGCAAAGGTTGTTGAGGGCAGAGCTAAAAATCATTACCCAAAGGGACTTCGAAAATAATTAATAAAAGCACAAAAAAGACGGCAATTAAGAGTCGTATTATTAACGACAGTGCCATGAAACCTTATACCCGTGGTTTTTGAAACTGCGGGTATTTTTAAATATTCTCTTTGTTTGTTGGTCAAGTTATGCTATAATACAACTAACCGATAAATAAGAATTTGACGAGGAGGTTCGCAATATGAAAATTCTTGAATTCGGCGATAAAAGCAAAAGAAAGCTTATCCTTTTACACGGTTTCCAAAGTCCTTGGCACGTGTGGGAAAAGTATATTGAGCATTATAAAAATGACTTTCATATCATCGTTCCAATAATTTCAGGACACAACCCTGATGAAAAGGAAGATTTTGTTTCCTTTTCAAAGGATGCCAAAGAGCTTGAAGATTACATAATCTCAAACTACGGCGAAAAGGTTTACGGCATTTTCGGTATGTCTATGGGCGGTGTGCTTACTGCAACCATGTGGCAGAATAACAGACTTAAGTTTAAAAAGATTATCTTTGACGGCTCGCCTATTGTATCTCAGAGCAGCTTTATTAAAAGTTTTACACGTAACTTTTATCTTAAGGTTACACATAAAACTCAACAAAGAGATAAAAAGACCTTGCAGCAGGCAAAGGTCATCTGCCCAGAGGTGCATATGGATTATTTTGTAAAGATTCTTGATAATAT